>CAYYFX010000062.1:0-22648 GCA_964471155.1 uncultured Gemmatimonadota bacterium | reverse complement strand
CCGGTGCTGGCCGCCGGCCGCACCGAACGCCGCCCGCGCGGTCCGTTCCCGGATCCCGCCCATCGGATCGAACGGGTTCCGGATGTGGTGATGGTCCGGCTGCTCGAGCCGGCGACGGGCGGGATCCTGCAGCTGCAGGGCCGTTTGCGACTGCTGCAGCACGGGCGGTTGCCGTCCTACATCCTGTACATCGTGGCCGGCCTCGCGGCCCTCGCGGCGTACGTCTTCCTCGGGGTGCCGCGATGACCACGGTGCTCGAGCTGGTCGCGCGCGTGGCCGTCTGGGTCCTGGTGGCGCCGCTCCTCCCCGGGATCATCAACCGGGTGAAGGCGTGGGTGGCGGGTCGCCGCGGTCCTCCGCTGCTGCAGCTCTACTACGATCTCGCGCGGCTGTGGCGGAAGGGCGTGGTGATCAGCACGCTCGCGTCGCCCGGGTTCGTGGCGGGACCGGCGGTGGCGTGGGTGGCGCTCCTGGGCGCGGCGATGCTGGTGCCGCTGGGCCCCGCGGGGGCCGCGGTGGGGTTCCGCGGCGACGTGCTGCTCCTGATCTATCTCCTGGCGCTGGCCCGCTTCGCGACCGCATGGGCCGCCCTGGAGACGGGATCGGCCTTCGAGGGCATGGGCGCGGCGCGCGAGGTCAGCTTCGCGGTGCTCGCGGAGGCGGCGATCATCGCGGCCGTGCTGTCCCTGTCGGTCCGCACCGGAAGCGTCTCGCTCGGCCACATGCTGGCGCCGGCGGCGGGTGCCGGCGCGGTGCTGCTGGGAGCGGGGCTGTTCACCGTGCTGCTCGCCGAGAACTGCCGGGTGCCGTTCGACGATCCGAACACGCACCTGGAGCTGACCATGATCCACGAGGTCATGGTGCTGGACCACAGCGGGCCGCCGCTCGCGGCGATCCTGCACGGGGCCTCCGTGAAGCTGCTGCTGTTCGCGCTGCTGCTGACGCAGGCGGTTCTGCCGATGAGCGCGCTGGCGCCGGCGGCGGCGGCCGGCGTGCTGGCGGCGGGGGTCCTCGCGGTGGTCGTGGGCGTGGGCCTGGTCGAGTCCCTGCTCGCCCGCTTCGCGTTCCGGCGCGTGCCGATGCTGCTCACCGCGGCGTTCCTGTTCAGCCTCTTCGCGCTGCTGCTGGCCTGGAAGGGGGACGTGGCGTGAACGAGGCCCTGAACCTCCTGATCGGACTGGTGATGGGGTTGAACCTGCTGGCGCTCGGCAGCGGGAGGCTCCCGTCCCTCATCCGCACGGTGTCCCTGCAGGGGGTGGCGCTGGGGGTGATGCCGCTCCTGCTGGAGCACCACGCCCCGCACTGGAGCACGTCCCTGGTGGCGGTGGCCACGGTGGCCGGGAAGGGCCTGATCATCCCGGGTCTTCTGCGTCGGGCGATGCGGACCGCGAACATCGACCGGGAGGTGGAGCCCTACATCGGGTTCGTGCCGTCGCTCCTGCTCGGGGCCGGCGGGACGATCGCGGCCGTGGCGCTGGCCGGGGCGCTGCCGCTCCTTCCGGAGCACACGGGTTCCCTGCTCGTTCCCGCGTCGCTCGCGTCGGTCTTCACCGGGTTCGTGCTCCTGATCGGCCGGGTGAAGGCCATCTCCCAGGTGTGCGGCTTCCTGATCCTCGAGAACGGGATCTACCTCTTCGGACTGCTGCTGATCCGGAACACGCCGCTGCTCGTGGAGGCGGGGATCCTGCTGGACGTCACCGTCGGCGTGTTCGTCCTCGGGATCATCGTCGACCGGATCCAGCGCGCCTTCGATTCCCTGGACACCCGCAAGCTCACGGCGTTGCGCGAATGAGCGGTCACCTCCTGATCGGCGTGCCCCTGGCGGGCGCGGTCGCGGCGGCCCTGTGGCCGGGGGAGCGGAGTCGCCCCTGGCTGTTGCCGTTCGTGGGCCTCATCCACGCCGTCCTGTCGTTCCGGCTCCTGTGGAGCCCGCCCGTCGTTGCCCCCGGCGAGTGGCTCGGGTTCGATCCGCTGGCCCGGGCGGTGCTGCCCGCGGTGTCCCTGCTGTTCCTCGTCTGCGCCGCGTACGGCGTCTCGTACCTCCGCGTGCGGACGGAGCAGCCCAATCGCGTCTTCGTCGCCTCGATGCTCGCCGTGCTCGGGCTCCTGAGCGCGGGCCACCAGGCGCGGCACCTCGGGCTCCTGTGGATCGCGACGGAAGGCGTGACGTTGGCCGCCGTGCCGCTCCTGCACTTCAACGGCACGGCCCGCGCCTTCGAGGCGACGTGGAAGTACCTGCTGGTCGGCGGCACCGGGATCGCGCTGTCGCTCCTGGGATCGTTCTGCCTCGGCTACGCCTCCCTGCACGGCGGCGGCGGGGGCGACCTGACGTTCGCCGCGCTCATGCAGCAGGGAGCGGACCTGTCGCGACCCTGGGTGCTCACGGCCTGGGTGCTCCTTCTCGTCGGGTACGGCACGAAGATGGGACTGGCGCCCATGCACACCTGGAAGCCCGACGCCTACGGCGAGGCGCCGGCCATCGTGGGCGCCATGCTCGCGGGCGGCGTGACCACGGTGGCGTTCACCGCGCTCCTGCGCATCCGGGCCGTGGTCAGCGCCGCCGGGCAGGGGGCGATCGCCGACCGGACGCTCCTCGCCATCGGGTTGTTCTCGATGCTGGTCGCGGCGCTGTTCCTTCTCGGCACGCGGGATTTCAAGCGCATGCTGGCGTACTCGAGCGTGGAGCACATGGGGATCCTGAGCGTCGGCGCGGCCCTCGGCGGCGCCGGGGCGTGGGCCGCCCTGTTCCATGTCTGGAACAACAGCCTGACCAAGGGAGCGCTGTTCCTGAGCGCGGGGAACATCCGGCGCGCGGCGGGCGCGCGCGCGATCGACGAGGTCGGCGGCATGGCGTCGCTGACCCCGCGCTCGGCCGCGATGCTCGTCACGGGGATGTTCGCCATCACCGCCTGCCCGCCGTTCGGACCGTTCTTCAGCGAGCTGCGCGTGGTTCGGGCGGCGCTGGAGTCCGGGCAGGGGTCCGCCGCCGCGGCGTTCCTCGGATGCCTGTTGCTGGCCTTCTTCGGTCTCACGCGCGTGGTGTTCGCCGTCGTGGACGGGAGACCGCGCACCGCGTCGCGGAAGGCCGGGCAGCGGTTCCCCGAGACCGCGGGCGTGATCCTGCCGCCGCTGGTGCTCCTGGGACTCTCTCTGTGGCTCGGCCTGGCCCCGCCGTCCATCCTGGACGAGGCGTGGTGCTCCGCCGTCCTCCATCTCTTCCCGGTGCCATGAGCGCGTCCACGCCGTTCGCCCTGCTGGCCAACGCCTCCGCCCGGCCCTGGTCGCAGGTGCCCGAGTGGCCGGTGGCGGAGTTCGTCGATGCGACGGCGGCGGAGCTGGACCGCGGCGCGCGGTTGTGCGCGTGGTTCGGCGTGCGCGCGGGCAACGCCGTGCGCCTCGTGGCGGTGATCGCGTTCGACGCCGACAGCACGCTGGCCGTGGGGCGCAGCGCGCCCTTCGATCGCGGCTACCCGGCGCTGACCGCGCGGCACCCGCAGGCCCATCTCTTCGAGCGCGAGGTCCACGAGCAGTGCCGCGTCGTCCCCGAGGGGCATCCCTGGCTCAAGCCGGTCCGGCTCGACCGCGGCGACGGGCCGGCGGTACTCCCGTTCTTCCGCGTGGAGGGCCGGGAGGTGCACGAGGTGGCGGTCGGTCCCGTGCACGCCGGGATCATCGAGCCCGGGCACTTCCGGTTCCAGTGCGCCGGGGAGGAGGTTCTCCACCTGGAGATCGCGCTGGGCTTCCAGCATCGCGGCGTCGAGGAGGCGCTGGTCGGCGGCCCGCATGACGCCACCGCCATCCAGATGGAGACGGTGGCGGGCGACACGACGATCGCGCACGCGACCGCGTACGCGTCCGTGCGGGAGGCGCTGGCCGGCACCGAGGCGCCGCTGAAGGCGCAGTGGATCCGCGCCGTGGCGCTCGAACTGGAGCGGCTGGCGAATCACACGGGGGACCTCGGCGCGCTGGCGGGCGACGTGGCGTTCCTTCCCACCGCGTCCGCCTGCGGGAAGATCCGCGGGGACTACCTGAACCTCACCGCCGACGCGTGCGGGAACCGGTTCGGGCGCGGACTGGTGCGGCCGGGGGGGTGCGGCCACGATCTCGAGCCCGCGCGTGCCTCCCGCATGCGCGCCCGGCTGGAGGCGGCACAGGGCGAGGTGGAGCAGGCGACCGCGTGGCTCTGGGAGGCGGCTTCCGTGCGCGCGCGCTTCGAGAGCGTGGGAACCGTCTTCGCGGCACAGGCGTTGGAGTTGGGGCTGGTCGGGCCGGCCGCGCGCGCGTGCGGTGTGGTGCGCGACGTGCGCTACGATCACCCCGCCGGGTGGTACCGGTTCGCGCAGGTGCCGGTCGCCGTGTGCCCGAGCGGCGACGTGTTCGCCCGGGCCCGCGTGCGCTGGCTGGAAGTGCAACGGTCCGGCGAGTTCCTGCGGGAGCAGCTGGCCGAGCCCGTGGACGGCGAGGTGCGCGCGGTGGTCGACGGCGCCGCACCGGACGCGCTGGCGGTGGCGCTCGTGGAAGGGTGGCGCGGGGAGGTGTGCCACGTGGCGCTCACCGGCCCGGACGGGCGGTTCCTGCGGTACAAGATCGTGGATCCTTCCTTCCACAACTGGACCGGGCTGGCCATGGCGCTGCGCCGGCAGGCGATCTCGGACTTCCCGTTGTGCAACAAGAGCTTCAACCTCTCCTACTGCGGGTTCGACCTGTGAAGAGGAATCGCCCCACCTTCGTCCTGGACGTGCTCGGGAACCGGCTGCGCCGCGGCTGCGAGACCATGGCCTATCCGGCCGGACCGCCCCCGCCGCTCCCGGATCGCCACGGCGGCGCGCTCCGGGTGGATGCCGGCAAATGCGAGGACGACTGCCGGGCGTGCGTTCCCGTGTGCCCGACCCGGGCCATCACGCGTGCGTCGGACTCGCCGGTCTCGCTCGACCTGGGACGCTGCGTGTTCTGCTCCGCGTGCGTCGATGCCTGCCCGAAGGGCGCCATCACGAAGACGGGCGATCACCGGATGGCCGTGCGCGGCCGCGACGACCTCCTCCTGGGTCGGACCGGGGAGGAGGAGGTCCGCCTGGCCGCCGCGCTCGACGGGAAGCTCTTGAAGCTCTTCGGCCGGTCCCTCCGGCTTCGTCAGGTGAGCGCGGGCGGTTGCAACGCGTGCGAAGCCGACACCAACGTCCTCGGGACCATCGGGTGGGATCTCGGCCGCTTCGGCATCCAGTTCGTGGCCTCCCCCCGGCACGCGGATGGGCTGTTGATCACGGGGCCCGTGACGCGGAACATGGAGCTGGCGTTGCGCAAGACGTGGGACGCCGTGCCCGATCCGAGGATCGTCATCGCGGTGGGTGCCTGCGCGATCGCGGGGGGACCCTTCGTCGGTCATCCGCAGGTTCGCGACGGGACGGCCTCGGCTCTCCCGGTCGATCTGTACATTCCGGGCTGCCCCCCGCACCCCTTGACCATCCTCGACGGGTTGCTTCGCCTGCTCGGCCGCCTGGAGGAGAAGTCCCCCAAGGGTCCGCTGGCGCGGTGAACCGCGTGGTGCGACCTGCCACCTCCCGCGTCAGCCCGAGGCGCTGTGGACGCGGCCACGGCGGCCGGCGCGCATGCGCCCGCCGGCCCCGTGAACCAGACCCGCGGCGGGCTCAGCTCGACCGCAGCGACGCCGGCCAGTCCAGGAGGATCATCGTGGGGGAGACGGACTCCTTCGCCTCGGGACGGAGGAGGAAGAACCGCTTCCCGTCCGCGGAGGGAAGGAAGCCCCAGTACCCGGCCTCGGTGAGCCGCGTGGCGAAGAGCGGCCTCGGCACACCCGCCGTGAAGGAGTCCGCGGCCGAGACCTCCACGGCGGTGATCCGGCTGTCGAGACCCAGGTAGTAGATCTCGCCGCCGTCGCCGCGCCACGCCGGCGACGCGCCGCCCTGATTCGAGATCTGCCACTTCCCGGGCGGTCCGCGGAACGACTGCACGTAGACCTCCTCGCGCCCGGACTCGGACGATGCGTACGCGATCCACCGCCCGTCCGGGGAGAAACGCGCCGGGCCCTCCCATGCCGGGCTGACGGCGACCGGGATCACCCGCCCGTCCTCCAGGGACACCGCCACGACGTCGGCGAAGGTCTCGTTGCCGAAGGTCACGACGGCGAGGTACTTCCCGTCCCGCGAGACATCGGAGACGTAGTCGTCCACCGGCGACGCGTACACGAGCTCGCTCGCGCCCGCGCCGCTGGCCGCCTTGCGGAACACGTCCTGGCCGCCGCCCTTCTCCTCCGACGAGTAGTAGATGCCCTGTCCGTCCGCGGACCACACGGCGCTCGTGACCCCGGGGATCCCGAACGTGAGCCGCGTCTTCGTGCCGCGGGCGGGATCGACGGTCCAGAGATCGTCGTCCCCGGACTCGGCGTCGGAGTCCCGCACGACGAAGCGCCTTCCGTCGGGGGCGAGGCAGGGGTTCGCGTACGCGGACGCCGCCGCGACGCGCTCGAGATCCCGGCCATCGCGGTCCACCCAGACCGCCTCGGACACGTAGCCGCCGCCGGTGCGGTACACGAGCGTGCCGTCGTTCGAGGCCGAGAAGTCCGCGAGACCGCTCCCCGCCGCCCACACGTCCTCCGCGACCGGCACCGGCTCGCCGCGGACCTTGCGCTTCGCGGTGTCGAAGGGCTGGGCCAGCAGCGTGCGGTCCCGCACGAACAACAGGTATCCGGGAGGCACGTACTGGGCGCGCGACGTGCGGGTGATGCCCAGCGGCACGCCCGCCGATCCGTCGACCGAGCCCAGCATCAGCGCGTTGTCGCCGCCGATCACGAGGTACAGGAAGTGCCTCCCGTCCGGCAGGAACGACGGCCAGCCCACGGAGAGGGAGTCGCGCGTGACCGCCTCGGCCGCCACGCCTCCCCCCGCGGCGACGCGACGGATGGGATCGCTCGGACCGCCGTCGAAGAGCATGGTGTCCTTGCCCCACGTGCCGTCGAAGCCGCTGCCCGCGTCGCAGATCGTCTGGGGCGGTCCGCCGGCCAGGGCGATCTTCCGCAGCTTGCCCTGCGCGATGTACGCGAGGTGCCGGCCGTCCGGCGACCACCAGGGTCGTCCGGCGCCTTCCGTGCCCGCCAGCGGAGCGGCCTCCAGCGCGCTGAGCGACTGGACCCACAGCATGCCGCGGCCCGTGGAGTCCACCGCGGCGAACGCGAGATTCCGTCCGTCCGGCGAGATCTGGACGCCGTCGACGGCCGTGGCCCCCGCGGGAACGGCGATCCGGAACCGCTTCGTCATCCGCTCCGGCGCCGGCCGCAGGAAGAGCGCCGCCGCGAGCGCCACGCAGGCGAGCGCGAGCCCGGCGGACACGGCCCACGCCGTGCGCTCGCGCGTGCGGCGGCGATGGGACACCGGCGCCGGCACCCCGGCCTGCGATCCGCCCTCGGCGATCCACCGCAGCTGCAGGAGCACGTCGTGCGCGGTCTGGATCCGCTCCTCGCGGTCCTTCGTCAGGCACGCCTTGATGAGGCGGTCCAGGGCGGGCGGGTTCAGCGGATCGAGCGAGGAGATGGGCGGCGGCTCGGAGTGCATGATGGCGCCGATGAGGCTGGCCTGGCTCTTCCCCTCGAACGCCTTGCGCCCGGTGACCATCTCGTAGAGGAGCGCGCCGAGCGCGAAGAGATCCGTTCGCGCGTCCGCCTCGCGGCCCTCCAGCTGCTCGGGCGCCATGTACTGGAACGTGCCGAGGATCGTGCCCTGCTCCGTGAGCGGCTTGTCGGTCTGCGCCGCGGTCCGCACGCCGGTGAGCGTGGCCATGGTGTTCTCCGCCGGATCCCCGGCGATCTTCGCCAGCCCGAAGTCCAGGAGCTTCGCCCCGGTCTTCGTGAGCATCACGTTCCCGGGCTTCAGGTCGCGGTGCACGACCCCGCTGCGGTGCGCCTTGTCCAGCGCGGCCGCGATCTCCGCCCCGACCTTCAGCACCTGCCCGATGGGCATCCGCTCGCGCGCCAGCCGGTCCGCGAGCGTCTCGCCGTCCAGGTGCTCCATGACGAGGAAGTCGACGCCGCCCTCCCGGCCGACGTCGTACAGCGTGCAGATGTTCGGGTGGCTCAGGTTGGAGATGACGCGGGCCTCGCGCTCGAAGCGGGCGCGGCGGTCCGGATCCGACGAGAGGTGCCCGGGCAGGATCTTGAGAGCCACGGACCGGTCCAGTCGCGTGTCGACGGCCAGGTACACCTCGCCCATGCCGCCCGCGCCCAGGGCGGACTCGATGGCGTACGGGCCGAGGCGGGTTCCGGGGGTCAGGGGCATGGGCGGCGATTCTACACGAAGCGGCGCGGGGCGCGCCGGTCAGGGGAGGGGCTCCTCCCCGAAGCTGATGTCGTCCGGCAGTTCGTCCACGTCCGGCGTCTCCGTGCGCGGGTAGTGCTCCGCCAGCGCCTCGCCGGCGCGCGCGATCGCCCCCGCCAGTCCGGACGCGAACTCGCCGCGCGCGAACGCCTCGCCCATCGTGGCGGCCACGTCGGACCAGAACGCGTCGCCCACCTTCTCGTGGATGCCCACGTCGCCGATCACCGCGAACGCGCGGTCCTTCACCGCCACGTAGATCAGCACGCCGTTCCGGCGCTCCGTGGCGGCCATGCCGAGCCGCTCGAAGACGGCGCGCGCGCGCGCCACCGGGTCCGCGCCCTTCGCCTTGTCCTCCACGTGCACGCGGATCTCGCCGTGGCTGCGGCGCTCGGCGGCGCCGATGGCGTCCACCACGCGCCGGCGCCCGGCCGCATCCAGAAGCGTCCACGCCGTGAGCGCCATCACCAGCCTCCCCGCGCGCCGCCGCCGCCGAAGGAACCGCCGCCGCCGCGGAAGCCGCCTCCCCCGCCGCCGAACGAGCCGCCGCCGCCGAACGACCCGCCGCCGAACCCGCCGAATCCGCCGCCGAGCCCGCCGCGCCCGAAGGTCCGCGTGCCGCTGCCGCCGTCGCCCCAGCCGGGCGGGCCCATGAGCATGCCGCCGCCGGAGCGCACCCGCGTGATCACGACGAGGACGAGGAGCGCGAGGACGAGCAGCGCCAGCGGCGGCATCCCGCGCGGGCGGTCCTCGTCCGAGAGCGCGCGCCCCGTGCCCTCGTACTCGCCGCGCGCGGCGGCCATGAGTGCCTCCGCGCCCTCCGCGATCCCCTCGGCGTGGCGCCCGTCGCGGAACGCGGGCACGAGCACGTTGCGGCGGATGTCGTCGGCGATGAGGTCCGTGACCACCGCCTCGAGTCCGTAGCCGACCTCGATGTCGATCTGCCGCTCCTCCACGTACACGGCGAGGAGGATGCCGTTGTCGTGCTCGGCGCGTCCGATGCCCCAGGCCTCGGCCACGCGCTGGCTGAAGTCCGCGAGGTCCTCGCCCTCGAGCGAGCGGAACACGGCCACGACGATCTGGTTGCTGGTCTCGCGCTCGTACGCGAGCAGCCGCTGCGACAGGCGGGCCTCGTCCTCCGGGGGAAGCCAGCCGCCCTCGTCCAGCACGTAGGTGGCGGGCGCGGACGGAAGCTCACGCGCGCGCACGGCCGCCGGCGCCCCGGCGGCGAGCGCGGCGGCCAGCAGCGCGCCGGCGGCAGGGAAGACCCGCGTCACTCGCCGAACTTGACCTCGGGCGCCTGTTGCGCACCGGCATCCGCCTCGAAGTACGCCTTGCGCTGGAAGCCGCCGAGCCGGGCCACGAGCGCGGCGGGCATCACGCGGATGTTCGCGTTGAAGGTCTGCGCGGTCTCGTTGAACTTGCGCCGCTCGACCGCAATGCGATTCTCCGTGCCTTCGAGCTGGCTCTGCAGCGAGAGGAAGTTCTGGTTCGCCTTGAGGTCGGGATACCGCTCCACCGTGACCAGCAGCCGCGACAACGCGCCCGACAGCTCGCCCTGCGCCGCCTGGAACTCCGCCATCTTCTCCGCGTTGTTCACGATGGACTCGTCCACGCGGATCTGCGACGCCTTCGCGCGCGCCTCGATCACGTCGGTGAGCGTCCCGCGCTCGAAGTCCGCCGCGCCTTCCACCGTGGCCACGAGGTTCGGGACGAGGTCCGCGCGGCGCTGGTACACGTTCTCCACCTGCGCCCACGCCGCGGTCACGCCCTCCTCCATCGTGACGAAGCGGTTGTACGAGCCGCAGCCCCAGTTGCCGGCGAGCAGCGCGATGACCACGACGATGGCAGGAACCAGGAACTTGCGCATGGGGACCTCCGGGGCGATGGCGGGCGGCGCCCGCAGTGTGACGGACGGAGCATTCCGCGCCGCGAACGTGGTGGCAAGGGGTTTTCGGGAGCGCGAAGGCGGGGCTATGCTCTCGCGGTCGTGCGATGCGGAGGCGCCCGTGGCAAGGCGGCGAACGGCGAAACCGGGATCGGGCGTCGCCCGCGCGCCGCGCGCCGCGGCGCCGCTCCCGCGCGCGCCGTCGCCGTCGCCGTCGCGCGCGACCCTCGCGGCGGCCCTCCTCCTGGCCACCGGGTTCTTCGCGCTGTCGCTGTCCGCGAGCCGTCGCATGTCGTTGACCTGGGACGAGCCGAGCTTCATCTCGGCCGGATACGCGTACCTCACGCAGGGCGAGTTCCGGTTCAACCCGTCGCATCCGCCGCTGGCCCAGGATCTCGTGGCGGCGCCGCTCCTGCGAATGGACCTGGAGGAGCCGGGCGGACCGTTCGAGCGCTGGGCGGCGAGCGGCAACGCGGTGGTGGCGTACGGGCACGCCCTGATCTTCGGCGATGACAACGACCCCGTGGCCATCGCCCGCGCGGCCCGGCTGCCGGTCACGGTGGCGGGCGCCGCGCTCGTGCTCGGGATCTGGCTCGCCGCGCGACGCCGCCTCGGCGACGGTCCGGCCCTCCTCGGCGCGGCGGCGGCCGCGCTCTCCCCGGATCTGATCGCGCACGCCGGGCTGGCCACCGAGGACGTGCTGTGCGCGGCCACGATGTTCGCCGCCGCGGCGTCGTTCGAACGGGCGCTCGCGCGGCGGACCCGCGGCGCCTGGCTGGTCTGCGGCGTCGTCACGGGGGTCGCGCTCGCGACGAAGTACACGTCCCTGCTGCTGGCGCCGATCTTCGTGCTGCGGGTGGCCTGGGCGCTGCGCGGCGGCGCGGGCGGTCGCGCCCGCGTGCTGCGCGACGCGGCGCTCGGCGTCGCCTGGACCCTGCCCGCGGCCGCGCTCGTGGTCGGCGCGTCGTACAACTTCACCTTCGATCCCGGCCGCTACTGGCACGGGTTCCGGAGCCTGTACGGCGACCTGGCGTCGAACTACCACTACTACCTGCTGGGGGACATCTCCACGAAGGCGTTCCCGCACTACCACGTCGTGGCGTTCCTCGTGAAGACGCCGCTGCCGATCCTGGCGCTGCTCGGGTGGGCGCTCGTGCGGGCGGCCCGCGACGCGCGCGTGCGCGAGGCGGTCGTCCCGTTCCTCATCCCCGCGGCCGTGGTCTTCGCCGCGTCGCTGTTCGATCGCGCGAACTTCGGCGTGCGCCGCGTGCTGCCGGCGTTCCCGTTCCTCTTCGCCGCGGCCGGCGCGGCGGCGATGGGCGCGTCGCGGCGCGGCGCGATCGTGGCGGCCGCGCTCGTGGCGTGGTGCGCGGTGGAGGTGGCGCGCATCCACCCGCACGAGCTGTCGTACGTCCATGACCTGGCCGGCGGGCCGGCGCGCGGGCCGTTCCTGCTGGACGACTCCAACGTGGATTGGGGCCAGGACCTTCCGGCGCTCGCCGCGTGGCAGCGCGCGCATCCGGAGGCCCGCCCGCTGCGGATCTCGTACTTCGGCACGGCGGAGCCCGCGGCGTACGGCGTGGACGCGGAGCCGATGACCCGCGAGGAGATCGCGAACCCGCGGCGCGGGTGGTACGCGATCAGCGCGCACCGTCTCGTCTACTTCCGGAAGCTGGCGCTCCTCGGCGAGGCGCCGACGGACTGGCTGACCGCGTACCGTCCCGTGGACCGGGCGGGCTGGTCGATCCGGATCTACCGGTTCGACTGACCGCCGTGGCCCTTGACGGCAGCCGCCCTCGGGGGGGAGGCTGCGCCGCGTGACCCCACCTCCCCGGAATCCGCTCGCGGGCGTGTTCGCGCTCCTCGCGGTCACGCTCTGGGGCATCTCGTTCGTGGCCACGAAGATCGCGCTGGCGGAGATGTCGCCGGTAGCGCTGATCTTCACGCGCTTCGCCCTGGGGACGGCGTCGCTGTACGCCGTGCTGGTCCTGCGGCGGGAGTCCTGGTCCGTCCCGCGCGCCGCGTGGCCGAACCTCGCGCTGCTCGGCTTCGTGGGCGTCTTCGTGCACCAGATGATCCAGGTGCACGGTCTCACGCTCACGACCGCCGTGCGGACCGGGTGGCTGATCGGCGTGATCCCGCTGTGGTCGGCGCTCCTCGCGCGGGTCCTGCTGCGGGAGCCCTTCGGGCCGCGCCGCATCGCGGGGCTCGTGCTCGGGTTCGCGGGCGCGGTGATCGTGGTGACGCGCGGGAGCTTCGATCCCGCCGTCCTCGGACTGCCGTCCACGAAGGGCGACCTCCTCGTGCTGGCCAGCACGGTGAACTGGGCCGTGTACACCGTCCTCGCGCGCGGCACGATCGGACGGCTCGGGAGCGCGCGCGCCATGGCCGCGTCGGTCCTGCTCGGGTGGCTGATGCTGCTGCCCTTCTTCCTGCGCGAGTCCGGCTGGGCGGCGTGGAGCGGGCTGTCCCCGGGGGCCTGGGGCGCGGTGGTGTTCCTGGGCGTGGGGTGCTCGGGGATCGCGTACCTCCTGTGGTACGCGGCGCTCGCGCGGATGGATGCCACCCGAGTCTCCGCGTTCCTGTACGTGGAACCCCTGGTCACGTGCGCGGCCGCCGTGCCGATACTGGGGGAGACCCTGGGCCTCGCCACGGTCGCGGGTGGGCTCGTCGTGCTGGCCGGCGTGGCGCTCGTGCAGGCGCCGGTCCCCAGACCGGCCGGGGAGGCATCGTGAGCATCGAACCCGCGCCGGACGAAGCCCCGCGCGCCGGCCCCGGCGGCACGGTGCGCGCGGCCGCGCTGGGTCTGGGTCCGCTGGCCGCCGCGGCGCTGCTCACGGCGTTCGCCGCGTTCCTGCACGAGTCCACCTTCGAGGACGTGCTCCTGTTCCCGCCGTGGGGGATCGGCGTGGTGCGCACGACCGTGGCGGTGGCGGCGCTGCTGTGCGGGTACTTCGCCGTGTTCTTCGCGCCCGGCCTCCTCCTGATGCGCGCGCTGGGCGTGCGCATGTCGAACGCGCCGGCGAACGCCGTGGCCGCGTTCGTGCTCTCCCTGGTGGGCGTGTCGGTGGCGTGGATCGCGGCGCAGGCGGCGACCCGCGGGGTGGCCGGGCGGAGCTGCCTCTACCTCACGGTGGCGGTCCTGGACGTGGCGGCGCTGGTGGCCGGCGCGGCGCTGGCGTCCGGGTCGCCCGCGCTGCCGCCGCTGCCCCCGCGCATCCGCGGCTCGGGGCGGCGCGAGCTGCTCGTGCCCGTGCTGGGCGTCCTGCTGCTCGCCGCCGCCGCGTGGCTGCTCATGCCCGGCAAGATCACGATCGAGGCGCTGGAGGGCGACGCCACCGAAGTCCACGGGTTCGCCGCGAGCCTGTCCGCGAGCGCGTTCCCGGAGTGGGACCTGGAGTCCGGCGCGTGGGGGTTCTATCCCACGTTCATGTTCGTGGGCTATCCGGTGTTCTTCTCCCTCGCGCTCCTCGGCGACTCGGAGGCCGCCGTGCGCCTGCCCGCGCTCCTGTTCCTGGGGATGCTGGTGCTGTCGCTGGCGGACCTCGCCGGGCGCGGGCGCGCGCGCGCGGCCGGCGGGTCGCTCAACGTGCTCGTGCCGATGCTCGCGGTGGGCTACCTCTCGCTCCAGGTGGGCGCGTACTACGCCGGCTACCACCCGTTCCACGGGGACCTCGCGTGCTCCCCGCTGGAGGAGTGGGCGGTCACGGCGCTCGCGATCTGCGCGCTCGTGCTGCTGCGGGAGGGCGCCGCGGGGCTCGCCGCGGTGGCGGCGCTCCTCTCGATCCTCACGTTCCCGAGCGGGCTCATGTTCGTGGGACTCATCGGCGCCGGCGGCCTCCTGTCGGGCGAACGGGGCGACCGGCGCACGGTGCTGCGCTGGGGCTTCGCCCTGCTCGCGCTGCTCGCGGTCTACGCGGTGCTGCTCGTCGTCTATACGGTCACCACGGGGATCTTCGATGCGATGATCGGCGAGTGGTGGGCGAAGTACTTCCGCGGGCGCGCCCGGTTCGCCGCGGAGTCGCCGGAGCGCATGCTCGCCGCCGCCGGATGGTGGGCGCTGCTGGCGGGCGGCCTGCCCGTGCTCGCGCTGCCCTTCGGCGCCCTCGGACCCGGACGGGTGGCGCGCTGGCTCTCCGTGGTCACGCTGGCGTGGGTGGGGTTCTTCCTGCTCTCGCCGAACAAGAACATCCACTACTTCATGCCCGCGGCCCTCACGCCCATGGCGGTGGCGTTGCGCCTGCTCGCCGGCGGGGCGGACGCGCGCCGCACCCTCGCGGCGCCGGCGCTGCTCACGCTCTCCGCCACCGCGGCGATCGCGCTGTCGTGGCCGCGACCCGCGCCGCCGTACACGGCGGATCGCGACTTCGGCCGCCGCACCGTCTTCCTCGCGGCGACCGAGCGGCAGGCGGTGGACTACTCGCGCGTGCTCTTCCACGTGATGGACCCGCTGTGGAAGTGGGAGCCCGGGCGCCCGTGGACCCTCGGGCACCACACGTGGGTGATGTACGCGGCGCGCGACTTCGATCCCGCGGGGGACTACGACTTCTGGGTGGGCCCGGGCCCCGCGCCGCGCGCGGATCTCGCCGAGATCACGCGCACGACCACGCCGGACGGGACGCGGGTCACGTGGTGGGCGCGCGGCGGCCGCGCGACGCTGCGCGAGTGGCGCGAGCGCACGTACCCGCTGCGCACGGAGCGGTCCCGCTTCCACTTCGACATGACGCCGCCCGCGGCGTCCTCCGCGGCGCGCTGACGCGCGGCGCTACCGCACGAGCAGCATGCGGCCGGACTTGACGCCGTCGTCCACCTGCAGCCGGTAGAAGTACACGCCGGCCGGGAGCGCCCGGCCGGCGGCGTCGCGGCCGTCCCACTCCAGCGAGGCCGTGCCGGCCGGCAGCGACCGCGCGATCTCGCCGAGCCGACGGCCCGCCGCGTCCACGATCACGAGCCGCGCGTCGGCCGCGCGCGCGAGCTGCAGCTCGATGCGCGTGGACGTCGAGAACGGGTTCGGCGCGACGACCGGGTCGCCGACCACCACCGCGCGCCCGATCTCCGGCGCGCCGGTGAGCGACGACATCACCGTGAAGGAATCGCCGGCGTTGTTCGTGAAGACGGCGGCGCCGGCGGTGAGCATGTAGTCCGCGTCGTTGTTGAGGCTGAGCGCGCTTGCGGTCCCCTGGAACTGCAGCGCCTGCGTGCCGCCGGTGGGGACGAGCCCGGAGTACGCGGGGCCGAAGTTCCCGTCGGCGTCGTTGAGCGTGAGGCCGGTCGTCGGACCGGTGTACGCCGCGCCGCCCCACATGAGCCGCCACAGCATCTGCGCCCCGGTGTTGTTCTCGAACTGGATGCAGCCGGCCGCGAGGTAGGACGACGGGATGGCGTTGTCCAGGACGAAGTCCGGGACGGCGGGCGGCGACGTGTGCGACGCGAAGGACGCCGTCGCCAACAGCACGCGGCGGCCCAGCCCGCCGACGGCCACGTCGGTCGTGATGTCGGAGAGCAGCACCGGGTTCGCGCCGGCCGCGTCCGTGACGCGCAGGCGGCTGGCGGAGACGAACTGCTGGCTCGCGGCGCGCATGCGGAGCTGGATCGCCTGCACGGTGTCGTCCCCGTCCACGCCGGCGATCACCTGCTCCACCTGCATGAGGTGGAAGGTGGCGCGCGCGGGGGCGGAGCCGAGGACGAGGATGGCCGCGAGCGCGGCGGCGAGGATGCGGATCATGACGCCCTCTCGGGGGGACGGGTGGACCGAGGATCAGGGACCCCCATGGTGCCACTTCCGCGCGCGGGGTTTCAACGCCGCGCACGCGCGCCTTCGCCCAAGCGGAGCACATGGTCCGGAATCCACGCGCCGTCTCGCGGCCATCTCGCGGCCGGTCCGTGCGTCATCCGGCGGCCGGGCGCGGCGCCCTCCCGTAGCGGACGGTGGCGTACCCGACCAGCAGCCCGGTCAGCGCGCCGGGCAGGATGATCTTCCAGTAGTACGACGTGTTGTCGTAGTACCGCGCGTTCATGATCGCGATGGGGATCGTGAGCGCGAGCGCGGCCACCACGCCGACCGCCAAGCCGCGGCCGATCGAGCCGGTCCTGCGGGCCACGATCCCGGTGATGAGGCCCACCAAGAGTCCCTTCGTGCAGCTGCCGAGGATGATGCCACCCACCTCGGCGCGCAGCTCCGGCGCGGTGAACCAGGCGGTGGACCCGTCCAGGGCCCCGAGCAGCGTTCCGACGATGACTCCGAGAAGCGGTCGGTTCATGGCGTTCCCTCCTTCGCAGGTTCCCTTGTACGGCGGCGGCGGTTCCTTTGGCCGGCCGCGTCACGTTCCGGCGAACGCGAGCATCAGCGCACGGACGACCACGTAGGCCAGGAGCAGGAGGATGGCCGTGCGGTGCCGGCGCGCCAGGCGGGCCGCGCGTTCGGCGAAGGACTCGCGGTGCGCCGACGGCGAGTCCCCGTCCAGGAAGCGGCGCACGTCCTGCGCGAGCGCGTCGACCCCCGGGTAGCGTGCCGCGGGATCCTCCGCCATGGCCCGCGCCGCGACGGCCCGCAGCGCCGCGGGCACCGGACCCGGCGCGGTGGCCGCGAGGTGCGCGAGGATCGCGCCCAGCGACCACACGTCGGCGCGCGCATCGGCCACGTGCGACCGGCCGGACGCCTGCTCCGGGGACATCCACCCGGGCGTGCCGAGCACGAGCCCGGGACGCGTGCCGTCCCGCGCCGGCGCGCCGCCAGGGACCGCGTCCGCGGCGACCGCGGTCTCCTCGAGGATCCGCGCCACCCCCCAGTCCATCACGAGGACCTCGCCGAAGGGACCGACCATCACGTTCTCCGGCTTGAGGTCGCGGTGCACGACGCCGCGCGAGTGCGCGAACGCCACCGCGTCGCAGATCCGGGCGAAGAGCCGCAGCCGCTCCGCGAGCGAGGCTTCGCCGCGCGCCGCCTCGTCCAGCCGCGCGCCCGTCACGAGCTTCATGGCGTACCACGTGCGCCCGTCGGGCAGCGTGCCCACGTCGTGCACGGGCACGATCCCCGGGTGCTCCAGCCGCGCGAGGATGCGCGCCTCGCGCAGCATGCGGGCGCGCGCCGCGTCGTCCGGGCCGGGATGATCCAGCACCTTCACCGCCACGTCGCGGTCCAGCTCGCGGTCGTGCGCGCGCCACACCACGCCCATGCCGCCGCGCGCGACGCGCTCGCCCACCTCGTAGCGATCGCCGGGGATGTCGGGCGCGTCCGCGGCGTCGCGCAGCCGGCCGAGCGCGTCGTCGGGGATCCACCTCACGGGGGATCGGTCCCCAGCAGGGAACGCGCCTCGTCGCGGAACTCCTCCGGCGTGGCGCACAGCCCCGCGAGCCGGGCCAGCACGCACTCGCGGAACGCGCGCCGCGCCGCGTGCAGGTCGTTCGTCACCTTCGTCACCGGCACCTCCAGGTCCCGCGCGAGGTCCGCGTACGTCAGCTTCCCGCCGGGCGGCGGGCCGTCCAGGTCGTAGCGTTCGAAGGCGCGCCACGCCGCGGTCCGGCCGGTCCCGTCCAGCTTCGCCCGAAGATCCTCCACCGCGAGCGCGAACAGGCTGCGCACCCATTCGCGCCGGAACAGCTCCTCGGGATCGCCGGGCGCGGGCGCGTCCGCACGCAGCACCTCGGCCTCCGCGGACTCGAAATCGACCGGCACGTGCGCGATGGCGCCGCCGCGCTTGAGCCGGCTCGCGGCCTTGCGCTGGTTCGCGGCGTGGCCGTCCACGCCCAGCCGCAGCCATGTCCGGAAGCGCGCGCGCTCCGCGTCGTACCGCTCCAGCCAGCCCCGCTCCAGGGCGGACGCGAAGAACCCCTGCGTGAGATCCTCCGCGTCCTCCGGCTGCAACCGCCAGCGCAGCCGGAGGTACTTGTAGACGGGCTTCCAGTAGGTCTCCACCACGCGCGCCCGCGCGCGGTCGCGTACGTCCGGCGCGCCGGCGGAGAGATCCGCCACGAGGGAGGCTCGGGTGGCCGGGAAGCCGCCCGCGGCGCGGGGCGGTTCGGGGGCGCGGGGCATCCCGGAAGGCTAGCGGGGGGGCGGGCCGCCCAGCAAGTGCGGAGCCCGGGAACCGCGTCTATACTGCGGCCGCTTCCCTCCCGCGCGAAACGAGGCCCGGTTGAGCCGGTTCGAGGCACAGAATCCGCCCCGCCGCATACCCGACACGGGGGGCGCCGGCTCCGGCGGAGGTCCGGGTCGGCCGGTGTCCCGACCCCTGGACGACCGCCCGTCACGGGAGGAGCTGGAAGGAGTCCGCGGCCGCGACCCGGAGGCGTTGGGTCGCTTCTTCGACCGGTACATCGACCGGATCCACGGCCTCGCGTACCGGCTGCTGGGGGACCGGCCCGCCGCGGAGGACGTGGCGCAGGAGGTCTTCCTTAAGGTGTACCGCGCCTGCGACCGCCTGGACCCCGAGCGCGACCCCATGCCCTGGCTCACCGCGATCACCTGCAACGCCTGCCGCGAGCACTGGCGCGGCCGCCACACGAAGGCCGCGGCGCGGGCGGTGCCGCTGGAGGACATCGTCGAGCGCGAGCCGGATCCGGATGCCCGCGAGGATGCGGCGGAGCGCGTGGATGCGCGGCGGCGCGCCGCGCGCGTGCAGCGCGCGGTGGCGGCGCTGCCCGCGAACCTGCGCGACGTGGTGATCCTGCACGACTGGCGGGGCTACTCGCACCAGGAGATCGCGGGCATCCTGGGCGCGACGTACGTCGCCGTCCGGAAGCGCTACTCGCGCGGCCTCGCCGCGCTGGCGCGGGCGCTCGGCGCGGACGGCGAAGGAGGTGCCGCGTGAGCGAGCCCGTCACGCCCGCGGAGGAGCGGATCCGCGCCGCCGTGGCTTCCCTGCCGGAGCCCGCCGTCCGCGAGGACTTCCGCGCGCGGCTTCGCGCGGAGTTCGTGGCGGGGCGGATCCCGGAGGGCGCGGCGCCGGCGCGCCGCGTGATCCCGATGCCCCTGCGCGCGGCGCTCGCGCTCGCCGCGGCCGCGGCCGGCGCGTTCCTCGTCCTCGGTCGCGCGCCCGAGTGGCAGGTCATGGTCGCCCCGGCGGCGGGCGAGGTGCGGGTGGACGGGCGCGTCTTCCCCGCGGCGGACGTGGCGGCCTGGCGCGGCGCGCTCGGGCCGGGCGCCCGCGTGATCTGGTCCGGCGGTGGGCCGCTCTCGCTCGCGCTGCCGAAGACCCTCGCGGTGCAACTGATGCCGGACGCGGAGCTCACCCTGCCCGACCCCGGTGCGCCGGCGGGGGAGGCCATGCGCATCGACGTGACGCGGGGCGCCGTGCAGGTCAGCACCGGCCCCGGGTTCGCCGGGCGGCGGCTCGTGGTGCACACGGATCCCGTGGACGTGGAGGTGACCGGAACCACGTTCGCGGTCATCCGCCTGCCGGACTTCGCCTGCGTCTGCGTGCTGGAGGGCGCGGTCCGGCTGCACACGACGGACGGCCGCCGGCTTCCCGTGGACGCGGGGGAGCGGCGCGTGGTCCATGACGACGGCACGGTGGACTCCTTCGGCGAGGTGGCCGCCGACGAGATCCCGGTCCTGGAACGGTTCCGCGACGAGGCCGAGTCGTTCCTCGGCGGGCGATCGGGGCGTCCGCACCCGTGACGACCCCGCTCGTGGCGCCTCCCGCCCGCGACCTCTCCGCGCTGCCGATCGGGGTGTTCGACTCCGGGGTCGGCGGTCTCACCGTGCTGCGCGCGCTGCGCGACCGCCTGCCCCGCGAGTCCCTGCTGTACCTCGGGGACACGGCGCGGTTGCCGTACGGGACCAAGAGCGCGGGCACGGTGGCGCGCTACGCCATCCAGGCCTCCGCGCACCTCGTGGAGCGCGGGATCAAGCTGCTGGTCGTGGCGTGCAACACGGCGTCCGCGCTGGCCCTGGACGATCTGGCCGGGGCGTTCCCCGGGCTTCCGGTGCTCGGCGTCGTGGAGCCGGGCGCGGACGCCGCGGTGGCGGCCTCGCGCACCGGACGCATCGTCGTGCTGGCCACGGAGAGCACGGCGCGTGGCGGCGCGTACGAGCGGGCCATCCGTCGCCGCCGCCCGGAGTGCGAGGTGGTGTCCCAGGGGTGTTCCGTCTTCGTCGCGCTGGCGGAGGAAGGGTGGAGCCACGGGCCGGTGGCGGAGCTCGTGGCGCACGAGTACCTGGACTACGTGATGCGGGCGCACCGGCCGGACTGCCTCGTGCTCGGCTGCACGCACTTCCCGGTGCTGGCGGACGCCATCGCGAAGGCCGCGGGGCCGGACGTGGCCATCGTGGACTCGGCGGCCACCACGGCGGAGGCGGTGGCGCGGGAGCTGCAGGCCGCGGGCACGGCGGCGACGCGGCAGGACGAGGGAGCCGTCCGCCTCTTCGCCACGGACTCCCCGGAGCGGTTCCACCGCGTGGCCGTGCGCTTCCTGGAGCGGGAGCTGCCGGCGCACCACGTGGAGCTCGTCGATCTCTCCCGGTGAACCACCTCGCGCACGCGCTGATCGCCGTCCGCACCGGGACCAGCATCGTGGGCAATCTGCTGGGGGACTTCGTGAAGGGCCGTCCCGGGGACGCGTGGCACGGCGAGCTGCTGCGCGGCATCCGCGTGCACCGCGCCGTGGACGCGTTCGTGGACGACCATCCGGCCTTCGCGCGCAGCCGCGCGCGCATCGCGCCGGCGCGCCGCCGCTTCGCCGGGATCCTGGTGGACATCGGCTACGACCACGTGCTCGCGCGCGGGTGGGACGTCTGGGGCGAGGGGACGCTGCGGCGGTTCGCGGACCGCGTGTACCGGGACCTGGAGGCGGCCGGCGACGCGCTGCCCGAACGGATGCGCCGCTTCCGCCGGTACATGGTGGACACGGACCTCCTGGTGGCCTACGGCCGGCGCGACGGCGTGGCCGCCGCGCTGGCCGGGATGTCCGGACGGATGCGGCGACCGAATCCGCTCGCCGCGGGAGTCGAGGACATCGACGCCGCGCGGGACGGCCTGGCGGCGGACTTCGCCGTGCTGTGGCCCGACGTGCTCGCACATGCCCGGAGCCGGCGATGACCTTCCATCCCGGTGGATCCGACGCCCTGCGCGAGTACTACCGCCGCCGCGCCGCGGAATACGACCGCATCTACGCGAAGCCCGAGCGGCAGGACGACCTTCGCCGGCTCGAGGCGGTGATCGCGCGGTGGCTGGCGGGGCGGCGCGTGCTGGAACTCGCCTGCGGCACGGGGTGGTGGACCGCCGTCGCCGCGCGAACGGCCGCCGCCGTGGTGGCCACGGACGCGAACGACGAGGTCCTCCGCATCGCGCGCCGCCGCGAGGAGATCGGCGACAACGTCAGCTGGCTGCTCACCGACGCCTGGACGCCGGAGGCGGTCCCGGGGGAGTTCGACGCCATCCTCGCCGCGTTCTGGATCTCGCACGTGCCGCGCGGGCGCCTCGCCGCGTTCGTGGACGCCCTCGACGGCCGCCTGCGGATGGGCGGGCGCATCGTGCTCCTGGATAACCGCTTCGTGCCCGGAAGCAGCACTCCCGTCTCGCGAACGGACGCGGCCGGGGACACCTGGCAGCGTCGCCGTCTGGACGACGGCACGGAGACGGAGATCCGCAAGAACTTCCTCACCGGGCCGGAGCTGCGCGGACTCCTCGATGCGCCGGACCGGATCGTGGAGGTCCGGGAGCTCACGTACTTCTGGGCGGCCGTCCGGGATCGGCCCGGTCCGCGCTGACCGGGCGCGCTTGCCGCCTTCGCACCGGTCGGGTATGAGAGGCGTCACCCATCGCCCGGGAGACCCCCGATGAAGCTCGTCCTCGTCACGACCGGCGGCACGATCGACAAGGTCTACTTCGACGCCCGGAGCCACTACCAGGTCGGCGAGTCCGAGGTTCCGCGCATCCTCGAGGAGGCGCGGGTGGACGCGGAGGTCCGCGTGGTGAACCTGCTCGCGAAGGACAGCCTGGAGATCGACGCCGCGGACCGCGCGCTCATCCGCCGCACCGTGGAGGCACTCCCGGAGCGGCACGTGCTCATCACGCACGGCACGGACACGATGGAGGACACGGCGCGCGCCCTCATGGACATCCCCGGGAAGGTCATCGTGATTACCGGCTCGCTGAGCCCCGCGCGCTTCCGCGCCACGGACGCGCCGTTCAACGTGGGCATGGCCCTGGCCACGCTGCAGACGGCGGCCGAGGGCGTGTGGGTGACGATGAACGGCCATGTCTTCCGCGGCGACCACGTGCACAAGAACCCTGCCGTGAACCGCTTCGAGGAGGCCTGACGCGAAGGTTGTGGTTCGCAGAATGGGTCTGGCCCGGATCTTCCATGGATCCGGGGCATGTCCGTTTCACTCGCAGGGTTCCGCCCACCGCACTGTCCCCGCAGCCATTGCCCAAGTCATTCCACCAACGTCGCTTGGACGTTCCGCCGGAAGGGCTACTACACCCGCCAGGCCCAC
>CAYYFX010000061.1:5512-22951 GCA_964471155.1 uncultured Gemmatimonadota bacterium | reverse complement strand
CTGGGCTACCCGATGCAGATCAAGGTGGACTTCCTCTGCCGCGACTCCATCCTGGCCGCGCCGATCGTGCTGGACCTGGCGCTGTTCTTCGACCTGGCCAGGCGCGCCGGCATGAAGGGCATCCAGGAGTGGCTCTCGTTCTACTTCAAGAGCCCGCAGACGGCGGAGGGGCTGTACCCGGAGCACGACCTGTTCATCCAGCTGATGAAGCTGAAGAACACGCTGCGCCACCTGAAGGGCGAGGCCCTCATCACCCACCTGGGCCTGGAGTACTACGACTAGCGCGGGGTGCGGGGATCGCGCATGGCCCGGATCGTCGCCGGATCCGGGCCATGCCGTCACCCGGTCACCCGGTCAGCCGGTCAGCCGGTCACCCGGTCACCCGGTTCCCCCCGTCCGCCCGCCGGGCATCCGACCGGACGACCGTCGCCCTCACCAGTACCAGTCGAAGTTCAGGCTGCCGCCGACCACGTTCGCGGAGCCGAGGACATCCTCCAGGTCCATCCAGAAGAACTGCACCTCCGGCCCCAGCGCGAACTTCCGCGTCAACCGCCACTCGTATCCCGCCGCCGCCGCCGCGCCCAGGCCGGACTCCTCGCCCACGATGCGGACGCTGCCGAGGTCCAGCTCCGCGTCCGCGACGCCCACGCCGATGCCCCCGCGCAGGTAGCCGCCCCCGGCCCCGGGGTACCAGGTCAGCGCGGCGGTGGCCACGGAGAAGGTCCACGTGACCTCGCCGGGCGTGGTGTCGATCTCCTTCGTCCAGCCCTCCGTCTCGAGCGCCAGCACGAGGTCCGGCCGGACGGCCCAGCCGATCCGGAAGTTCCCGAGCCCGCTGCCCTCGCGCTCCTCCCCGTCCTCCAGGCCGAGACTCCCGCCGCCGATGCCGAATCCGATCATGAACCCGTTGCGGTCGTGCGGCCACGAGGCGGCCTGCGCGACGGGCGCGGCGCACGCGACCACGGTCGCGGCCGAGGCGAGCGCCGCGATTCCCTTCCCGATCCGAGACATGCGATCTCCCTTCCCTGGATCCCGGGAATGCCCGGGAGACCGCCCAAGCTAAGGCGTCCCGGAAGACCCCGGCAAGCGCCGCGTCGCCTCCCCGCGTCGCCTCGCGTCCCCGCGGGGGCCGGCCCCGGAATGCGCGCGGGGTCCCGCGCGGACGCGGGACCCCGTCGGGGATTCGCGCCGCGGGGCGCGCTACTGCAGGAGCACGAGCTTCCGCGTGGACGAGAACGTGGCGGCGTCCAGACGGTAGAAGTAGATGCCCGAGCCCGCGGGGCGACCGGTCTCGTCCGAGCCGTCCCACGTGACGTCGTGCTCGCCGGCGCCCCGGAACGAGTCCACCAGCGTGCGGATCCGGCGACCCGCGATGTCGTACACGGCGACGGTCACGTCGGCCCCCGCGCCCGGGACCGCGAACCGGATCGTCGTGGCCGTGGCGAACGGGTTCGGCGTGTTGCCGCGCAGCGCGAACTCCCGGGGCGCCCCCGCGAGGACGGGCGCGTCCACGGACGTGTCGCACTCGTAGCCCGAGATGTCGTGGATGGCCCAGCTGTTCAGCGTGCCCACGTCCTGTCCCGCCAGGTCCTGCACCCGCAGGGACCACGTCCCGTCCAGGGGCTGGCCGATCAGCGTGGCCAGCGATCCCGCGGGCGTGAGCGTCCCGGGGTAGTTCCCGACGATGTTGTCCGCCGAGCTGCCGGTCCGGTTGTGCAGGATCACGTTCGTCCCCAGCGGCGACTGAAGGGTCAACACCAGGTCCCCGATCCAGGTATGGGTCAGGGTCACGTCCACGTTGAACCCGGCCGTCACCGTGGCCCCGGTCCCCGCGACGGCCATGGTGCTCGTGACCCCGGTGGCGTTGTTGTCCGGGATGGCGAGGTTCGGGCTCACGGACTGGTCCGCGCCCTGCACGACGCCGGCCACCAGGCCGTACGCCAGGTTCGTGGAGTGCGGCGAGCCGTCGTCGTACGCCACCTGCAGGGTCAGCGCGACGGGATCCCCGCACTCGAACGACGGATCCAGGTGCAGCGAGTAGTCCGTGGCGTTCTCGCCCGACGCGCCGGCCGGCAGGTCCGGGTACGCCGACGATCCCTGCACGATCGTCACGCCCGGCGTGGACGACGACAGGGTGCCGCTGACCGCCGTGGCGCCGAGCGTGCCCGCGTTGTGCACCTCGATCCGGAACGACACGGTCTCGCCCGGATCCGGCGCGCCGTTGGCGCCCGCCGACGTCAGCGTGACGTCCGACGCCTCCAGCAGGACCGTCGGGACGACGACGATGCCGTGCACGAGGAACTTCTGGACGAAGACGTCGGCGTGCGGACCGCCGGGGTACAGCGCCTGGGCGGTCTGGATGATGGCGTTCGCCATGTCGCGCATCTTGATCCCGGAACCGAGACCGAACTGCGCCTCCAGGATGATCGTGTCCACCTCCGTCCGCGGCCGGCCCTGGCCCACGAGCGCCACGAGCGACTGGAACAGCGGCGTGGACCACAGCTCGTCCGACTGGTACCCGCCGGGGATGGAGGAGTGCGCGCCGTAGAACGTGGTGTGCACGTACTGCGCGCCGGTGGCGTTCATGATGCGGCCGGACCAGCACGGGTTGCCCGTGCCGTGGCCGTCCCACGAGAACACCCACTCCGGATGGTAGGCCGGTCCGTTCGGCGTGCTGTAGCTGTACGAGCCCGCCCAGTAGTCGCCGAAGCCCTCGCCCATGGCGCCGGTGTCGCCGCCGCTCCACGACGCGTTGATGTCGTGGTTGATGGCGTGCCCGTACTCGTGGAGGATGACGTCCGCGTCCTCGTTGTCGTCGACGCAGCCGTGCCCGAACGACAGGCGGTTGGTCCCGGGGCTGTACGAGGAGTTGTCCCCGCCGCTCCATCCGTCCGTGTCCGCGCCGATGGACCCCTGCTGGATCCCCGTGGCGCCGGTGAACCCCAGCGACTGCATGTACCGCTGGCTCTGGTCCAGGTGGAAGTACGTCATCGCGTCGTTGAACGAGTTCGGGCCGCGCTGCGAGGTCCAGTTGCCCGTCGTCGTGGTGGACGGCGCGGTCGCCGGCGGATCCCAGTTCAGGATGTTCACCCACGGACCGACCAGCGAGTACGTCCCCGCGTTCAGCGTGATGTCCAGGAGGTTCCGCGTGAAGTACGAGCCCGTGAACGCGGCGGCGGCGGAGCCGTCCTGCAGGTTGTCGTTCATGAGGGTCGTGCGCGGGTCCGGATCGAACACGACGCCCGTGCCGTTCGCGCGCAGGCCGCGCAGCCCGGCGCCGGTCCGCCCGGCCTCGCGGGCCTCGAAGTCCGCGAACGCCGCCGCGCGGTCCCGGATCGGGCCGGCGTAGTCGGACAGGCGCTCCTCCACCGGGCGCGCGAGGGTCTCGTCCCGGATGCGGTACAGCCGGGCGTCGCGGATCTCCACGACCTCGCCGCTGCCGGCATCCACCCGGACCGTCCACCCGCCGTACGGGGCGGACAGCTCCAGGTCCACGATCCAGTTCAACCGGAGGTCCGCGCCCTCCGGCGTCCACACCAGCCGGGCCGCCGGGGGCGCGAGCACGTCGCCGTGCCCGCGCAGACGCCGCCACGCCGCGTCGTACGCCGCCTCCGCGTCCAGCGCCGCGGCGCGCGGCATGGCCGCCGCGCCCTTCACCGGGAAGTAGTTGTTGAACGCGCGGTACACGCGCCCGTCGCGCTTCGCGATCGAGACGATGACCTCGGCCCCGTCCACCTCGATCCCGCCGATCGTCTGCCGGAACACGTAGTGCGTTCCGAGCAGGCTCTCGCGGACGCGGGCCAACTCCAGCGCCTCCGCATCCGGCGCGATCCCGAACGCGGCGGACCGCTCCCTCACGAACGCGCGGGCGAGCGCCTCGCCGGACGCGCCGGCCGGCGCCTCCCACACGGGTTCGACCTGCAGGCGCGGCGTGTCGCGGTGGTCCAGGTGCCGGGTGTCGAAGACGACCGCCTCCGCCGCCCGGACGGACGGGGAGGACAGGAGCAGAACGGCCAGGGGCGCGGCCGCACGCAGGGCGCGGATCATGGAGTCTCCCGGAAGCGAAGTGGACGGCGAGCGGTGGACGAGAGCCGTTCCACTATAGCGAACGCCGCGCCGCGCATGCCAGGGGAGACCGCGGGCGGGCGCGACGCACGGGGGGCGCCGGGGACCCGGCCCGCCGTCCGGCCGGCGTCACCCCTGCCGCTCCACCGACACGCCGCGCGCGGCCAGGCCGTCCAGGATCCGCCGCGTGACCGCCTCGTCCCGCCCGAGGATCTCCGGCGGGTGCACGCCCGGCCGCGTCCAGGCGCCCTCGGCGAGGAGGCGCGCCACGATCGCGCACGGGAAGCCGGTGGTGCGCGCCATGGACGTCGCCCGGGTGGCCGGATCCGTCACGTCCCAGAGGTCCCAGACGATGCGACGCGCCGCCCCCGCGCTCGTGCCCGCCACTTCCACGCGGAGGATCGTGAACTCGTCGTCCCCCGGCGGCAGCGCCCACGCCCTCGCGAGCAGCGCCTCCGTGAGGGCCCGCGGCGCCACGTGGACGCCGCCCGCGCGGATCGGCTCCTCCGAGAAGAACCCGGCTTCGCGGAGCATCCACATCTTCGCCACGTGACCGGGCCAGCGCAGGGTCTTCTCCTTCAGGTTCGGCGCATCGATCGTGCGCAGCAGCGTGCGCAACCCGTCGGTGTTGAACGCCTCCAGCGTGCCCGCGCGCGGCAGGTCCACCAGCTCCGGATCGGACAGCGCCGGCCGCACGACCTCGCGGCCGTTCTCCCGGTACCGGCTGGGCCGCGTGTACTCCTCGATGACGTCCGTGAGCGAGAAGACCAGGCGGTACTCGAAGGGCTGGACGCGCCGGAGCGGCAGGCCGCCCACGAGGATCGAGACCTCGTCCACCGCGTCCAGCTCCGCCACGGACCGCCCGACGAGGAGGTTCGACAGCCCCGGCGCCACCCCGCAATCCACGACCACCGGAACCCCGGCGTCCTTCGCGGCGGCGTCCAGCTCCAGCGGATCCTCCGGCGAGAACGAGATGTCGCAGACGGGCTTCCCGGCGGCGATGAGCGCGCGCAGGGCAGCCGTTCCCAGCGCGCCGGGAACCGCGAGCGCCACGACATCGGCCGGGGCCGCGACCCGCGCCACCTCGCCGGGGTCCGACAGGTCCGCGCGGGCGGTGCGGATCCGCGCGCCCGCCACGCGCGCCAGCGCCTCGTCCCGCGCGTCCACGGACAGGACCGACAGCCCGTCGTCCCGCGCGAGGTCCCGTGCGATCAACCCGCCGACCAGACCGGCTCCGAGCACGGCCACCGTCTTCATTCGACCTCCCTCCCGACCGCGTCGCGCGGTCCTGCGGCCACCCACGCTACCCGAGACCTCCCGTCCCGTCAGGTCGTGGTGCGGAGATTGGGGCAAATCCGGTCCAACCCGCCTTCTTCCAATGACTTGAGGACGATCGCTTCACGAATCTCAGCTGAGGCGGGTCAACTCGTTGCGGACATGGGGTTTTGCGGCTGCCGCCCCCAATCTCCGCACCACAACCTGTCAAGGAAGGCAAGGGCGAGGCCGATACTTCCAGGTCCCGACCCCGTTCCCTCGACCCCGGGGAGGAGCCCCCATGGCAGACAGCCCAACGCGGAACCGGCGCCGCACCGTCGTCGTGGACGGGAAGCTGCAGGCGCGCATCGTGCTCTCCACGTCGATCCCGATGCTCGCGTGCCTCGTGTTCGCCGTCGGCGTGGAGTGGTTCTACCGGCGCCAGGTGGCGGCCGGCCACCTCGCGACCGACGGGACCATCCTCGGCATGCCCGACCACCAGCTGGGCATCCTCCTGCTGTTCGTCTCCGCCTCGATGACCCAGCTCGTGTCGGCGCTCCTGTCCTCGCAGAAGATCGCGGGGACGTCGTACCGCATCGCGCGCGTGCTGGAGACCTGGCGGGACGGCAATCGCGCCGCGCGCGTGACGCTGCGTCGCGGGGACTACCAGACCCGGCTGGCGGACGATCTGAACGCGTTCCTGGACTGGCTGGGCTCGGAGGGCGCCCCGGCGCCGCCGGCGTCCGGCAGCACCCGCGGCGCCGCGGCCGGCGCGGCGCCCGAGGCCCGCCGCGCGGGCGCGCCCGCATCCCCGGAGGTGACGCGGTGAGCGCGAACCCTCCCCGCGATCCGGCGGCCTCCGCCGCGAGCGGACCGGCGGCGCTTCCCCCGGGCGGCGAGCGCGGCTCCATCCTCGTGGTGTCGCTGCTGATGCTCGTCGTCTTCACGGTGATCGGCGCGACGTTCCTCACCCTCGCGAACACCGAGGGACGCATCGCCACGAACGTGCGCTCCGACGTGCAGGCCCTGTTCGTCGCCGAGTCGGGCGCGCACATGGCCTACCAGGAGCTCGCCGCGAACAACTTCCAGGGCTGGACGCACCAGCCGGACGGGAGCCCCGAGGCGCTGTCCCCCCTGATCCCGGTCACGTTCGCCGGCGACCTGGTCCTGGACGGCCCCGGCACGGACGGGCTGCGCGACGAACGCGACGACTACGCGATGGTCTGGGAGTGGGCCCCCGGCGATCCCGGGCAGGGCCTCACCCGCACGGGGCAGCTGGAGTCCATCCGCTTCTCCGCGTACCCCGCGACCGCGAACGTCACGAACACCGAGTTCACGATCGACGTGGAGGGCACGCTCGGCCCGGCGCACCAGCGCATCCAGGTCCGCGGCATCGTGGAGCCGGCCTTCACGTACGCCATCTTCGCGGACGGCCACCTCTCCGAGTTCACGCGCGGCGAGGACCAGGACGTCAACGGCAAGATCCACGCGAACGGCGACCTGTTCTTCCGGCCGTGGAACCCGCGCACGCTGTCCATCGACTCGCCCTCCGTGACCGCCACCGGCCGCATGATCCGCACGACCGACATCTTCGGCCGCGACCTCTTCTCCGGCAGCACGGTCCGGATCAAGGACCGCTCCGGGAACTGGGTCACGATGGCGCTGGGCACGCCGGGCAACGCGATGGACTCGATGCACCCCAACTGGGCGAACGAGGAGCCCGGCGACGGGATCGACGGCGCGCTCGAGCTGTGGGAGGGCATCGTGCGCGACGGCCAGCTCGGCGCCACCCGGGTGGACCCGCCGCCGGTGGCGACGATCACGCCCGGCGGCTGGTACGACCAGCGCGCGTCGTTCCGCCTCGCCGCGGGGGACGTGCAGACCGACGCCGCCGGGAACGACATCTCCGCCCTCGTCGGCCCGGCCGTGCGCGAGGTCACCTTCTGGAACCCTGCCATCGGCGAGTACAACACGGTGCAGGAGATCGACATGGCCGCGCTGGCCGCCGGCGGCAACTTCCCGCCGAACGGCCTGATCTACTCCGACGCGCCGCTGCGCATCGTGAACGCGGACGCGCTGGCCGGCCCGCTGACGATCGTCTCCTCGCAGTCCATCTACACGAAGGGCCACTTCAACAGCGTCAACAAGCGCCCCGCGGCGATCATCTCGCGCAACCGCATCTGGCACCTGTCGAACGCGTGGAGCGACGCGGACTCGAAGACGAAGGGCTCGATCTCGGGCCGGCAGGCGGCCAACGGCACCACCACGATCAACGCCGCGCTGGTGGACGGCCAGCCGCCGATCGGCACCGCGCAGTGCGCGGACCTCGACGGCGACGGCAACCCGGATGACCCCGGCGCGGGCAACGCGATCGAGAACGCCGACCACCTGCTCGAGGCGTGGGGCGGGAGCCGCACGCTCCGCAAGCTCGGCTCCATCGTGCACCTGCAGAACGCGGACATGGCGGACAACCTGCGCAACACCGGGCGGCGGCCGGAGGAGGAGCCGTGGATCCGTTTCGGCGCGTACGACCCGCCGGAGCGCGACTACGCGTACGATCCGTCGTTCTCGGGCAACGCGGGGCAGCCGCCGTTCACGATCCTCGTCGGACGCATCTACCTCTGGCAGCAGATCAACCTGTGACGGCCTCCGGGCCGGGCCGCCGCGCGGGCGGTCCGGCCCCGGCGGCGTCCTCCCCGAACGTCCGCTCCGCCTCCGGAAGCCGCGACCGCAGCTGGCCGCACGCCCCGTCGATCTCCTGGCCCGCGGAGCAGCGCAGCGTGCTCCACGCCCCCGCCGCCTTCGCCTCCCGCACCAGCGCCACGCACCGCTCGATCGGCGGGCGCCGGTAGCCGTTCCCCTCCACGGCGTTGAACGGGATGTAGTTCACGAGCGCGCGCCGCCCGGCGAGGCGCGCCGCGAGCCGCCGCGCCTCCTCGAGGGAGTCGTTCACCCCCGCGAGCAGCGTCCACTGCACCAGCAGCGGGTAGGTGGTGCGGTCCGCGTACGCGAGACCGGCCTCCAGCAGCTCCCCGGGCGGCACGCGCGGCGCCCGCGGCAGGAGCTCCGCGCGCCGATCCGCGTCCAGGGTGTGCAGCGACAGCGCGAGCCCGGGGCGCACCGGCCAGCCGGCGAGGTCCGCGATCGTGCCCGGATCGCCCACGGTGGAGAAGACCAGGTTCTTGTGCGCGAGCCGGCCCTCGGTGCCCAGCGCGACGACGGCGTCGCGCACCGCGGCCAGGTTGTGCGACGGCTCCCCCATCCCCATGAACACGACCCGCCGCACGACGCGCTCCCGCCGGGACGCCGCGACCTGCGCCAGGATCTCCGGGGACGACAGCTGCGCAAGCAGCCCGCGCTCCCCCGTCTTGCAGAAGCGGCAGCCCACGGCGCAGCCGACCTGCGTCGAGACGCACAGCCCCTCGCGCGGGAGGTCCACGCTCTCGACGGTCCGCCCGGAGCGGAGGCGGTGCAGCTTCCGGAGCGAGCCGTCCGGACCGGCTTGGCGGGCCACCTCGACCGCCAGCGCGTCGAGCGCGGCCGCGAGTTCGGGCAGCGCGCGGATCGCGGCGCGCGGCAGCGCTCCCGTGCGGCGCCCGCCGGCCTCCTGCAGCGGGCGGCCGCGCAGCCAGGCGCCGAGGATCCGTCCGGCCTGGACCGGCCCCGCGCCCAGGTCCCCGATCCGCGCGCGCAGCTCCGCGACGTTCCTCGCCTCGAGCACCATGCGCCGAAGGTAGCACGCGCGGCGCTGGCCACGCGCGCGCCGGGAGGCTACCCTGCGCCCCGCGGCACCGGCGGCCCGCACCGGCGGCCCGGCGTCCGGAGGACCCAGTGAAGATCGCGCTCATCGGAACCCACGGCGTCGGGAAGACCACGCTCTGCTTCGACCTCGCCGCCCGGCTGAAGCGGCTCGACCTGGGCGTGCACCTGGTGACCGAGGTGGCGCGGGACTGCCCGCTCCCCATCAACCGCGACACCACCCTGGACGCGCAGACCTGGATCCTGCACACGCAGTGCGCGCGCGAGATCGCCGGCGCGGCGACGGGCGACGTGGTCGTCTGCGACCGCTCCGTGCTCGACAACTACGCGTACCTGGTCCACGCCATGGGCCGCCGCCCGGAGCTGGACGACTGGATCGCGAAGTGGTCGGGGACGTACGCGGGCCTGTTCAAGGTGCCGCTGTGGCAGCGGCCCCGCTACGACGGGACGCGGGACACGGACGTGGCGTTCCAGGCGGCGATCGACTCCGGCATCGACCGCCTCGTGGCCGCGTTCGGGGCGCCGGTGGTGCGGCTGGACCCGGCCCGGCCGCAGCGCTGGGTGGAGGACATCCTGCGCCGCCTGGAGCTGCCGCTCGAGCCGCCGCAGCGCGCGCTCTTCGAGGATCCGGCCTGACGGACACCGGAACGGACGCCCCGCGGGGACGCCCGGGACCGGCGGCGCTCAGCGCCGGGTGGACTCGGCCCCGGTCGCGCCGCCCCACCGCGACTCGACGTACTCCTCCACGATCGCCGCGAACTCCTGCGCGATGCGGTCGCCCTGCAGGGTGGTCACCTTCCGGCCGTCCACGAACACGGGGGCCTTCGGCGCCTCGCCCGTGCCCGGCAGCGAGATCCCCACGTGCGCGTGCTTCGACTCGCCGGGGCCGTTCACGATGCATCCCATCACCGCCACCTTCAGCTCCTCGGCGCCCGGACGCTCCACCTTCCACCGCGCCATCTTCCCGTGCAGCCAGGTCTGGATCTCCTCGGCGAGGCTCTGGAAGACGGTGCTCGTGGTGCGCCCGCAGCCGGGGCACGCGGTGACCTGCGGGGCGAAGCTGCGCATGCCGAGCGCCTGCAGCACCTGCTGGCAGAGCCGCACCTCCTCGGTGCGGTCGCCGCCCGGCCGCGGCGTGAGGCTCGCGCGGATCGTGTCCCCGAGACCGCGCTGCAGGAGGATGCCCAGCGCCGCCGCCGTGTTCACCGCGCCCTTCGTGCCCATCCCGGCCTCGGTGAGCCCGAGGTGGAACGGCAGGTCCGTGCGCCCGGCGAGCCGCTCGTACACGTCCACGAGGTCCGGCACGCGCGACATCTTCACCGACAGGATGATCCTCTCGGCGGGGAGCCCCAGCTCCATGGCGCGCTCCGCGGAGCGCACCGCGCTCTCCACCATGACGTCGAGGGTCACGTCGCGCGCGTCCCGCGGCGCGGCGAGGCGCGCGTTCCCGTCCATCCGCTCGGTCAGCAGGTCGGCGTCCAGGGATCCCCAGTTCACGCCGATCCGCACCGGCCGGTCGTGCTCCATCGCGACGCGGATCATCGTGGCGAAGTTCCCGTCGTGCCGGTCGCCCTTGCCCACGTTGCCCGGGTTGATGCGGTACTTCGCGAGCGTGCGCGCCGTCTCCGGGAAGTCCCGCAGCAGCACGTGCCCGTTGAAGTGGAAGTCCCCGATCAAGGGCACCGTGACCCCGCGGTCCGCCAGGCGCGTCGCGATCTCCGGCACGCGCGCGGCCGCCTCCCGCGTGTTCACGGTGATCCGCACGAGCTCGGACCCCGCCTCCGCCAGGGCCGCCACCTGCGCGGCGGTCGCCTCGGCGTCGGCCGTGTCGGTGTTGGTCATGGACTGCACGACGATCGGATGCCCCGAGCCCACCGGGACGGGGCCGACGAGGACGGTGCGCGTGGCGCGGCGGGCGGGCTGGCTCACGGGAGTCTCCTCGGGGAACGAACCGGGGAAGATACGCCGCGGCGGCGGCCCGCGCTAGCGCACCAGGACGAGCTTGCGCACCCGGTCGCCGGCGGGCCCGGACAAGCGGGCGAAGTAGATGCCGGAGGCGGCCGGGCGGCCGGCATCGTCCGCGCCGTCCCAGCGCAGCGCGTGGCGGCCCGGGGGAAGGTGGCGCGCCACCCGGGCCACGAGGCGCCCCGTCACGTCCAGCACGTCCAGCCGCGCGTCGCCGCCGTCCGGCACCGCGACCCGCAGCTCGAAGCCGCGCCCGCCGGGGCGGGCGCCGGCGACGTCGAGCGACGCCGCCAGGGCCGGCGCCGTCCCGAGCCGCACCTCGTCCGGCCCGGCGTACACCGCGTCCACCGCCGCGGCGACGCGCACCACGCCGCCTTCGCCGCGGAAGCGCAGCCGCCCGAGCTCGCCCGTGGCCGCGGCCGCCGCCGCGTCGCGAAGCCCGGCCACGCGGATCGTGCCGCCGGCGGCGGCGCGACCCTCGAACGCGAGCCACCCGGCCGCGCCGGCGGCGCCCGCCCACGTCGCGCCCTCCGCGGCCAGCGTCAGGCCGAACGCGCGCGGCGCCTCCCCGTGCGCGAGCAGCGGGACCTCCCAGTCCCCGTCCACCCGTCGCGGCGCGCCCAGCGCCAGCGACCCGGCGCCCCGCGCCCGCAGCGAACCGCACGGATCGGGATCCACGTCGGCCAGGCACGGGAGCGGCGTCGGATCGGCCACGCACAGCACGCGCTCGTAGATCGACAGCGCGTCCCCCGGCGTGACGTCGTCGTCGCAGTTCGCATCGGCCGCGGCCGCCTCGCAGTCCCCGGCGACGTCGCACTCCGGCGGCGGCTCCCCGTGGAGGTACACCTTCAGCGCGCACAGCGCGTCCGCCGCGGAGAGCATCCCGTCGGTGTTGACGTCGCCGTCGCCGGACGGGCACGCGGCGAACGTGAACGCGCCGCAGCACGGGCGCACGCCCGCGAGGTCCTCGACCGGCGCGACGACGCGCAGGGCGGACGCCTCCCCCGCCACGCACGAGTCGCACTGCGTGACGAACTTCAGCCGGAGCAGCGTGCCGGACGAGCCGGCCGGGATGGGCGAGGTCCCGAAGCCGCCGCACCTGAGCCGGCCCGGCTCGTTCGCGATCGCGCCCACGACGAACCCCGCGGACAGCCCCTCGGCGCGCGCGGAGTCCTGGAACACGAGGTGCCGCGGGTCGTACTCCAGCTCGAAGCCGAAGCTCCCGATCGGGGACGGCGCGTCCAGCACGGACACGTCGAGCCAGAAGGGATACTCGTCCGCCGCCTCCACGTCCGCGGGCACCAGCGCGGGCGGCACGCACGGCAGCGCGCAGTTCACGGAGCCGCTCCCGTCCAGCGGAACGGCGAGCGCGGGATCCGACGCCGCGTTCGACAGCAGCGTGAGCGTCCCCGTGAAGGGGCCCACGGAGTCCGGCGCGAAGGTGACCGTCACCGTCTCCGCGGCCGCGGGCGCCACGGCGAACGAGGTCGGGAACGCCGTGAAGCGCGAGGCCGTGGAGGTGACGTCGGTCACGGCGAGCGGCTCCGCGCCGGGGTTGGCCACGCGCAGGTGCCGGACGGCCGCCTCGCCCTGCGCCACGTCGCCGAACGACAGGGACGGCGGCGTGACGGCGATCTCCGGGAACCCGGTCAGCTCGAGGTGGCACGGCACGGTGACGAGCGGCCGCAGCGGGTCGTTCGTGGCGACCCGCAGCGCCAGGTCGTAGGAGCCGCCGCGCAGCTCCCCGGGGTCGACGAGGAGGTCCACGGTCGTGGAGGCGCCGCTCGCCAGCGCACCCGCGGTGGAATCCGGCACGAGCCAGAGGTCGCCGCCGAGGTAGTCGAACAGGTTCCCCGCGAGCAGCCGGTTCTTCGCGGAGACGGCCTCCGCGTCCTGCACGGTCACGTCGTCGAACAGCTCGTCGCACAGCACGGCCACCTTGCCGACGCCGATCGACTGGATCGCGACGACCGGCTTGTCCGTGTTGTCGCGCACGAGCGGGACGGCCGGCGCATCGACCGGCGAGAGCGACCGGATGCCGACGCCGAGCCACACGCGGTCCACGCCGTTCGTGACGGGATGCGTCGCGATGCGGGTCCCGGTGACGACGACCTCGGAGGTTCCCGACGTCGGCGACATCCGCATCGAAGCGCCGAGCCCGGCCAGGATCGTGTTGAACTTCGCCACCGTGGTGCCGTTGTCCCCCATGAGCAGCACGGCGCCGCCGCCCTGCACCCACGCCGACAATGCCGCCGTCTCGGCGGGGGTCCAGACCACGCCGGGCTCGAAGCCGGGATCCGCGGACACGTACACGCGGCCGGCCGACAGCACCGAAGGGTCCAGCACCGTGCCCGCGGGGATCTCCTGCACGGTCGCCCCGCGCGCCGCGAGGTCCCCGGCCAGCGTGGACCACGCGACCGTCCCCGGCTGGCCCTTGGAGCGGTCCCACAGCACGCGCACCCCGTCCAGGTCCCGCAATCCGGACAGGGGCTGCACGCCGAGCGCCCACGTGAGCGTCGCCTCGCCCGTGTTGCCGATCGTGACCGAAAGCGTGTCGGTCTGGCCCAGCACGAGCGCCGTGCCGAGGGAGTCCGGCGTCACCGACACGACGGGCGGGCCGGCGCCGGTTCCGGACAGCGGAACGGCGAGCTCGGGCCGCGCGGGGTCGTTCGACGGGATCACCAGGGTGGCCGCCACCGGCTGCAGCGCCTGCGGCCGGAACGCGACCTCCACGTGCAGGCTGCCGCCGGCCGCCACCACGGTGCCCGGCGGGATGCCTCCGGAGGCGCCGCCCACCGCGAACTGCGGATCGTCCACCACGATCCGGCCGAGCACGAGGGGCGCATCACCCGCGTTGCCGACCGTGACCGTGTCCCGCGCCACGAGACCGAGCGGCACCACGCCGAACGCGATCGACGCCGGCGTCGCCGTGATGCCCGGTGCGCCGCCCCGCGCCCCTGCGGCCGCGCCGAGCATGACCGGCGCCGCGAAGGCGGCGAGGGCGACGACGCGTCTCACTCCGCGTCCCCCCGCCACGCGGCCTTCACGCGCCCCCAGCTTCCGCTCCGCAGGGCCACCGGCGGACGGATCGCCGCGTCCACCACGAACTCGCCCGCGGCGTCGGCGTAGCCGGACACGACCAGCCAGTACGACCGCGTTCCCGGTCCCGGGTTCACGAACGACACCGACGCGCCGTCGGGGAAGCCGCGATCCCCGTCCACGCACGAGGCGGCCGGCGCCCCGCAGTCCGTGACGAGGAACAGCATGCTGTCCCATCCGCCCACCGTGTGCATCGTGGCGGCGACCTCGCGGCCCTCGGGAACATCCACGCGCCAGACGACGTCGCGCCCCTCGTGCGCGGCCACGGTGCAGCCCCCGGAGGGCAGCGGCAGGTCGTTGCCGGCGAGCAGCGTGCTTCCGGTCAGCGCCCACGTCCCGTCGGCCGGACCGAGCACGTAGCCCTGCGCCGCCGCGCCGGCGCAGTCGTCGTTCCCCGGCGGCGCGGGCGGCGCGAGATGGCCGAGCACCACGTCGTCCAGGGAGAGATCCGCGGCGTCGATGCCCTTGTAGCGGAAGCGCACGCGGAGCTGTCCCGCCTGCCCCGCCCACCCGGACAGGTCCAGCACGGTGTTGCGCCACGCCCACCCCGACTCCGCGAATCCGGTGAGCGTGAAGACCTCCGTCCAGTCCACGCCGTCGAGGGACGCATGCACCTGGAAGAACGTGTTCACGCCCTGGAACCAGAACGGGTCCGTGCGCCACCAGAAGGACAGCCGCAGGTCCGTCCCCGGCGCCGCGGAGAGGTCCCACGCCGGCGAGACCAGCTTCTCGTCCTGCACGGAGACGGCCTGGGCGCGCACGCGCGCGGCACCCGCGCCGCGGCGGACGTACGGCGTCTCCGTCGTGCGTTCCCAGCGATGCGTGGGGTGCGCCGGCGCGTAGGACCATCCGGCGGGGGGGAACGTGGCGCCGTCGAAGCCCTCGTCGAGGTACTCGGCGACGAGGCGCGGCGCCGCGGACGGATCCGTGGTGGTGAACGGCGGCAGGCCGGCGTGCGCGGCGCCCGCCGGCGCCGTCCCCGCCACCACCGCGATCAGCATCCGGAACCCCGCGCGTGCGCGCGCGGGCCGGCACGCGCCGCGTGCCCGGCCGATCCGCCTCATCCCCGCATCCCCCTTGCGGCCCGCGAGGCAGCATAGCCCCGCGGCGAGGGATCAGTCCACCGCCACCACCTTCACGGTGCGCGACCACCCCTCGTCCGTCCCCAGTCGGACCCAGTACACGCCGGCGGCCACCCGCGACCCGTCGTCATCGCGCCGGTCCCAGAAGATCGAGCGCGGCCCGGCCTGCTCCGCCCGGCGGTCCAGGGTGCGCACGCGCCGTCCGGCCACGTCGAGCACCGCGATCTCCGTGCGCGCGGACCGCGGCAGGAAGTACCGGATCTCGGTCAGATCCCGGAACGGCGACGGGCGCGGCGCCTCCATCCGCAGGCTCTGCGCCGACGCCGCGTCGGGCGTGTAGTCGATCGACGTCGGCGCCAGGAGCTGCTGGTCCAGCACCCAGTCCTCGGGGTCCACGACCAGCCCGGTGGGGGCCGCGCCGACCACGAACGACACGGTCTGCTCGGCGGCGTCGATCCGCTCGGTGAAGTCGAAGTCCCCGCCGGCCGTCTGCACGCGGAAGTCCAGCGGAAGGTCGAACAGCGTGCCGGTGGTCTGCACCTGCCGGAGGACCACGTCGACCTGCCACTGCCCGCCGCCGAGGTCGTCGGCGGACCAGCCGTACTCGTACACCGGGTGTCCCTGCCCGTAGAGCCACGGATCGAAGAACCAGGACATGTCCTGGCCGACGGTCGTCTCCACGGACGCCACGAAGTCCGGCGTCACGGCGTTGCCGTACGCGTGCGCCGCCAGGTAGTCGCGCAGCGCCTGCCAGAACAGCGGGTCGTCGTCCAGCACGCCGCGCAGCATGTGCAGCACGGCGGCGCCCTTCTCGTACGCGATCACGCCCCACTTGAACGACGGGTCGTACACGCCGTCCGGGATCCCCGAGGTGATGACCTGGTTCATCTGGCCGCTCGCGTAGGCGTGGTACGCGGCCGGCCCGCCCGTGGCCTCCCGGAACACCGCCTCGCCGTAGGTGGCGAAGCCCTCGGACAGCCACACGTCGCGCCAGTCGCCGTACGTCACGAGGTCGCCGAACCACTGGTGCGTCAACTCGTGGGCCAGGATGTCGTCGTAGGTGTTCGTGCCGTTCACGAGGGCGAGCGCGTGGCTCACGCACGTCTGGTGCTCCATGTCCCCCTTCGGCGTCGTCATGTACGCGAACTTGTCGTACGGGTACGGCCCGAAGCGGGCCTCGTACGCCGCCATCATCGCGTCGACGTTCGCGAAGCTCACGGTGGCCGCCGCACGGTAGCCCGCGTGGAAGTACACGGAGATCCTGGGATCGGTCACCACCGTGTCCGACAGGACGCGGTACGGCGCCGCGGACATCGCCATCAGGTACGTGGAGATCGGGTGGTCGTGCGACCAGTGGTACGTGGCCGTGGTGGCGGCGGAGTCCACCGCCGTCAGCAGCCCGTTCGACACGACGGTCTTGTCCAGGTCCACCGTGGCGCTCAGGTCCATGGTGGCCTTGTCGCAGGGCACGTCCCGGCACGGGAACCACGTCCGGCCCATCGAGGGCGGGTCCGCGTCGAGGCCCACGCCCATCGAGTACGCGGTGTACGGGAACGCGGCGAACCAGAAGCCCCCGAAGCCGCCCGCCCCCTCGTTCCACGGCGTGCCGCCGTACGTCACCCGCACGCCCAGCACGTCGCCCGAATCGGGCGGCGCGGGGAACGTGACCGTGAGGACGTCCGCCGCGTGCGCGAACGGGAGCGCGCCCCCGCCCGCGAGGTCCACGGCCGACACGGACAGCGGCGCCTTGAGATCCAGGTCGATCGACGCGAGCGCGTCCACCTTCGCCTCGAGCGTGATCTCCGCCACGCCCGAGATCGTCTGCGCGTTCACGTCGATCGACGGGAACTCCAGCGCGTAGTGCAGCACGTCGTAGTCGTGCGGGCAGCCGTCGAACGAGCCGGCCAGCGCGTTGCCCGGCTCGCTCCGCTGCCGCAGGTTCGCGAGCGGATCCCGCGGATCGAGCAGCCGCTCCCCCTCGAGCAACGGCAACCGCGGCGAGGACTCCGGCCAGTCCACGCGCGGCGCGGCGCCGGCGACGACGGGAACGAGTGCGAGGGCGAGCGGAAGCGGGAACAGGTCGGCGGGGCGCATCGGTGCCTCCCGGCTGCGAGACCCCGCCAGGATATCACGCGGGCAGGTCCCGACCCGCCGGGGCGCGGTTCGCCGGCCGAGGTCCCGGCCAACGTCCGACCCCGGCCAACGTCCGACCCCG
>CAYYFX010000061.1:0-5412 GCA_964471155.1 uncultured Gemmatimonadota bacterium | reverse complement strand
CCCCGACCCGCCCGCGGCCGAGGTCCCGCTCCGGCTAGCGTCCGACCTCCGCCGCGCCCCCTCCCGCGTGCAGATCCTCGTGCCCGTGCCCATGCCCGTGCGCGCCGTCCCGCGCCGACAGCCACATGAGCAGGATCCCCGCGAACAGCGCGGCGAGGTTCCGCCACCGTCCCTCCGCCGGGGAGTGGATCTGCGGCAGGAGGTCGGCGGTGGCGATGGCCAGGAACGTCCCCGCGGAGAACGCGACCGCGTAGTGCAGCGCCTCCCCGGTGAGGTCCGTGAGGAACATCCACGAGACGAGCGCCCCCACCGGGGTGGCGAGCGAGAACAGGATGGCCATGATCGCGATGCGCCGCCGCGGGTACCGGCAGTGCAGGAGGATCCCGGTCAGCGACACGGACGCCGGCAGCTTGTGCAGGAGGATGGCCAGCGTGACCGGCAGGCCCAGGCTCGGCACCGAGAGACCGGCGCCCAGCGCGAACCCGTCGATGAGCGCGTGCACCGAGATCCCGAGGAACGCCGCCATGCCCATGTGGTGGAAGGCGCAGTGCTCCTCCTCGCAGGGGTGCAGCATCACGAACCGCTCGAGCACGTAGATCGCCAGGAAGCCGGCCAGGACGGCCATGCCCACCCGCCCGCCGAGTTCCCCCACCGCCTCCGGGATCATGTGGCAGAAGGAGGCGCCGAGCAGAACGCCGGTGCCGAACGCGAGCAGCAGCCGCAACGTACGGCGGTCCCACTCCCGCAGGAGCGGCAGCAGGCCGCCGGCCGCCGCGAGCACGATCACCGCCCCGGTGGCCAGGCCCAGTTGCGCCAGGTCGCTCACTTCGCCTCGCCCCCGTCGAAGTCCAGGATCTTGAGGTCGAACCGGTCGGTGCCGGACCCGAGATCCACGATGTACGGGCTGACGCGCGGGAGCACCTCCTCGAGCGTCTCCAGGTACAGCCGCTTGCGCGTGGCGGACGGCGCCTTGCGGTACTCCGCCAGCACCGACAGGAACCGGGACGACTCGCCCGTCGCCTTCGCGATCGCGGCGTCCCGCTCCGCCTGCCCGCGCTGAACGATCCAGCTCGCCTCGCCGCGCGCGCGCGGGATGATGGAGTTCGCGTAGCCGTTCGCCTCGTTGATGATCCGCTCCCGGTCCGCGGCGGCGTTGGAGACGTCCCGGAACACGTCGATCACCTGGCTGGGCGGATCCACCGACAGCAGGTTCACGGACACGATCGTGATGCCCAGCCCGATGCGGTTCGCCTCCTCCTGCGTCCGCTGGTGGACCGCGCGCGCGATCTCCGGGCGCGCCACCGTGAGCACCTGGTCCACGTCCATCCCGCCGACCACGTCGGACAGCGCGGCCTCGGCCAGCCGGGCCATGAGGAACTGCGGCCCCTCCATCCGGTACAGGAACTGCGCCGGGTCCACGACGGTGTACTGGATCATCAGCTTCACGGACACGATGTTCGTGTTCCCGGTGAGCCACAGCGACAGCTCCTCCGGGGACGCGATCCCGCGCAGGTAATCCCGCGTGATCATGCCCACGCCCATCTTGTAGACCGTGGTGGTCTCGAAGGTCTCGTGCGTCTCGATCGGCCAGGGCAGGCGCCAGTGGATCCCGGAGGGCACCGCCGCATCCTGCACGCGGCCGAAGCGCTTCACGACGGCCAGTTCCTCGGAGCGCACCGTGTACACGCCGCTGGCCAGCCAGACGACCGGCAGGAGCAGGGGCGCGAGGCGCAGCCCGGAGCGCAGGGCGGGACCGACGCCGGCGGGGAGCTTCACTTCGTCCCGCTCCGCACGTCGCCGGTGCCGCGGACCAGCAGCCGCATCAGCTCCGAATCGGACGGCAGCACCAGGGTCGTCTTGTCGTCCAGGAACTTGCGGTAGGCCTCCAGCGTGCGCGTGAACTCGTAGAACTCCGGGTCCTTCGCGATCGCCTCGCCGTAGATCCGCGTGGCCTGCGCCTGCCCCTCGCCGCGGAGGATCTCGGCCTCCCGGTACGCCTCGGCCAGGATCTGGCTCTCCTCGCGGTCCGCCTGCGCGCGGATCTTGCGCGCCTCCTCCTCGCCTTCGGAACGGAAGCGCCGGGCGATGCGCTCGCGCTCGGCCCGCATGCGCTCGAACACCGAGCGCCGGTTCTGGTCCGGGAACGACATGCGGCGCACGTCGAACTCCACGAGCTCGATCCCGTACTCCCGCTCCGTCACGGCCTTCGCGTCCGCCTCGATCGCGGCCACCATCTCGGCGAGCCGCCGCTTCCCCGGGTCCGTGCTGATCAGCGCGTCGAACGGCAGGCGGGCGAGCGCGGCGCCCAGCTCCGACGACAGCACGTCGGTCATCTGCCCGCTCGCCGCCGCCTCCGACGGCAACCGGCGGAAGTACCGCAGCGGATCCTGGATCCGCCACACGGCGAAGTAGTTCACCACGACGTTCTTCTTGTCGTTCGTGAGGAACTCCGCCTGCTGCGGCTCGAGCACCTGCAGGCGCGCATCGAAACGGCGGACCTGCTGCACGAGCGGCACCTTCAGCCGCAGCCCCGGCTCCGTGACCACCGCCACCGGCTCGCCGAACTGCGTGACCACGGCGTGCTCCGTCACGTCCACGGTGAAGAACGTCATCCAGACCAGGATCACGGCCAGCAGGACGGCCGGGATCACGACGCGCCACCTCATGGTTCCTCCCCGCCCGGGGGCGTCGCCTCGGGCGCGCCCTCCCGGGTCTGCTGCCGGCGGACGTCGCCGCCGCGGATGACATCGGACACGGGCGCCGGCGCGGCCGCCCCGTTGCCCACCCAAAGGTCCACACCGCCCGAGCCCTTCCAGCCGGGACGGATGATCTTGCGGGCGCGGGCCAGCACTTCCTCGACGGCTTCCAGGTACAACCGCTTCTTCGTGCCCACCCGCCGGTCGCGGTACGCCGCGCTGCGCATGCGCAGGCTCTCCGAATCCCCCTGCGCGCGCAGCACGTCGCTCTGCGCGTCGCTGCGCGCGCCCTCGAGCTGGCCCGCCGCCTCGCCGCGCGCCAGGTTCACGGTCTCGTCCAGGTACCGCAGCGCCACGTTGATGGCGGTCTGCTTGTCCTCCTGCGCGCTCGCCACGTCGCGGAACGCCGCGTGCACCTCGGCCGGCGCGTGCACGTCGGTGATGCTGAAGCGCAGGATCTCCGCGCCGAGCTGCATCCCGTCCACGCGCGCGCGCAGGGCGGCCAGCACCTCGTCCTCCACGTCGCCGCGGTTGCCCGCGTACACGCGGTCGATCCCGTACCCCGCCAGCACGTCCACCGCGGCGGACAGCGTGGAGAGCTTCAGCACGTTCTCCGGGTCGCGGAACCCGTAGACCCAGCGCTCGGGATCCGTGATGCGGTACTGCACGGTGGATTTCGTGTTGAGGAGGTTCTCGTCCCCGGTGAGGTACACGGCCTCCTCCTCCAGCACGCGCGCCTCCGTGCCGGCGAGCGTGTCGGCGGGCGGCTCCGTCAGCATCCCGCCGCTGCGGAAGCCGAGCTCCAGCCGCCGGACCTCGTCCGCGGCGAAGACGTCCACGCGATCGATGGGCGGCGGCAGCCGGAAGTGCAGACCCTCGGTGCGCACGCCGCCCGCGGGCTCGCCGAAGCGCCGGATCAGGGCGCGGCTGCCCGGCGGCACGACGACGAACAGCTCCGAGAGGAGCCACGCGCCCAGGAACACCCCGGCCGCACCGGCGCCGAGCTTCCGGTCCGGGCGGATCCCGAACCGCCGCAGCGCGGCGCCGAGGGACCGGATCGGGCCGGGCACGCCGCGACGCCGGAAGGACGCGGCCAGGAGCGCCAGGAACACGACGGTGGACGGCCATCCGATCCAGGACGGCAGCATCTGCGCCTGCCCGATCGAGGCCGTCGGCGTGATCTTCAGCCAGGCGTACAGCGAGTCCAGGAGCAGGCCCATCGCCACGGCCAGCACGGCGATCGAGGCGATGTAGACCGCCAGCACGCGCCGGCCGAACTCCTTGCCGAGGATCCCGATGGACGCGAGGCTCGTGGCCGGTCCGGCCAGCAGCAGGACGAGCGCGGCCCCGGGGGCGAGTCCCTTCAGGATCAGGGCGGCCGCGATCGGCGTCGAGGCCGATGCGCAGATGTACAGGGGAATGCCGATGACCAGCATCACGAGGTACGGGAGGAAACCGTTCCCGAGCCAGCGCGTGACCAGCTCCGGCGGCACCAGCCACAGGATCAGCGCGGAGACGACGAGCCCCGTGAGCATCCAGTACGAGGTCTCGTCGAAGAGCTCGGCGAACGCGCCCCGGAAGCCGGCGCGCAGCCGGGTCGTCCACGGGCCGGGCGTCGTCCCGCCGTGCGCGTGGACGTGCGCCGTGACCGGCGCCGCGGCCGGCGCGGGCGGCGCGGGCGCCGGGACCGGCTCGACACCGGCGTCGCGCCCGCCCTTCCTCGGCTCGTCCTCGCCGAGCGCGTCCACCGCGACCCCCGCCGTGAGCGCCGTGATCAGCGCGGCGAACGGCCGGAAGATCGCCATGATGGGGTCGATCAGACCCCAGGTCAGCGCGATCGCCTCCTCGCCGGTCTCCGGCGTGCTGATGAGGAAGGACACGGTGGCGCCGCGACTGGCGCCGGCCCGATGCAGCGACAGGCCGATGGGCAGGACGGAGCACGAGCACAGGGGCAGCGGGATGCCGAGGAGGGACGCGTACACGATCGAACGCCGCCGCCCCGCCCCCAGGAGCTGCTGCACCTTCGAGACCGGCAGGAGGACGTGGACGCACGCGGCGATCGCGAAGCCGAACAGGATGAACGGCGACGCGTCGCGGAGCACCGCCAGCAACTCGCGGAGGAACTGGCCCGCGAACGCGGTCACGCGCACTCCTTGCCGGCCGAGGGTTGCCGGCGGCCGCCCGGGAAAGGCAGCCGTCCACGTTAGGTGCAACGCCGCCAACAGGCAACCACGGCGCGCCGCGCAGGTTCCGCGCGCCGGGCTCCGGGGTTGGAGGGTCCGGGCCCGGCGGCTAGAATCCCCGGGCCGCGAACGTCCTCGCGTCCGGAAAGGGATCCGATGACCGGAACGACCGTCGAGCCCCAGGCCCCGACCGCGCCTCCCGCACCCCGCACGCCCGCGCGGTGGCCGGCGCTCGCGGCCGGCGTCTTCCTCGTGGCGCTGGCGCTCCGCGGCGTGGGCCTCCTCGCGGCCGTGCCCGCGACGCCGGCCGAGCAGGCCCTGCTGGATGCCGCCACCCCGGGCCTCGCCGAGGCGCCGGAGGTGCCGGGCGCCGCCACGACGCTCCTCCGCGGCCTCCGCCGGATCGCTCCCGCGCCGGCGCCGGCCCCGGGGCTGGTCGAGGGGCTTCCGCCCCCGCCCGACCCGGCGCTGCGGCTGGCCCGCGGCCTGGGCGCGCTGCTGGCGGCGCTCGCGGCGGCCCTGGCGGCCCGGGC
>CAYYFX010000060.1:0-23205 GCA_964471155.1 uncultured Gemmatimonadota bacterium | reverse complement strand
GCCGCTCACCACCTTCATCTCGACGACGGTGCCCATGGCCATGCCGGCGCGCGTGTGCACGGCCGGCTCGGGCGGTCCGGCGCACGCGGGAAGGACCGCGACGACGGCGAGGAGAAGGCGGCCGGGAACGGCGGACGCCACGCGGGACGCCTCAGCGCCCGCGCGCGATCATGTACTCCACGGTGGCGAGCAGCGGGGCGACGGCGGCGTGGCCGTTCAGGAAGACCAGCCGGTCCCGTGCGGCGTACGCGAACTCCAGCGCGCGCTCGCGCGCCCGCTCGGCTCCGCCGGAGGACAGCACGAACTCGCGCGCGCCCTCCCACTCCGCGTCGGTGACGTTGCCGCGCGCGAACCACTCGGCCACGGCGCGCCCGCGACGCGCGTCCCCCATCTCCAGCGCGCAGAGCAGCGGGAGCGTGGCGAAGCCGAGACGGAAGTCCGTGCCCACCGGCTTGCCGATGGACTCCGGATCCCCGGCGTAGTCGAAGATGTCGTCCACGATCTGGAAGGCGCGCCCGAGATCGCGCCCGAAGGCCGAGAGCCGCGCGATGCCGTCCTCCGGCAGCCCCGCCAGCAGGGCACCGATCTCGCAGGACGAGACGAACAGGGCGCCCGTCTTCTCGTCCACGATGCGCAGGTACTCGTCCATCCCGAGCCGCGGATCGCGGCGGGCGGCGTACTCCCGGTTCATGCCGCGCGTCATGCGGTAGGTGTGGTGCACGAGCACGTGGAGCGCGTCGTGCAGGCGGTGCTCGCACAGCAGCTCGAACCCGGAGGTGAACAGGTAGTCCCCCATCAGGATGGCCGCCTGCTGCCCCCAGCGATGGTTCACGGTGGGCCAGCCGCGGCGCATCGTGGTGTCGTCCAGGCAGTCGTCGTGCAGCAGCGTGGCCGTGTGCACCATCTCGATGACCGCCGACGACCACAGCACGGCATCCCGGTCCGCCGGACCGAGCCGCGACACGAGCAGCAGCAGCAGCGGGCGGACCCGCTTCCCGCGCATGGCCAGCACGTGGTCCAGGATCTCGGCGGTCAGGGGAACGTCGGGTCGCTGGATCTGCGCGATCCGCCCCTCGACCTGCTCGAGGTCTTCCCGAACGAGCTCGAACACCTCGGCGAGGGTCATCGTGCGGCCCGGCGTCGAGCGGGAGCGCGCCAGCGAATCGGGCATCGAGGAGGAACTCCATCGAAGGGATCGGCCGCCGCCACGCGCGGTCATGGGAGACGCCGGCGCGGTCCGCAATCGGCCCGACAAGGTAGCAACTCCGCGGCCGGGCGTCAACGCGAGCGGCGCCGGCCCCGCGCCGGAACCGACGCCATTGCAGCAGGTTGCCACGCCGCGCGCGGCTTGTCCGTCCCGGGGCGCCGTGCTAGCGTGCCCCGGATGCGTCGATCCGACGGGTTCGCGGCCGTGGCCCTCGTCGCCGTCACGCTCGGCCTGTTCGCGCCGGCGCTGTTCGGCGACCGCGCGATCTTCCCCTGGAACATGGACGTCTGGCACCCGTGGGCGGCCACGGCGTCCCCCGGGGACCTGTCGCGGCCGACGCGCCTGGCCGACTGTCCCCGCCAGTTCTACGCGATGCGCGCGGTGCTGGACGGCGCGGTGGACGCCGGCCGGGTTCCGCTCTGGAACCCGGGGATGCTCTGCGGGACGCCCTTCCTCGCGAATTTCCAGCCGGGCGTCTTCTACCCCCCGAACCTCCTGCTCGCCGCGTCCGGACTGGATGTCCTCCGGCAGATGGACCTCTTCCTGGCGGGCCACTTCGTCCTGGCGGCCCTGGGGACCTTCGTCCTGCTCCGGTCGTGGGGCGTCGCCGCGATCGCGGCCATGCTGGGGGCGCTCGTGTTCGTGTGGGGCGGCTTCAACGCGGCGCGCACCGGGATCCCCACGATGCCGGCCACCGGGGCGTGGCTGCCGTGGGCCATCCTGGCGACCCGCCGGTGGTTCGCGCGCCGGGACGGCGCGGGCTTCGCGGGGATGGTCCTGTCGCTGGGCATGGCGGGCCTCGCCGGGTTCGCGCAGATCTTCGTGTTCGTCGCGTACGGCTTCGGGCTCTTCGGCATCCTCGAGGGCGTCCGCCGGCGGCCCGCACCGACCGCCGGCGCCTGGGCCGGGTGGGCGGCGGCGGGCCTGCTGGGCCTCGTCCTCGTGTCCGTGCACCTCGTGCCCACCGCCGAGTTCATCCGGCTGTGCACGAACGCGGAGAACCCGCCGGCCATGCTGGCCTCGGGCACGCTGCATCCGTGGGCCGCCGCCAAGTTCCTCGTGCCGGAACTCCTGGGGCACCCGGCGGACGGCACGAGCGCGGACTGGCTGCTCTCGATGGGCGACGGCTACTACGCGCAGACCGAACACAGCACCGCCTCGTATGCGGGGATCCTCCCCCTGCTCCTCGCCGCCGCGACGGTGCTGGCGCCCGGGGACCGGCGCCGCGCGACGCTCGCATCGCTCCTGCTCTTGTGCCTCGGCGTTGCGCTCTGCCTGCACTCGCCGCTGACCGCCCTCCTGGCCAAACTGCCCGGGATGGGGTTCTCGCGGCCGGACCGCGCCACGTACTTCACCGGCTTCGCCCTCGCCCTCCTGGCGGGGCTCGGCGCGGATCGGCTGGGCGGCCCCGAAGGGCCCGGGCTGCGCCGGGGCGGGAACCTCCTCGCGATCGCGACCGCCGGCGTCATCGCGGCCTTCGCGCTCGTCCTGCTCGTCTCGGGTGCCCGTCTGCTCCCCGCCGAGGCCGGACCGGCGCTCGGCGATGCGTCGGTGCGGCGCGCCGCCGCCCTCGCGCTGGGCACGACGGTCGTGGCCGGCGCCCTGTTCGCGGCGCGCGCGGCGGGCCGGATCGGCGGCCGGGTCTTCCTCGTGCTGGCGCTCGTCGCGGCGGGGGCGGATCTCGCGCTCTACGCGGGGCGCATGAACGTGATGCAGCCGCGCGCGTCGATCTACCGCGCGCCCGTCCCGGGTCGTGCGCTGGACTTCCTGCAGGAGCGGCAGCGGGAGTCGCCGCCGTTCCGGGTCTTCCGGTACGAGCCGTCGCGCAGCCAGTTCCGCGCCGTGCTTCCCCCCGCCACGGCGTCGATGTACGGGCTGGAGGACATCCTCGGGTTCGACTCGCTGAACCAGGAGCGCGCCCGGGAGATCCTGGCCGCGATCGACCCCGACCTCATGGTGCGGCGCGGGAACTTCCGCGGCACGTCGCGCCCGGACGTGCTGGTCTCGCCGCTGCTCGACCTCCTGGGCGCGCGCTACGTGCTCGCGGAGCCGGCGGTGTCGGCCCTGCCCGGATTGACCCTCGTGCACCGGTCGGACCTGTCGGTGTTCGAGAACCCGGACGTGCTGCCCCGCGCGTTCCTCGTGGACGAGGTGCGCGTGATCCCGGATCCGGGGCGGCTGCTCGGGACGATGGCGCGCCCGCCCCGCCCGCTGGATCGCGTCGCGTACGCGGAGGATCCGCTTCCGGACTGGACGCCGGCCGCGGAGGGCGCCGGGTCCGGGCCGGCGGGGAGCGCGCGGGTCGAGGAGCACGCCGCCGAGCGGGTGCGCGTAGCCGTGGACCCCGCCCGCGATGCGCTGCTCGTGCTCGCGGATGCGTATTATCCTGGATGGAAGGCCTTCGTGGACGGCGCCGCACGACCGATCCACCGGGTGGACCATCTGCTGCGGGGGGTCGTCGTGCATCCCGGGGATCGTGAAGTCGTGTTCGAGTACCGGCCGGCGTCCTTCCGGCTCGGGGCCGTCCTCAGCCTGGCGGCGCTCGTGGCGACCGCCGGGGTGGCGGCGGGCCTGCGGGGCGGCCGTCGGGGCGTCGCGTCGTGACGGCCCGCGCGGTCTCGCGGGCCGCCCTGGCCGCGGCGGTCCTGCTCGCGGCCCCGTCCTGCGGCGGACCGTCGCCGGAGCGCAGCGGTCGCGTGTTCCTCATCGGCCTGGACGGCGCCACGTGGGACATCCTGGATCCGCTCCTGGCCGCGGGACGGCTGCCGCACCTGGCGTCGCTCGTCGCCGAGGGCACGCGCGCGCCGCTGGAGTCCATGCTGCCGACGAAGAGTCCGGCGCTGTGGACCACGGTGGCCACCGGCAAGGAGTTCGACGGCCACGGCATCAACGACTTCACCGAGGTCGTGCGGGAGGACGGCACGCGCAACGATCGCGTGATGCACATGACCTCGAACCAGCGGACGACGAAGGCGCTGTGGAACATGCTGGGCGACGTGGGCGAGTCCAGCGCGTTCGTGGGCTGGTGGGTCACGTGGCCGGCGGAGCCGGTGGAGGGCGTGATGGTGACGAGCCACGTCCCGCTCGAGCAGACCGGCGGCAAGGGCAGCCCCACGAAGGGCACCCTGCTCCCCGACGATGACGGCGGACAGACCTGGCCCGGGTCGCTGTTCGACGAGATCCGCGGCCTGATCCGCACGCCGGAGAGCGTGACGTTCGACGAGGCCCGGAGGTTCATGGACGTGCGCGAGGACGAGATGGACCGGGACGTCGTGGAGGGGTTCCGCTGGGCCTACGCGGCGGACGAGACCTACCGGGCGGTGGTCGCGAAGCTCATGACCGAGCAGCCGGACCACGACCTGTGGGGCCTGTACTTCAACGGCATCGACGTCGTCGGCCACCGCTACTGGCGGTTCCGGGAGCCGCGGAAGTTCCGGTCGCCCCCGACCGCGGAGGAGATCCCGCGCTTCGCGCCCGTGATCGAGCGGTACTACGAGTACTCCGACGAGCTCGTGGGCGAGATCCTCGCGCGGCGCCGTCCGGGGGACACGTTCCTCGTGCTCTCGGACCACGGCTTCCACGCGCGGGGGCACCGCGACGCACCGGCCGGCGTCCTGATCGCGGCCGGGGCGAACGTGGCGAAGGGCGCGGCGCTTCCCCGGGCGCGGCTCATGGACATCGCGCCGACGGTGCTCGCGCTGCTCGGGCTGCCCGTCGCGGACGACATGGACGGCGTCGTGCTGGAGGACCTGTTCACCGAGGGCTGGCGGCGCGGCTACCCGCGCGACACCGTGCCCACGTACGACACGGCGGAATGGCTGGCCTCGCGCGGCGGCCGGCCGGAGGCGTCCGGCGTGGACGACGCCCTGATGGAGCGGCTGCGCGGTCTGGGGTACATCGAATGAGCGGGCGACGCACCGGGTTCGCGGCGCTCGCGCTGGCGGCCATGCTCGTCGCCTCCGGCTGCGGGAAGACGCCGGAGGCGCCGGAGGCGCGGACCGCGCTGGTCGGCCTGGACGGCGCGGACTGGCGCAACCTCCTGCCGCTGATGCGGCAGGGCAAGACGCCGGTGCTCGCGGCGATCCGCCGCGCCGGCACGAGCGGCACGATGCTCACGAACGCGGACTACCGCTGGTCGCCGGTGCTGTGGACGACCATCGCCACCGGGACGCTGCCGGACCGGCACGGGGTGACGTCGTTCATGGCGCAGGTCCCGGGGCAGAGCCGGCCCATCCCCACGCCGTCCACGGCGCGCAGGGTGCGCGCGCTGTGGAACATGTTCTCCGAGTCGGACCGCACCGTGGGCTTCGTGGGCTGGTGGGTCACTTGGCCGGCGGAGACGGTGAACGGGTTCGTGGTGTCGGATCACTTCTCCGTCACGCGCTTCAGCCTGGGCCACGAGTACGAGACCGCACCGGACGCCTCGTTCTACGCCGCGCAGACGTATCCCGACAGCCTGGCCGAGCGGCTGGCGCCCTTGCGCGTCGGCTACGACGCGATCGACGCGGACGACCTCGCCCGCTTCGCCGACCTCCCGGACGACTTCCGCTGGCCGGACACGCTGGAACGCTTCGACAAGGTGGCGGAGTTCGCCATCGCGCACTCGGTGGACCTCTCGCACGCGGCCGCGGGCACGATGCTGCTCGCGGAGCGGCAGCCGGAGCTGTTCGGCGTGTTCTTCCAGGGCATCGACATCCTGCAGCACTACTTCTGGGAGTACATGGACCCGGAGCAGGCGATGTGGCAGCCGGGCGCGGCGGACGTGGCGATCTGGGGCGAGGCGATCGAGCGCTACTACCGGTTCTCGGACGGGCTGGTCGGCCGCGTCGTGGAGGCGGGTGGCGCCGATCGCGCGGTGATGGTCGTGTCCGACCACGGCTTCCGTCCCGCCGACGAGCGCTACGCCCAGAAGCACATCTCCGGCGAGCATCGGCGGCAGGCCATCTTCCTGTGGGCCGGACCCGGGATCCGCACCGGCCCGGCGGAGGGGATGGACGCCGTCGACGTCGCCCCGACCGTCCTGGCGTACCACGGCCTGCCGATCGCCGAGGACTTCGACGGGGATCCGCTCCTCGCCGCGCTGGACGAGGACTGGCGCGCGGCGCACCCGCTCCGGACGATCCCCACGTGGGAGACCGGACAGCTCGATCGGCCCGCGCTGCCCGACGAGTCCGTGACCGCGGACCTCGAGGAGCGGATCCGCGCGCTCGGGTACATCGAGTGAGCCTGCGCGGCCTCGCCGGCGCCGCCGCGCTGCTGGTCGCGGGCTGCGCGCCGTCCCCGCCGCCGGGGCCGGCGCTCGTGCTCGTGACGCTGGACACGTTCCGGCAGGACCACCTGGGCTGCGCGGGGAACCCGCGCGTGCGCACGCCGCACCTCGACCGGATCGCGCGCCGCGGGACGCTGTGGACCGAGGCGTTCACGCCGGTGCCGCTGACCACGCCGTCGCACGCCACGATTCTCACGGGACGGACCCCGCGGGCGCACGGCGTCCTGCGCAACCGCATGCGGCTGTCGCCCGGCGTGCCCACGGTGACGCGCGCGCTGGGCGAGGCCGGCTACCGGACGGGGGCCGTGGTGTCGAGCCGCGTCGTGCTGGACCCCGAGCTCGGGCTGAACCAGGGATTCGCCGCGTACGAGGTGGTGGAGCCCGCCGCGCTTCCGGCCTCGGGCGAGGGCGCGCAGACGACCGCGCGCGCGATCGACTGGCTCGACGCGAACGGCGGCCCGGGATCGTTCCTCTGGGTGCACTACTTCGACGCGCACCTCCCCTACCTGCCGCCGGACCCGTGGCCGCGCGTGTACGGCGCGCCCGGGGACGGCCCCGCGCTCCTGCACGGCTCCGCGGTGGAGGACCTGGGCGAGGCGGAGGCCGAGGCGTTGCGCGCGCGCTACGCGGGCGAGGTGTCGTTCCTCGACCTCTGCGTGGGGCGGCTGGCCCGGCGCCTCGAGGGCGGCGCGGGACCGGGCGTCCTGATGGTCACGGCGGATCACGGCGAGGGCCTCGGCGCGCACGCGGGCTACTTCGGCCACGACGTGCTCCTCTACGACACGTCGCTGCGCATCCCGTTGCTGCTCGCGCCGTTCGCGCGGGGCGCCGCCCCGCCCGCGAAGGGATCGCTGTGCCCGGAGCTCGCGCGCACGATGGACCTCGCCCCCACGCTCGCGGGCCTCGCCGGGCTGGCGCCCGATCCGGAGTCCGAGGGACGGGACCTCCTCCGCGAGCCCGAGCCCGAGGGCGACGATCGCGTCCTGGTCGCCGAGACGCATCCCGACCCGGACAAGTCCGCGCCGCTGTACGCCCTGCGCACGGACGTCGCGAAGGTGATCCGGCTGCCGCGGGCCGCGCGCCACGAGTCCTACGACCTCGCGGCCGACCCGCAGGAGCGGCACGACCTCGGTCCGGAGCCGCCGTCCTTGTACCGCACGCTGGCCGAGGACCTCGACCTCGACCTCCGCAACCGCCCGCCGGGCACGGCGCGCACCGTGGACGACGAGCGCGGCGGGCTGGACGAGACGACCCGCAAGGCGCTGGAGAGCCTTGGCTACGTCGGCGGATAGGGAACGCCGGCGACGGACCGCCGGGACGCGCCCGCCCTGCCCCGCGATCAGCCGCGGCGCCGCCTCGCCCGGGCGGCCAGCCGGGCCAGCACGATCGACACGAGGTACAGCACCAGCGTCGGCCCCGCCATGAGCAGCTGCGACGCCACGTCCGGCGGCGTGAGGATCGCCGCGATGACGAAGACGACCACGACGCCGTGGCGCCAGAAGCGCACGAGGAAGTCCGGTCCCAGGATCTCGGCGTAGGTGAGCGCGGCCACGACGAGCGGGAACTGGAAGACGGCGCCGAAGGCCAGCGTCGTGCGCACGGCGAACTCGAAGTAGTGCTCCGCGGTGAGCAGCGGCTGCAGCGTGGCGGTGCCGAAGCCCAGGAGGAACTGCAGCGACAGCGGGAGCACGGCGAAGTACCCGAACGCGACGCCGGCGTAGAACAGGAACATCGACGCCAGCACCGCCGGGACCACGAGCCGACGTTCCGCGGGCAGCAGCCCGGGCATCACGAAGCTCCACAGCCGCAGCAGCACGAAGGGCGCGGCCACGAACGCCCCGAGCCCGAACGCGGTCTTCAGGCGCAGGAGGAACGCGCCGCCGGGCGAGAGGAACTTCAGGTCCGTGACGGGACCGCCCAGCACCGGCTGCACGAGGAAGTCCACCGCGCGGTCGGACACGAACCACGCACCGACCGAGGCCAGCGCGATCGCCGCGATGGACTGCAACAGCACCACCCGGAGCTCCGCCAGGTGCTCCAGCAGGGACATCTCGCCGGCCGGGCGCTCCGTCCCCTTCGCGTCGTCAGCCATTCCCGTTCGCGGGCAGGGGTTCGAGGTCCTCGCCGACCGGACCGGCCACGGCGAGCCACGCCGCGGCGCCGGCCAGGCGCGCGCCCACGCGGGCGAGATCGGCGCCCTGCAGCGCGTTCACCCGCTCCGCGTACCGGTCCAGGTAGTCGTCCGGCCACCCGTAGAACGCGCTGCGCGTCCAGAACCGCGCGAGCCGCCCGTAGGTGGTGAAGCGCAGCGGGAACGACCCGGTGAGGTACGCCTTCGCGTCGGCCAGCTCCGCATCCGTGACGCCGGCGGCCACCCGCGCCAGCTCCGCGCGCAGCGAGTCCACCGCGCGCCGCACGTTCTCCGGCCGCGTGCCCATGGACACCATGAAGAACCCGCCGCGGGAGCGCTCGTAGTTCCGGCTCCCCACCGAGTACGCGAGCCCGAGCCGGTCCCGGATCTCGTCCCCCAGCCGGGACCGGATGGAGCTGCCGCCGAGCACGTGGTTGAGGGCCACCGCGGCGAAGCGGTCGGGGTCCGCGGCGGACAGGCCCGGGCCGCCGAGGCAGATCTTCGCCTGCGTCTTGTCCGCGCGGCGGCGCACGAAGGTGCGCCCCCCCGCCGACGGCGCGAACGGCGCGATCGGCGCGCGCGGGGCCGCCGGCGCCGGCAGCTTCCCGAACCTCCCCTCGAGCAGCGGCATCAGCACGTCCTCGTCGATGTCCCCGACCACGGCGAGGTACGCGCGGTCCGGACCGTACACGGCGGCGTGGAGCGCGCGCACATCGTCGATCGTGACCGCCGCGACGCCCTCGGACGTGCCGTGCGGCAGCATCCCGTACGGATGCTCCCCGGCCACGCCCCGCAGGAGCAGGTCCTCCGCCACGTCGTCGAGGTCGTCCTCCCGCGCCTCCAGGTCGTTCAGGGCGAGGGCGCGGACGACCTCGAGGTCCTCCTCGCGCAGCCCCGGGCTCTCCAGGAGGTCCGCCACGAGCGCGAGACCCGCGCGCGCGTGCCGCGCGAGCAGCGTGACGTCGCCGTGCACCAGCTCCGCGCCCGCGCCGAGCGAGAAGTGGCTGCCGAGCCGCTCGAAGGCGCGGTTGTACTCCACGAAGCCCCGCCCCGCGGGACCGCGCTCCAGCGTGGACGCGGCGAGTCCGGCGAGGCCCTCGCGTCCCTTCGGATCCGCCGCCGCGCCCGCCTCGAACAGCAGCGACACGGAGACGACCGGATCCGTGCGATCGGGCTGGTAGCGCACCGTCATCCCGTTCGCGAGCGTGAGGCGGCGCACGGCCGGGCCGGACGCCAGCCCCGTGCGGTGCCGGCGGGCGCGCGCCGGCGGACCCAGCGCCACGGCCACGGGCGCCGGCGCGAGCCCGCCGCCCGCGGCGCCGTTCCGCGCGTCGATGCGGGCCACGCCGCAGCGGTCCCGTCGCAGCACGCCGGCCGCGGCCGCGCGGACGTCCGCGGCGGTCAGCGCGCGCAAGCGCTCCACCGAGCGGTCCACATAGCCCGCGTCGCCGTGCGCCTCGTGCCAGCCCAGGGAGAAGCCCCGGTTGGAAGGCGACTGCATCGCGAACACGTGGTGCGCCTCCATCTGGTTGCGCGCGCGATCCATCTCGTCGTCGTCCGGTCCGTCCGCGGCGAGCGCCGCGATCTCCCGCCAGATCGCGGACTCCACCTCGTCCAGCGGAACGTCCGGCTGGCCCTCGACCGAGATGGAGAACGCGGACGGATCCGCCTTCGGGTGGTAGTACACCTGCACGTCGCCCGCGCGGTGGGTCTCCAGCAGCGCCATGTCCAGCCGGGACGTGCGCGACCCCGACAGGACGTTCGCGAGCAGCGCCAGCGCCTCCGACTCCCGCGTGTGGATCTCCGGGGCGCGGAACACGATCTGCAGGTGCGGCAGCGCCGCCTCGCGGTCCAGCGCGAGCCGCGTGACGCCCTTCCACTCCGGCTCCCGCGGCACGCGCCGCGCGGGCGCCGCTTCGCCCGGGATGCCCCCGAAGTGCCGCGCGGCCGACGCGAACACCTCGTCCGGCGCCACGTCGCCGACGACCACGAGCGCCGCGTTCGCCGGCGCGTAGTAGCGCCGGTAGTGCGCCCGCAGGTCGTCCGCGGTGATGCCGCGGATGTCGTCCTCCCAGCCGATGATGGGCCAGCGGTACGGGCTCTCCCGGAAGGCCGCCGCGGCCAGCTCCTCGCCCAGCTCCACCGCCGGCATGTCCAGGTACATGGCGCGCTCCTCCAGCACCACGTCGCGCTCGGAGGCCAGCTCCGCGTCGTCGATCACCAGGTTCACCATGCGCTCGGATTCGATCTCCAGCGCCAGCTCCCAGCGGTCGCGCGAGAACACCTCGTAGTACATCGTCACGTCCTCGGACGTGAACGCGTTCAGCTCGCCGCCGTTGCGCTCCACCAGCGCGGCCACCTCGCCCTTGCCGTACCTGCGGGTGCCCTTGAACATCATGTGCTCCAGCAGGTGGCTGATCCCGGTGAGTCCGGGCCGCTCGTCGCGCGACCCCACGGCGTACACCACGCCCGAGAACACCACCGGTCCCAGCCCGCGCCGCTCGGCGATGACCGTCAGCCCGTTGTCCAGCGTGCGGCGCTGCATCCCGTTCGTCATTCGTTCCCCCCGCCGCGGTGCTCCAGGAGCCCGCGGATCTCGTCGAGGAAGTGCCGCACGTCGCGGAACTCCCGGTACACGCTCGCGAAGCGGACGTAGGAGATCTGGTCGATGCGCGCCAGCTCCTCCATCACGATCTCGCCGATCTCGCGGCTCTCCACCTCGCTCTGCCCCAGCGCCTGGATCGCGTTCTCCACGCGATCCAGCAGGGCCTCGATCTCCTCGCGCGGCACGGGGCGCTTCTCGCACGCCTTGGTCACGCCGTCCGCCACCTTCTCGCGGCGGAACGGCTCGCGCCGCCCGTCCTTCTTGATCACGAGCACCGGCGTGCGCTCCACGTACTCGTACGTGGTGAAGCGCGCGCCGCACGACAGGCACTCGCGCCGGCGGCGGATCGCGTCCCCGTCGCGCGCCGTGCGCGAGTCCACCACCTTGTTGTCCAGGCTGGAGCAGCCGGGGCACCTCACGCGCCGCGACCCTCCGTCCGGGCCGCCCCGCCCGAGGTCGTGCCGGCCATCGACGGGGCCGGCAGCACCGGCTCCACCTCGTACCCCTTCGCGCCCGCGTGCACGCGCGCCGCACCGACGACCGGATCATGCTCGAAGATGACCGTCCAGCCCTCGGCTGCCGCGCGCGGCAGGTACGCCTCCTTCGACGCCACGGTGTCCAGGGGGTAGAGGTCGTACCCCATCACCCACGGAACCGGGACGTGCGCGGACGTGGGCGTGTTGTCCGAGGGATAGAACGCCTTCTCGCCGCCGGATTCCAGCTCCACCCCGGACAGCGCGCGGATGTGGCCCTTGAGCACGCGGATGCGCACGCCGGGCGCCACGTCCGCGTCCCCGTCCACCAGCTCCAGGAGCCCGGCGGCGAGCAGCGGTTCCCAGTTCTCCGGGAAGTAGCTGGCCGCGGAGCGCACGGTGGGCCGGCGCGCGTCGTCGAGCTCCGCGCGCTGCAGCAGGTGCACCGCCCTCGGGAACACCGGCACGACCTCGTCCCCCTCCCGCCGCGTGAGCCCGCCCGCGTGGTCGAAGTGCAGGTGCGTGCACACCACGATGTCCACGTCCGCCGGCGCCACATCGTGCGCGGCCAGCGAGTCCGTGAGCGTGGTCTCCTCGCCGAACCCGAAGATGTCGCGGAACCTCGGCGGGTCCTTCCGGCCCAGCCCGCCGTCCACCAGGATGGTGCGGCCCCCCGCGCGCACGAGCAGGCAGTTCGTGCCCAGCGTGATCCGGTTGCGCGCGTCCGGCGCGGCGCGCTTCTCCCACAGCGGCTTCGGAACGACCCCGAACATGGCGCCCCCGTCGAGCCGGAACGTCCCGTCGGAGACGAGATGCCACTCCAGCTCGCCGGTCCTCATTTCCCTCCCGGGCGGCGCTTCGCCGCGGAGCGGGGCACGGGCCAGCGGCGCAGCGCGTCGAGCAGCAACCGCGTACCGAACCCGTTCGCGCCCGCCTTCGGATCCCGGCGGTTCCACGCCACGTTCGCGATGTCCAGGTGCGCCCACGGCACGTCCCCCACGAACGCGCGCAGGAACGCGGCGCCCGCGATCGTGCCCGCGCCGTACGGCCCCGTGTTGCGCAGGTCGGACGCCGACCCCTCCACGTCCGCGAGCGCCTCGGCCCACAGCGGCAGCTCCCAGGCGCGCTCGCCGGTCCGCTCCCCGGACTCGCGCAGGCGCGCCACGAGGCCCGCGTCCGTGCCGAGCACCGGCGCGGCGAGATCCCCGAGCGCGTGGAACGCGGCGCCCGTGAGCGTGGCCACGTCCACGACCGCGCGCGGGCGCTCCGTCGTGATGGCGAAGTCCAGCGCGTCCGCGAGCACCAGCCGCCCCTCGGCGTCCGTGTTCTGCACGTCCACCGTCTTCCCCGCGCGCGTGCCGATGATGTCCCCGGGCCGGTAGGCGGTGCCGGAGATGCTGTTCTCCGCGCAGGCCACGACGGCCACGACCGGCACCGGCACCTGCAGCGCGCGCAGCGCGCTCATCGCGCCGATCACGGCGGCGGCCCCGCACTTGTCCAGCCGCATGAGCACCATGCTGGCGCTCGGCTTGATGTCGTATCCGCCGGTGTCGAACACGATGCCCTTCCCGACGAGCGCGACCGGCGGGCCGGCGGGCCCGCGCTCCGGCTCGTACCGCAGCACGACCAGGCGCGGCGGCCGCGACGAGCCGCCGCCGACCGCGAGCAGCGCCTCGCACCGCTCCTTGGCCAGGCGCTTCTCGTCCAGGATGCGGACCTCGAGCCCCGCGGCCTTTCCGGCGGCCCGCGCCCGGTCGGCCAGGTCCGCCGGGCTCATGCGGTTCGCCGGCGCGTTGCCGATCTCGCGGGCGAGCATCGCGGCTTCGCCGAGGATCCGGCCCTCCGCGATCCCCTCGCGCAGCACGCCCTCGTGCCGCGCGCTCTCCGCGACGAGCAGGACCCGCTCCGCGCGCTTCGGGGGCGCGGATGCCAGCGTCCACCGGAACGAGGCGTCGAGCAGCCCGTCCACGACGGCCGCGAGGCGCGCGCGCGCCTCCGGTCCGCCGACGAGCGGCGGCACGCACGCGACCGCGGCGGTGCCGACGCGCTCGCCCAGGCCGCGGCCGGCGGCGGCGAACGCCTTGCGGATGACCGCGGGGGACAGGCCGTCGCCGCCGCCGAGCCCCACGAGCGCCAGGCGCGGGAAGCGCGCGTCCCCGGTGACGGGCACGGGGAGGACGGTGCCGGCGCGGGCGTCGAAGTCGCCGAGCGTCAGCACGCGCTCCAGCGTGCGCGCGACCTCGGCGCCGAACGGGGCGACGCGCCGCGCGAGGTCCCCCGGCGGCGCGGCGACGGGAACGAGGAGGATGTCGGCGGAGAGCGACGGGGCGGACGCGGGCACGCGGGACTCGAAGACGGGCATCATCACCTCCCCGGCGCCGGGGACGGCGCCGCGCCGGCCGGCGCGATCAGACGCCGGCGTGCACCTGCGACTCGAGCCAGCGCTCCGCGTCGATGGCGGCCTGGCACCCCGTGCCGGCCGCGGTGATGGCCTGCCGGTACACGTGGTCCGCCACGTCGCCGCACGCGAACACGCCCTCCACCGACGTGCGCGTGCCGCGGCCGGCGAGGCGCACGTAGCCGTTCCCGTCCAGGTCCAGCTTCCCCTCGACGAGCTTCGTGTTCGGCACGTGTCCGATGGCGATGAAGAGGCCCTTCACGGCGAGCTCCGTCTTCGCGCCGTTCTCCACGTCCTCCAGCACCACGCCGCGCACCAGGCCCTTGTCGTCGGCGAGGATCTCGGCCACCACCGTGTTCCAGTGGAACTCGATCCGGTCGTTCCCGAGGGCGCGGTCCTGCATGATCTTCGACGCGCGCAGCTCCGCGCGCCGGTGCAGCACGTGCACCTTCGTGGCGAACTTCGTGAGGAAGGTGGCCTCCTCCATGGCCGAGTCGCCGCCGCCCACCACCGCGATCTCCTGGCCCCGGTAGAAGAAGCCGTCGCACGTGGCGCACGTGGAGACGCCGTGGCCGACCAGCTTGCGCTCGCCCGGCAGCCCGAGCATCCGCGGCGTGGCGCCGGTGGACAGGATCACGGCGTCGGCCCGGATCCCGCCGTCCTCGTGCCGGATGAGGAAGGGCCGGGACGACAGGTCCAGCTCCGTGACGTCGCCGCGGAAGAACGTCGCGCCGAAGCGCTCGGCCTGCGCGCGGAACCGCCCCATCAGCTCCGGCCCCAGGATCCCGTCCGGGAAGCCGGGGTAGTTCTCCACGTCCGTGGTGGTCGTGAGCTGGCCGCCCGACTGCAGGCCCTCGATCACCACGGGCTCCAGGTTCGCGCGGGCGGCGTACACCGCCGCCGTGAGTCCCGCGGGACCCGATCCGATGATGGCAACGCGCACGTGGTCCATTCCGTTCCCCTTCGCCGAGAAACGCTGCAGGGTAACAAGCCGCCCGCGGGCGGGCAAGGCGACGCCCGGTGTCGCGCGCCGCCCGTGCCGCGGTCCGCCGCGTCTCCCGCGGCCGTTCCCGTGGGATGGGGGCTACGGGGCCGGGGATTCGGCGCCGTCCGGCGCGTCCTCGGCGCCATCCGGCTCGGGCTCGGTGCCGCCCGGCGCGTCCTCGGCGCCGTCCTGCCCGATGGCCTCCACCGGGCAGCTGTCGCGCGCCTCCTCGCAGCGCTCGCGCTCCTGGTCGGACTCCGGCTGCTTGTGGACGTACGAGTAGCCCTCGTCCTCGTTGCGCTGGAAGTTCTCGGGCGCCAGTTCCCGGCAGAGGTCGCAGTCGATGCACTCGCGATCGACGTAGTACGGCCCCGGCCGGTTGTCGGGAACGCGTCGCGTCCGGTCGGCCATCGTCAGCCTCCTCTCGCCAGGGGCGCCCGGCCCGCGACGGCCCGGCGCCGGTCGATCCGCTCCAGGAGCGCGTCCCACCACTCCCGCGGGATCCGCGTGCTGCCCGGATCCTGGGAGCCGAGCCGCGGGCCGTGGAAGTCGCTCCCGCCGGTGCGCACCAGCCCGCGCTCCCGCGCGTACGCCTCGTACGAGGCCTCCGCATGGGCGCCGTGCAGGCCGTGCCGGACCTCGACCCCGTCGAGGCCGTCCTCCACCAGCGCATCCAGCGCCGCCGGCGGTCCCACCGTCACCGGGTGCGCGCACACGGCGACGCCGCCCGCCGCGTGGAGGGCCGCCACCGCCTCCGCCGGGGTCACCCGCAGCTTGTCCACACAGGCCGGCTTGCCGTCCCCCAGCCAGCGGTCGAACGCCTCGCGCATCGTGGGCACGTGCCCCGCCTCCAGGAGCGCGCGCGCCACGTGCGGCCGCCCGATCCCCGCATCCCCGGCGATCCGGAGCACCTCGTCCATGGAGATGGCCATGCCCAACTCCTCGAGCCGCCGGACCATCCGCTCGGCGCGCTCGCGCCGGACCTCACGGGCGGCGGTCAGCAGGCGGACGAGCGCCGGATCGTCCGCATCGAACCCGTAGCCGAGGATGTGGATGTCCATGCCGTCGCGCCAGGCGGAGATCTCCACGCCGGTGAGGATCTCCACGCCGTGCCGGCGTCCCGCGTCCGCGGCCTCCGGCTGCGCGCGCACGTCGTCGTGGTCGGTCACGGCCAGGCCGCCCAGCTTCGCGCGCCGGGCGGCCCGGACCAGCTTCTCGGGCGTCCACTCCCCGTCCGACCAACGGGTGTGCGTGTGCAGGTCCGCCCAGCTCAACCCGCGGCATCCGACAGCGTCGTGCCGGGCGGCACCGCGTCCGGCCGCGCCGTGTGCGACGGCGTCGCGCCCGACGGCATCACGCCCGCCGCAGCCGCAGTTTGCCGCTCATCTGGTACCAGATGCCGATGCCGACCACGAGCGCCTCGAACGCGAGGTACACGACCAGCAGCGTGGGCAGCGTGAACCGGTCCGGTCCGGCGCCCGCGTAGCTGTGCAGGCCGACCAGGAAGTAGTTCACGCCGTAGAACGTGAACAGCACCAGGCCCCAGCAGGCCACGTTCGCCACCGACATGCCGTAGGTGGTGAGCCACCCCGCGTGCCGGCCGTGCAGCACGGCGAGGTACCCCATGAGCGTGATGAGCGACCACGTCTCCTTCGGGTCCCAGCCCCAGTACCGGCCCCACGACTCCGACGCCCAGACGGCGCCGAGGATGATCCCCGCGGCCAGCGTGGTGACGCCGATCTTCATCGCCGTGTAGATGAGCTGCGCCGTCTTCCGCGACAGCTCCTGCCGGTGCGGCGCGAACCACTCCGTGAACAGGTGGAAGTGCGCCAGGCCCGCGGCCAGCGTGAGCGCGCTGTAGGACAGCAGGATCGTGGTGACGTGGTACTGCAGCCAGTAGCTGCGCAGCACCGCGACCAGCGGGTTCAGGTTCCGCTCGATCGGCAGGGTCTCCGCGAGGACCAGCCCGATGGAGCCCAGCACCGCCGCCACGGTGCCGTGCATCCGGCGCCGGTGCGACATCTCGAACAGGATGGACATGAACACGACGCCCCACACCACGAACGTGAGCGCCTCGTACAGGTTCGACATCGGCGGGCGGCCGGCGAGGATCTGCCGCGTGAGCAGCCCGCCCGTGTGGATGATGAACCCGATCCACACCAGGCTCATGCCGCCGATCGCGAACATGGGCTTCGACGTGGCCCACCCGGCGAGGAACAGCACGAACGCGATCATGTACAGCACCCACGCCTTGTGGAACGGCCCGATCTCGTTGTAGATCGTCTCGATGTCGATGCGCTTCACGTCCACCAGGGACCAGCCGGCGTTCCCCCGGATCGACGCCTCCCACTGCGCCACGGCCTCGGACAGCCCGGCGCGGCCCAGCGCCGCCTGCTCCACGGCGCTCCACTTCGCCACCACGTCCGCCGCGAAGGGCGCGCCCTGCATGGCGGCCAGGTCGCCGATGCTCATCCACGCCTGCGTCTCCTCGCGCAGTCCGGGCAGCACGTGCGGGACGCTCCGGCGCGCCACCTGGTCCACCTGGACCATCCGGTGGTAGGCCTCCAGCCCCGCCTTCTCCATCGCGTTGAAGTCCTCGCGATCCGTCTGCCGCAGCCCCTCCACCCAGCCGATGAACTGCTGGTTCGCCAGCATCTCGTCGAACGAGAAGTGCTTGCGCCCGCGCTCGAATCCGTACGTGGACTTCAGCTCGAGGTGCTCCAGCTTGATGATGGGCTTCTGCTTCCACGTGTCCCCGTCCACGCCCATGGAGATCATCACGGCGGTGGCCGGATTCCCCTCCCACGCGTCCTTGCCGTACACGCTGCGCAGCGTCTCGCGCGCCCACGTGTCGTACGGCTTGACGCGCCCGCCCTCCTGCACGGGCACGCCCTCCAGCGGCCGCCAGAACGGCTCCGCCAGGGCGGGCGCCGCCGTGAGCAGCGCGAGGACCGGCACGATCCCGCGGGCGATGCGGGCCATCGGGTTCGAACGCGTCACGGTTTCAGCCTCCTGCCGCCTGCGCCTTCGCCCGGGCGGCCGCCCGGTCGTCCAGCTTCCGCAGGTACGGCTTCGCGAAGAAGATGAGAACGAGCCCGGCCACGAGGATGCAGTATCCCACGAACGAGAGCTGCATGCCCGGGTCGCGGGCGACCGACAGGATGGTGATCTCCCCCTGGGGCGTCCGCTGGAAGCTGGCCTGGTAGAAGACGTACCCGGCGTACTTCAGCGGGTGGTTCATGTAGATCTTCTCCTGGAACGACTCCCCGCCCTCGGGCTTCACCGTGACGTGGCTCTCGTAGGAGGCCGCCAGGGAGATGCCGGGGTAGGTCTCCTCGCGGAAATCGTCCAGGTGGATGGCGAAGTCCAGCGGGATGGCGCGCGAGTCGAACGCCACGTCCACCGGACCCTCCGGCGTGTCGAACCGGAACTTCTCGCCGTGGAACAGCCAGACCTCGTTCGGGTTCGTCTCCGCCCGCCGCCAGGTCCGCCCGATGCCGAGCGCGGCCAGCGGCGTGGCCCCGTTCCCCTGCGGCTCCACGAGGCGCACCAGCAGCACCGGGCGCATCAGGTCGTCCGATGCCTTCGTCACGGTGCGGCCCAGCACGCCCGCGTCGGACGCCTGCAGCAGCTGCAGCCGGATGGGGTCGTCCGCGCCGCCGACGGTGGCCACCTCCTCCAGCGCGAGCCCCGTGCCGTCCGCGGGATCCCCCCAGCTCGTCCAGACGCTCCAGGCGCCCGGACCGGAGTGCGCGATCAGCAACTCCCGGCCGAACCCGGACTCCTCGCCGGAGGGCTCCCATCCGGCGCCCGACACCAGCCACGTCTCGCCCTCGGGCGGATCCACGCGGAAGTCCGGGAACTTCGTGAACGCGAGGTGATTCTCCGCGTCCGACGGCGAGCCCACGACGCGGAACCGGACGGCGGGGTTGTCCAGGTTCGTCGACGCGTCCGAGGCGCCCTCCTGCGTGAGGACGAAGGACCGGAAGATGCGCTCCACGTTCACCTGAACGCCGCGCCGCGACGTGGCCAGCACGCCGCCGCCCGGTGGGACCTCGAGGCTCTCGCTGCCGCCGTCCCGCCAGAACAGGCGCAGCGTTCCCGCGGTGCGCGCGGCCGGCGCCCCCGGCTTCGCGGAGGCCGTGCGCTGCGCCGCCCACTCCGCGCGGATGGCCGCCGCCTGCGTCGCGTCCGCGGCGCGGATGCGCAACGTGCCGTGCACGGCGGTGGCGAGCTCCGGATCCCCGACCCGCAGCCACTCCGCGAACGGCTCGTGCCCGCCCAGCCCGACCGCGAGCCGGACCGTGGGCGCGCCGTTCTGCGGATCGGCAAGCAGCGTGTCCGACACGGCGCCGGTGGGGAAGAACCGGTCGACGCGCAGCCGGTAGCGCGACCCCGGGATCGCGTACAGGTCCTGGTGGTCGTGCTCCCAGGGCTTCAGGTCGTAGCGCGTGACGTGGTGCGCGGTGCGGCCGCCGGCCTGCACAACCAGGTCGTTCTCCGGCAGCGAGATCTCCGCGGTGGCCTCGCCCTCGGGGATGGGCATGGTCCCGTCGATGCCGCGATACCGCGTGAGCAGGCCGCCCGCCACGACGACGAGAACGCCGACGTGCACGGTGAGGAAGCCGATGTGGCGGTACTTGTACGGGCGGCGCCGCAGCGTGTTCACGATGAGGTTGACGACGAAGAGGAGCACCGCGACGTCGAACCACAGCGACCCGTAGATGAAGTGCTTCATGGCGGCCGTGCTCGTCGACGCCTCGAACTGCGTGGCGAACATCATGGTCACCATCAGGAAGATGATGAGCACGACCCCGAACTGGATGGACATCAGGAATGTCCAGAGACGTCGAAGCAGGATCATGGCGCCCCGGGGAGCTCGGGAGCTTGTCCCCTCTGCAGGTGACTTCCTATACTGCCCGCACGTTCGGGCGGGCGTCCGGACCCGAATGTGTCCCGGACCCGAGAGACTGATTTTCGTCAGTCTTCCTGGTCCGCAATATAGCGGCCGCGCGAACCCTCGCCAAGGGCGACCGGGAGGCCGCGCGCCCGCCGCGTACGCCAGAACCCCTTACCGGAGACAGGGTTGCATGGGGCTTCACGGCTGGACCTTCCTCCTCGCCGCGGCCGTTGTGGTCCTGGCGCTCATGATTCGCCGCCTGGCCCGCCTGTCGGGCGAGATCCGGGAGGCGGAGGCGCGCCTGGCCCGCCGGTTCTACCTGCTCCAGGGCCGCGTGACGGAGCTGGACGCCTTGGTCCGCGAGCTGGAGTTCGAGCGGAAGCGGAACCGGGGGGAGATCCGCTTCGACGCGTCGACCCGGCTCGAGCAGGCGTTCGCGGTGCACCCGCGCGTGCGTGAGATCCTTGGCTCGTTCGGGATCACCGGCTCGGGCTGTTCCGGCGGGGCGCTGGACGAGTCCCGCACGATCGGCGAGGTGTGCGCCGCGGCATCGATCGACGTGCGCAACGTGCTGGACGCGCTGTCCCGGTTCCTCGCCGACCCCGGCGCCCGCCTGGACACCGCCGCGGCCTCCGCCCGCATCTACCGGATCCAGCCGCGGCCCGGCGCGGCCAAGCCAGGCTGACGCGGCGCGTCAGTTGTGCTTGGGGTCGTCCGGGGTCAGGTCGGAGTAGCGCACGAGGCACCGCGACTTGCGATCCCGCTCCATCGCCGCGCCCCGCAGCATGTCGCGCACGCGCTCCCAGCGGTCGAGGCTGCCGTCGCAGGCGAGCCACTCGATCTTCCGCTCCACCTTCACCGGGAAGGTGGAGGCGAGCGTGTGCAGGAGCTCCATCCCGCCGTCCGTCTCCGGCCGGACCACCAGGCGCGTCTCCAGCGCCTTGACCGCGCCGGGGCACGCCCGCTCCAGGAGGTCGCGCAGCTCGGCGAGGCGCTCCGGCTGTCCGGGGGCCTCCGCGAAGTCCCGCTCCGCCGGATGCGGTTCCACCCGCGCGATGCGGTACGGCGCGTCCTGCACGAACTCGCCGATGCGGACGACGCGCTCCCCCCGCAGGACGATGTCCGACGTGTCGTCGTCGAGCCGCTGGTGCCGGACGATGCGGCCGGCGCAGCCCCACGGGTGCACCGGCGGGCAACCGTAGTACTCCGCCTCGTAGCCGGGCTGCAGGACGGCCATGACGACGCGGCCGTCACCGGCGAGCGCGTCCCGGACCAGCGCGCGGTAGCGCGGCTCGAAGATGTGCAGCGGCAGGTGCGCGTCCGGGAACAGGACGACCTGCGGCAACGGGAACACGCCGAGCCGCTCCGGGAACGCTGCCGGTTCGTTCACAGGGGGATCCTCCACGGCCCAAGCTAACCGCGGCGCGGTCCGCCGACCACGGGGGAGACGCGGACGGGCGCCGTCGCCGTGCTACCGTCCCCCCATGGAGACGGAGGCGCTGCGCGACCGGATCGAGGACGAGGCACGACGCCTGGGGTTCACCCGGGTGGGCTTCGTCCCGGCCGGCGTCTGCCGGGACCGCGACCGGCTCGAGGCGTGGCTGGCCGCGGGCCGGCACGGCGAGATGGCCTGGATGGCGCGGGAGACCGACCGGCGGACCGACGCCGCGCGCTTCCTCCCCGGCGCCCGCACCGTGGTCGCGCTGCTCACGGCGTACGCCACCGAACCCCCGGAGGAGGCCCGGCCCTGGGTCGGCCGCGTGTCCCGCTACGCCTGGGGCGCCGACTACCACGGGGTGCTGCTCCGCCGGACCCGCCGGCTCGCGCGCTTCCTGCGCGCCGCCGCCCCGGGCGCGACGGTGGCGACCGCAGTGGACTCCCGTCCGGTCCTCGAGAAGGAGTGGGCGGAGCGCGCCGGGCTCGGCTGGATCGGGAAGCACACGAACCTGATCACGCGGGATGCCGGTTCGTGGTTCTTCGTCTCCGAGATGGTGACGGACCTCGCGCTGCCCGCGCGGGACGTCCCGCCGCGCGACGGCTGCGGCCGGTGCACCGCCTGCCTGGACGCGTGCCCCACGGGAGCGATCGTCGCGCCGTTCACGCTGGATGCGCGCCGCTGCATCTCCTACCTCACCATCGAGCTGGAGGGGCCGATCGACCGCGAGCTGCGGCCGCTCGTGGGCGAGTGGATCTTCGGCTGCGACATCTGCCAGGACGTGTGCCCCTGGAACCGCTTCGCCGTCGCCGCGCACGAGTCGCGCTTCGCGTTCGACGCGGCGCGCTTCGGCTCCTCCCTCGCGGAGCTGCTGCGGCTGGACGAGGCGGCCTTCGCCCGCCGGTTCCACGGCAGCGCGGTGCGGCGCGCCGGCCGCGACGGCCTCCTCCGGAACGTGTGCGTCGCGCTGGGCAACCGGCGCGACCCGGCGGATGTCCCGGCCCTCGCGCGCGCCCTGCGCGGGGATCCGGCGGGACTCGTGCGGGGCCATGCGGCGTGGGCGCTGGGGCGGATCGGCGGCGCCGGGGCGCGCGCGGCGCTCGCGGACGCGCGGGCGACGGAACGCGACCCCTTCGCCGCCGCGGAGATCGCGGACGCGCTGGCCGGGGACGACCGCGGGACGGCGCGCAACGGATCGGGGCGGGACCTTCCGGCCCCGCCCCGCGGCGTCCAGCCCCGCGCATCCCGGGGATTCGCGAGGGATCCCTAGGAGCAACCCATGGACTGGCCGCAGTTGATGCACTTGTAGCAGGCGCCGTTCCGCACGGTCAGGTGCCCGCACATGTCGCAGAACGGCGCGTCCTTGCTCACCAGCGTGAGCTGCTCGGTGACGCCCGCCGCGGGCGCCGCGCGGTGCGCGCCCTTGCCGTTGCCGTTCCCGGTTCCGTTCCCGGCGGGACCGCCGGTGGGGCGCCGGTCCTCCGCGTGCGCGGCCGGGACCGCGGCCGGCGGCGGGACGGGCGCGGCGATCGGGCCCGACACCTCCTCCGCGCCCGCCGGCGGCACCTGCACGAGGTCGTGGCGCCCCAGGTACTCCATGGCCAGCACGCGGAACACGTAGTCGATCACCGACGTGGAGAAGCGCACGTTCGGGTGGTCCGTGTGCCCGTGCGGCTCGAAGCGCGTGAACGTGAACACGTCCACGAACTCCTCGAGCGGCACGCCGTACTGCAGCCCGAGGCTGACCGCGATGGCGAAGCAGTTCATCATGCTCCGGAAGGCCGCGCCCTCCTTGTGCATGT
>CAYYFX010000059.1:0-23575 GCA_964471155.1 uncultured Gemmatimonadota bacterium | reverse complement strand
CGCGTCAGGCCCCCGCCGCCGCCGCCGTGATCCGGCGCGGGGCCCACGGGTCGAAGCGCTCGGCCACCGCCCAGCCGGCGCCGACCGAGGCCAGCCGGCCGTCGAAGAGCACGAAGGAATCCAGCTTGTGCACGCGGGCGTCCAGCACTCGGTCCGCGTCCAGATCGAACAGCGCCACCAGGATCTCCTTCGGCCGGCCGAGGTTCCCGGAGCGCTTCCCGATCACGAGATCCAGCCACGGCCCGTCCGCGCCGCCCGCGACCTCCAGCGAGTCCACCATCGCGCGCACGTCCACCTCGGTGGACTTCTCGCCGCGGCGGATCTTCCGTGTCTTCGTGACCACCCAGGACTCCGCGGCCAGGAACGCCTGCACGTTCGCGCGCACCTCGTCCTCCGCGAGCCCCAGCCGGCCCAGGCCCACGCGGTAGCGCGCCGCCTCCACGCGGGCCGTGAGCGAGCCCGCGTCCGGCGCGATCCGCGTGGCCGCCAGCACGCGCAGGCCCTCCGGGCACGCCGCGTTCATCCGCCGCACGAACTCCGCGGGGTCCAGGTCCGCGCGCAGCCGCACGTCGGCGTACTCGCCCTCGCTGGACACGCCCACCGGCAACGCGTCCGCGAAGGCCAGCTTCATGTGCGGCGAGAAGCCCTGCGAGTACGCCGCCGGCACCTCCGCGCGCCGCAGGGTGCGCTGCATCGCGCTCTGCAGCTCCAGGTGCGCCAGGAGCCGGACGTCCTCGCCCTTCGCGAAGCGGAAGCGCAGCCGCGCCGCCTCCGGCTCCGCCCAGACGGACTTCGGCGCCGGGCGCCGCGCCCACGACGTCTCCTGCTTCCTCCCGCCCTTGTAGGTGCGGATCATCGTGTGGCAGAGCTGCTTCTCGTCATGGATGACGCCGCACACGTGGCAGCCGTTCCGGCAGTCCGACGTGAGCGCCTGCTCCAGCTCGCGCTCCTTCGCCTTCGCCAGGTCCTTCCGCAGGTACTCCTTCGTGATCAGGATGTCGATGTGGTCCCAGGGCAACGGCTCGTCCGGGCTCCGCTCGCGCAGCAGGTGCGCCGGGTCCTGCCCCCACGTCTCCACGGCGCGCTCCCACTTCGCGAAGTCGAAGTACTCGCTCCAGCCGTCCAGGCGGCAGCCCTCGCGCCACGCCAGCTCGAACAGCTCGCCCACGCGGCGGTCCCCGCGGGACACGATGCCCTCCAGCCAGCTGTTCTCCGCCTCGTGCATCCGCAGCTTGATGCCGCGGTCCCGGAGGGTTCGGCGGAGCACGTCCTGCTTGTGCCGCGTCTCCGCGATGTCGATCTGCCGCTCCCACTGGAACGGCGTGAACGGCTTCGGCACGAACGTGGACACGCCCAGGTTCACGGCGGCGCCGGGGCAGAGCTTCCGGCCCTGGTCGATCACGCGCTTGGCCAGCCGCGCGATGGCCTCCACGTCCTCGTCCGTCTCGGTGGGGTGCCCGATCATGAAGTACAGCTTCACCTTGTGCCAGCCGCGCGAGAACACGGAAGCCGTGGTGCGCAGCAGCTCCTCGTCGGGGATCCACTTGTCGATGAGCGCGCGCAGGCGCGGCGTGGCCGCCTCCGGCGCGAACGTGATGCCGGACTTCTTCGCGGTGGCCACCATGTCCGAGAGGTCCACCGAGAAGGAGTCCGTGCGGATGGACGGCAGCGTGACCGCCACGCCCATGGGCGTGAGCTGCTGCACCGCGTTCTCCACGAGCAGCTTCACCTGCGAGTAGTCGCACGTGGACAGGCTGGACAGCGAGATCTCGTCGTAGCCGGTCTTGCGCAGCGTCTCCTCCAGCAGCTTCCCCACGGTCTCGAGCGAGCGCTCCCGCACCGGCCGGTAGGTCATGCCCGCCTGGCAGAAGCGGCAGCCCTGCGTGCAGCCGCGCAGCACCTCCATGGACACGCGGTCGTGCACCTGCTGCGTGTACGGCACGATGTAGTCCGTGGGGAAGGGCGCCGTGTTCATGTCCCGGATCAGGGCCTTGCGGATGCGCGGGCCGGCGGGATCCGGGAGGATCGTGCCGTCCGCGCCCGTCACCGTGGGGTACAGGAGCGGCACGTACACGCCGCGCACCTCGGTGAGCGCCGCGAGCCGCTCGTGCCGGCGCATCCCCCGCGTCTCCTGCAGCACCTTCGCGAACCCGACGACCGCCTCCTCGCCGTCGCCGATCACGAACGCGTCGATGAAGCGCGCGTACGGCTCCGGGTGGTACACGCACGGCCCGCCGGCCAGGATGATGGGGTCGTCGTCGTCGCGGTCCTCGGCGCGCAAGGGGATCCCCGCGAGATCCAGCATGGTCAGGATGTTCGTGGCCGCCAGCTCGTACTGGATGGAGAAGCCGATCGCGTCGAACTCCGAGAGCGCGGTCTTCGTCTCCCAGCTGAAGCTCGGCAGCCCGCGCGCGCGCAGCGCCGCCTCCAGGTCCATGCCCGGCGCGTACGCCCGCTCCGCCACGACGCCGTCCATCCCGTTCAGGATCCGGTACAGGATGAGGATGCCGAGGTTCGAGAGCCCCACGTCGTAGAGGTCCGGGAACGCCAGGGCCACCCGGAGATCGCCGGGACGGCGCTCCTTGCGGACGACGTTCAGCTCGTTGCCGAGGTAGCGGCTCGGCTTCTCCACGCGCGGGAGGATGTCGTCGAGCAGGATGCTCTCGAGGGTCACGGCGCCTCCGGAGGGCACGGCGGCAGGAGGGGCGCGCCGGATTCTCGGGTCAGGGGATGGACGACGTTAGCCAGCGGGCCCGGCCCGGTCAAGGCGGGGCGCCGTCCGCCGCGGAGGGCGGCTCCGGACGCAGAGGACTGCGCGCTCCGGTACTGCGCTACGGCAGCCGCACGATGCGCGCGAGCCGCACGCGGGCGCCGTCCTCCACCCGGGCGAAGTACACGCCCGCCGGGACCGGGGCGCCGGAAGCGTCGCGCCCGTCCCATGCCCATGTCAGGGGCCCGGCGGGGGCCGCCGGCCACGCCCGCTCCCGGACGCGCCGGCCGGCCACGTCCACGATCGTCACGCGCGCCGCCCCGCCCGGCGTCGAGCGGTCGAATCGCAGCTCCCCCCCGCCGCGGGTGGGGTTGGGCCGGAACGAGAGCCCCGCCGCGTCGCCGGTCGGAGGCGCCGACAGCGGGGGGCTCCCGGTCACGGCCACCGCCCCTTCCAGCGTCACCGTCCGCGGGAAGGCCTGCCCGGGGTCGTCGTTCACGCACAGCCCGTTGTCGTAGAACGTGCAGTGCGGATCCGAGGTGATGTCGATCGCGGACACGCCGTCCGCGAGCGCGCGGAAGGTGAAGCGGCTGAGCTCGCCGGGACCGCTCACGTACAGCCCGGCCCCCATCAGCACGTGGTCGTAGGTCACCGTGGAGTCCGTGGACGTGGGGACCGTCCAGCGGAACGGCGCCCCGCCGATCATGAGGGAGCCTTCCGCCACGGAGACGAACTCCACGAGCGACGGATCGAACTGCAGCCGCACGCGGTAGGCATTGAAGTGCTCCGCGGGATCGCCCGCGCGGAACGCCACGACGAACGTGGCGCCCACGGCCGCCACGGAGGTATCCGGCGCGAGGAACGCGTGGAACGGGACGGGGGCGGTGGCCGCGGCCGGCCCCGCGACCAGCACCGCTCCGGCGACGAGCCCCCGCACCGCGTTCACGGGGACGCCTCGTCGCGGTACTCCGCTTTCGTTCGCGCCCAGGTCGTGGGCTCCACCGCGATCGGGCAGAACGCCGTGATCTCCCCGGGCGCCGTCGTGTACGGAATCGTCTCGTTGTCCCCGGTGCGCAGGACCGCGCGGCGCAGGGACACCGGGGTGACGACCTGGGGACTCGGCGGCGTTCGACGGAACTGGATCGTGAGGATCGCGCCGGCGCCGCTCATGGAGCACCCCAGGGACGCCGCGTCGATGACCAGCGAGTCCGCGCCGGGGGTGTAGAACGCCTGCAGGAACGACGGGCAGCCGGCCCCCGCGAGCAGCGGCCCCTCGTCCACGTCGTCGACCTCCACGATCAGGGGATCGAACTCCACCACGAGGGAGAAGCCCCGGAGGTCGGTCGCGGCGGAGTCCACGGTGATGTGCACGGGACCGATGCACTCGATGACCGCTTCGGGCGGGTCGAACGTCACGTGCACCGTATCCGGTGCGCTCCATCCCGGAGAGGCGAGGAGAAGCAGACCGCACGTCGCGAGCGGAAGGACTTCCTGTCGCCAGGGGTTCATGGCCACCTCCTCGGTCTGCGGCCGGGGCGGGGGCCGGAGCCCCCGCCCCCCCGCACGACGGGCTACCGCGTGTGCACGAGCTTCCGGGTCTCGCGCACGTCGCCGGCCCGGAACGAGTAGAAGTAGATGCCGCTGCCCGCACGATCCCCGGAATCCGTCCGGCCGTCCCAGCGCGCCGTGTGCTGCCCGGCGGCGAGCGGACCGTCCACGAGCGTCCGCACGAGGCGGCCGCCCACGTCGTGGATCCGCACCGTCACCGCGGACGCCGCGGGCAGCGCGAACCGGATGTCCGTGGACTGCGCGAACGGGTTCGGCCGCGCGCCCAGGAGCTGCACGTGCGTGATCTCCGGCGCCGACGTCACCACGGCGGGCTCCGTCGTGCCGGCATCCGGACGGCGCGTGGCCGGCCGGTTGTGCGCGTCCCGCAGCGCCGCATCCGCGAGCACCGGCGTCGCGTTGCCGGCGATGCGCCGGAACTCGAGCACCGCCACCTCGCCGTTGCCGTGGAACGTGGCGCCCTGTCCGAGCCGCGCCAGGTCCACCGCCACGGAGCCGTCCGCCGGGATCGTGCCGAGGAACGCCCCGCCGTCGGCGAGGCCGCCGCGGGTCACGCCGGCGAGCTCCAGCGCCGCCGCATCCCACGTGACCTGCGCGTGGATGCCCTGGACCAGATCGCCGTGGTCATCCAGCGAGAGCCGCGCGAGGACGCGATCCCCGACGCTCTCGATCGCCATCACGAGGCGCGGATCCTCCAGCACGGCCTCGCCCGAGGCGAGCGGCACCGTGCGGCTGACCTGCCCGTAGTTGATGGCGAACATCATCAGGTCCTCGAAGTCGACCTTGTTGTCCGTGGTCGGGAGCTCGTCCACGGAGTAGTCCGCCGTGGGGCCGACGTCCAGGTGCCCCAGCGGGTCGGACACGCCCAGCGTGATGCCGTAGTTCGCGCCGAGATGGCTCATGTCCGCGATGTCCACCAGGTTGTCGCCCTGCCCCGGGAACCCGCCGTCGTGCACGTCCCCGAGATGGTAGTTCAACGTCCCGCCCGTCATGTTCGACACGGCGGAGACGTTCCCGCAGGCGTCCCACGAGTACGCCACGAAGTACCAGAAGTCCCGATCGGCCAGGTACGCGTTCTGCCCGCTGGCCGTCACGCCCGTGAGCTGCCACGGACCGCCCGGCGGGTAGCCGACCGGCGCCACCGGCACGGAGCCGGAGCCCGGAGCGTCATCGTACTCGGGGTAGTTCCCGTACGGGGCCGCCCAGACCTCGAAGGAGACCGCGTCGCCCGGCGGCGTGAACGTGATCGTGATGCCGGTGGTGTCGGCGCCGGCCGTGTTGCCGGCCTTCACCTGCGCGGCGGCCACGCCCGCCATCGCCACGGGACCGGTCCCGTCCACCGTGATCAGCGCGGCGGCGCCCGGCGTGGCCGGGATCGGCGCGTTGGCGCAGTCACGCAGGATGACGCTGTTGATCGTGATCGTGCCCGTGCCGGGGACCGCGAGGGAGTCCGCCACGTCGATCGTGAACAGCGTGCCCGACGGCGCCGTCTGCCCGCACGGCAGGCCGAGGATCGAGCCGTCGGCGGTGTAGGAGTTCCCGCCGTTCGGCACGACCTGGAACACGGTCAGGGCCGGCAGGCCGCTCAGGTACGTCCCCTGCATCACGGACGCCAGCCCCGAGCACAGCTTCAGTTCCGGGCTGAGCGTGAACGTCACGCTGAACCCGCGCATCCCGGCCGTGTCCGTGCGCGTGATGTCGATCGGCACCGTCACGCACGGGGTGGCCGTGGACACGCACACGACGCCCGGGTTGGGCGCCACGACGTTCCCGGTCGGCGTGAACGCGCACGGCGTCGAGGACGATCCGCTCGTGAGGTACGGCGCGAAGGTCACCTCGCCGCCCACGCTCGCCACCACGTCCCCGGCGCCGCCGCCGTCCCCGCCGGGCCCGTTCGCCGCGCCCCACCAGTTGAACGCCGCGTTCTGAGCGGCGCCCGAGCCGGTGTTGTCGTAGCCGCTCACGAGGTTCCCGGCGATGCTGGAGGACGTGACGTCCAGCGACACGGAGGCGCCGGCCGCCACGACGCCGTAGCCCCAGTTCGTCACCGTCATGTTCGACACGTTGACGTCGAGCGGCGACGAGGCCGAGCCGGCCCAGATCCCGGTGGTGCCCACGCCGCCGGTGCCCGTCAGGCAGCCGTTGGACAGGTTCACCGTGATGGACGCGCGCAGGCCGCGCGCCGGCGCGTACTGCTCCACGAACGGCGCCGGCACGGGCCGGCCCTCCTCCGCGCGCGCGAGCGCGGTGGCGTTGTACACCGAGACGCCGTCGTAGTCCGGCTGGCTGACGACGAAGGACACCGAGACGCCGTCGATGCTGCCGGAGGTGTCGGTGTAGTAGACCGCCTCCTGCGCGTCCACGAGCGCCACGTCGGAGACGTCCACGGTGGTGCCCTGGTACATGAGGAGCCCGCTGGCCACCGTGGACAGGGGCGTGTAGCGCAGGTTCGACACCGAGCAGTCGCTCACGGAGCCACCGGCCCCGAAGCTGACCTGGATGCCGTTCTGCGCCGTGTAGGCGATGTCGCCGGCGCCGACCGTGGTGCAACCGTGCACGTCCACGGTCAGCCCGACGCCGGAGAGCGCCATGGCGTTCTTCTGGTAGTCCGTCACGGAGCAGCCGCCCACCTCCAGCGAGAACGGACCGCCGCTCAGGTTGAAGGCGTAGATCCCGATGCCGTGCTGCACGCCGGACGCCGGGGTGTCCCGGATGCGCACGACGTCGCAGTCCAGCAGCGCGCCGCCGGCCTCCCAGAAGGCCACGCCCTCGAACCGGTTGTTCGCGTTGCCGACGCCCATGCCGTCGATCGTGAAGTCCCGGATCACGACGTTCGAGGCGTTCGCCGCCGTGACCACGGGCTTGTTGTTGGCCGGCGTGGTGAACGTCGTCGCGAGGACCGGAGGCGCCGCGATCGTGGTGACGGCCTTGCCGCTGCCGCGCAGCGTCAGGTTCTTCCCGTCGATGACCACCTGCTCCGTGTACGTGCCGGGCAGCACGTCGATCGTCGTGCCGGCCGGCACGGCGAGGACGGCGTTCTGGATGACGAAGCCGATCGTGCCGACCGCCGCGTCCACGTACACGCCCTTGTCGAAGGTGTTGGCCGCGGCCACCGCGCCCGTGGTCTGGCCGGAGTTCTGCACGTACACGTGCCCGGTGGTGGGCGTGAGCCCCGCCGACGAGAACGTGTTCCCGGAGATCGTGCAGGCCGGACCGCGCGCACGCAGGCTCGTGGCGAAGCGCGTGGTGGTCCCCACGAACTGGTTCCCCGTGATCACCGCGTTCGTGGCGTCGATCGTGACCAGCGTGTTCCCCTGCTCGTTCAGCGAGACGTTGATGCCGCCCGCCGTGCCCGAGATCACGTTGTTCGTGAAGGTGATGCCGCTCGTGCTGGCACAGCCGCCGCCGCAGCCCATCGTCACGAGCTGCCGAGGGCGGTTCGGCTGGCTGAACTGGTCGTCGAATCCGTACCCCGAGGGCGGATCGAAGAACGTGGACCCGGAGAACTCGTTGCCCGAGATCACGAAGCCGGTGATGGCGGCGCCGTACTCCGTCAGGAGCCCGTGGTCCCCGTCGGCCACGATCTCGTTGTCCATGATCACGGCGTTCGAGTGCCCGCCCTGGAAGTAGATGGCCGCGTTCTCGATGCCGGGGTTCCCGTTGTCGATCCCGAGGATCGTGAAGCCCTGTCCCGTGTCGCCGATGCGGACGCCGGTGGTGCCGCCGGTCACCTGGATCGCGCCAAGGGCGCCGAGTCCGGTCTGGCCCTGGATGGTGGTGACCGCACGCCCGCCCGTGGACAGCAGCGTGAGGTTCTTGTTCACGAGGACGTTCTCGTTGTACGTCCCGGAGCTCACGAGAACCGTGTCGCCCGCAGCGGCCGTGTTGACCGCGGCGGTGATGGAGGGCTGATCGCCGGGAACCGTGACGATGGCCGCCGGCGCGGCGGAGGCCGCGAGCAGCAGCAGGACCGCCGGAAGCGTCGCCGCGATGAGTCGTTGCATGAAGGGACTCCTGGAGGTTTGGGGGAGCGCCCCACGGCACGGCCGGAAACGCGCCGGGCGGGCGCCTTGCACACCTCGTGGTCGCGCGGGTCCCCTCCGGAGCGGCATGGGCAGACCGGAACATCCGGCTCGGGGCGCTCGACGCACCCCTGCCCTTGCGGCGGAATGACGGCTTGCAGCGACCGCATTCCCCGCGCCGGACGGCGAGGACCTGTCGGGTCATGGGGATCGCGCAGGAGTGACGTGCACCGCGATCCGACAACCGGTGCATACTGGACCGCGACCCGCGGCAGTGCAAGGGCTTTTGTCATCGACGGACCTGTTTCTTGTCATCCCGGACGGATCGATGCAACAGGGTCGTCCGCGGTCCGTGTTGCATGGCCGACGTGCCGCCGGGACGCTGCCGCCGGGGATCGGGGGCACGGATCCGCGGCCGACCGGGCCGCGTTCCCCAGGGCCGCCGGGTCGCCGCGGACCCGCCGGCGGCCCGGATCCCGCCGCCGCCCCCGCCTGGATCCGCCGCCGCTTCACAGGTTCGGGGGGTGGACGGATCCGGGCCGGCGAGTACACTGGCGCCCGTTCCTCTCCGACACCCCGGGAGCCGCAGCGTGCCGAAGCGATACTGGCTGGTGAAGAGCGAGCCCGGCAGCTACTCCATCGACGACCTGGCCCGGGACGGCACGACGCGCTGGGACGGGGTGCGGAACTACCAGGCACGGAACTTCCTCCGGGACGGCATGAAGCCCGGGGACGGGGTCCTCTTCTACCACTCCAGCACGGATCCGGCGGGCGTGGTGGGGCTGGCCCGCGTGGCCTCGGAGGGGTATCCGGACGCGTCCGCCTTCGACCGCCGGTCGAAGTACCACGATCCGGACTCGGATCCGGCGAAGCCGGCCTGGTTCGCGGTGGACGTGGAGTTCGTGGAGAAGCTGCCGCGCATCGTCACGCTGGCGGAGCTCAAGGCGAACGACGCGCTGGACGGCATGCTGCTCCTGAAGCGGGGCATGCGCCTCTCCGTGCAGCCGGTGGAGAAGGCGCACTTCGACGCGGTCGTGAGGCTGGCGCGCCGTCGCGGCTGACGCGGCGGCGGTTCCGGAACCGGGAGGGCAGCGGGTGGAGGTCGGGCGGGCGGCGCCGGTGCGCGCCGGCACGGGATCGGAGCCGCGCGCGGTCCTGCACTCCGTGTTCGGGTTCGCGGACTTCCGCGGGCTGCAGGAGGAGATCGTCGACCACGTGGTGGCCGGCGGCGATGCGCTCGTGCTCATGCCCACCGGCTCGGGCAAGTCGCTCTGCTACCAGATCCCCGCCATCGTGCGACCCGGGCTGGGTCTGGTGGTGAGCCCGCTCATCGCGCTCATGCACGATCAGGTCACGGCGCTGCGCGAGCTGGGCGTGCGCGCCGCGTGCCTCCACTCCGGCCTGGACGAGGCGGAGAGCCGCCGTGTGCTGGCGCGGATGCACGCGGGGGAGCTTGATCTGCTGTACGTGGCGCCGGAGCGCCTGCTCACGGACCGCTTCCTCGGTCGCCTCGCCGAAGTGCCGCTCGCGCTGTTCGCGATCGACGAGGCCCATTGCGTGTCCCAGTGGGGGCACGACTTCCGGCCGGAGTACCTGCAGCTCTCCATCCTGCACGGGCGCTGGCCGGACGTGCCGCGCATCGCGCTCACGGCCACCGCGGACCCGCCCACGCGCCGGGAGATCGCGGACAAGCTGGCCCTGGCGGACGCGCGGCGCTTCGTCTCCGGCTTCGACCGCCCGAACATCCGGTACCTGGTCGCCCCGAAGGCGGAACCGCGCCGCCAGCTCCTGCGGCTGATCCGGGACGAGCACGCGGGGGACTCGGGCATCGTGTACTGCCTGTCGCGCAAGCGCACGGAGGAGACCTGCGCGTTCCTCGTGTCGGAGGGCATCGCGGCCCTGCCGTACCACGCGGGCCTGGATGCGGAGACGCGCCGTCGGAACCAGGACCGCTTCGTGAACGACGAGGTCCGCGTGGTCTGCGCCACCGTCGCGTTCGGCATGGGCATCGACAAGCCCGACGTCCGCTTCGTGCACCACATGGACCCGCCGAAGAGCATGGAGGCGTACTACCAGGAGACGGGGCGCGCCGGCCGCGACGGCCTCCCCGCCACCGCCAGCATGACGTGGGGCGTCGGCGACGTGGCGCTGCTGCGCCGGCTCATCGACGAGGGCGGCGACGAGACGCGCCGCCGCGTGGAGCACCACAAGCTGAGTGCGCTGCTGGGCTACTGCGAGACGCCGCGCTGCCGGCGGCAGGTGCTCCTGGAGTACTTCGCGGACGAGGAGCCCTTCACCTGCGGGAACTGCGACAACTGCCTCTCGCCGCCGGAGGTCTTCGACGGCACGGAGGCCGCGCAGATGGCGCTGTCCGCGGTGGTGCGCACGGATCAGATCTTCGGGCAGGCCTACCTCATCGACGTGCTCCTCGGCCAGGACACGGAGCGCATCCGCCGCTTCGGCCACGACCGCATCCCCACCTTCGGCGTGGGCAAGGACCGGGACCGGCACGAGTGGCAGTCCATCTTCCGCCAGCTCGTGGCGGCAGGACTTCTCGCGGTGGACGTGGACGGCCACGGCGGGCTTCGGCTCGCCGGCGAGTCGCGCGCCGTCCTGCGCGGAGAGCTCCCCGTGCAGCTCCGCAAGGACCCGGCCCCCCCGAAGCGCGGCGCGCGGTCCCGGCGCGTCGCCCCGGTCATCCCCACCGCCGGGTCCGCGCTGGACGAGGCTTCCGCCCGGTCCCTCTTCGAGCTCCTGCGCGCGAGGCGCCTGGAGATCGCCCGCGAGCAGCAGGTCCCGCCGTACGTGGTCTTCGCCGACCGCACCCTCCTGGAGATCGCGAGCCGCTGCCCCACGTCCCTGCGCGACCTGTCCGACATCCACGGCGTGGGCGAGCGCAAGCTCGACCGGTACGGCGAGACCTTCCTGCAGGTGGTGCGGGACTTCCTGTCCGCGCCCGCCGGGGAACCCCCGGCGTAGCGCGGCGGACGCGGCGGACGCGGCGGAACGGCCGGGTGGAGGCGGGTGCGCCGGATGCCGCGCTATGCCGCCCCGTGACGAAGCACGATCTTGCCGAAGTGCTCGCGCGCTTCCATGCGCCGGTGCGCGGCCGCGGCCTCGCGGATCGGGAACACGCGGTCCACCACGGGGTGCAGCTTGCCCGCCTCCAGCAGCGCGATCACCTGCTTCAGCTCCGCGAAGTCGCCCATGTAGCTGCCCAGGAGCGAGAGCTGCTTCGCGAACAGGTGGTTCAGGAGGACCTCCGCCTGCACGCCCGTCGTGGCGCCGCAGGTCACGAGGCGCCCGCCGTAGGCCAGCGTGGACACGGCCTTCGCGAAGACCGCCTCGCCCACGTGCTCCACCACCACGTCGACGCCGCGGCCGCCGGTCGCGGCGCGCACGCGCTTCGGCCAGTCCTCGTCCGCGTGGCTCACGACGTCGTGCGCGCCGAGCTCGCGCGCGCGCGCCAGCTTCGCGTCCGTCCCCGCGGTCGCGACGACCCGCGCGCCGGAATGCGCCGCCACCTGGATGGCCGAGCTGCCCACGCCGGATCCGGCGCCGATCACGAGGACGGTCTCGCCGGGCACCAGTCGCGCCCGCGCCACGAGCATGTGCCACGCCGTGAGGAAGACGAGCGGCGTGGCCGCCCACTCCTCGGGGCTCCAGCGATCGGATACGGCCAGCACGTTCTCGGCGTGCGCGCGCACGTAGTGCGCGTACCCGCCGGGCCCGCGGCTCCCGATGACGCGGTAGTCCGGGAAGCGCGCATCCCATCCGGAGCGGTCCGCGTGGAACCGCTCGAGCTGGCCCGGCGCCACCACGACGCGCTGGCCGACCGTGGGCACGTCCACGTCCGCGCCGCGCTCCTCCACGACGCCGACGGGTTCGTTCCCCAGGACGTGCGGGAATTCCACCGGCCGTCCGGGCAGGCCGCGTCGTGTCCAGAGGTCCAGGTGGTTGAGGCCGCACGCCTCCACCCGCACCAGGACCTCGCGCGGTCCCGGCACCGGGCGCGGGATCTCGGCCCACTCCAGGACCTCGGGGCCGCCGTGGGCACGGATGACCATGGCGCCCATGACCGAAGGGATGTCCGGACGGCGGAGCGGCAGGCTCATGCGCACAGCCTACCAGAGCGCCGGAACCCGGTCAGGGATCCGTGGTGAAGTTCCGCTCCAGGCCGCGGCTGGTGCCCCAGAGGCTCTGCGCCACGATGCGGTAGTAGTACAGCGTGTCGGGCGTGAGGCCCGTGACGGCGTGCTCGTGGTCCACCGGACCGGTGCCGCTGCCGGCGCTCTGCGGAGTGCTGGAGGAGCCGAACGCCGGAGTGGTCCCCCACTCGAACCAGTACGTCGACGCGAGGCCGTTCGCGACCACCCGACCGGCGAGGGTCGCGCCCGTGCTCGTGATCCCGCCGGGATCCACCGGAAAGGTGGTCACGGCCGGCGGGTCCTCCACCTGGGTCTTCAACTGCGCGTACGTGAGCCCCGAACCCGGGTACAGTCGCTCCCGCTGTTCGGCCAGGAGCCAGCTCCCGTCCGCGGACTTCTCGTAGAAGTAGTCCACCCAGGAGCGCGAATGCACGAGCTGCACCTGGCCCACGAGGAACGTCAGATCGGTCTTCGCCGTGATGCGGGTCAACGTGGCGGTGGAGTCCACCACCTCGTCCAGGGTGGGCTCCAGCAGGACCTGGTCCAGCCAGCTGATGCGCTCCGGTACGAGGAGCCGCTCCAGGATCTGGGTCTCCCGGGCGAAGTCCCAGAAGTCCTCCCCCGGTTCCAGGAACGGGATCGACTCGGGCTGCGCCGGGTAGAACCGGAAGTCCGGGGTGTGCATGGCCACGACGGCGTCGTACTCGCGCCGGCTGTACTGGTCCGCCAGCGATCGGATGGCCGCGCGGGGCGTGGACAGGTCCGGGGGAGGCGGCTGGTTCGGGCCGGAGGAGTCATCCCCGCAGCCGGCCAGAAGGACGGCGGCGCCGAGCACGCCGGTCCGGAGCGATCGTCTCAAGTCCTTCTCCTCGGGGCGCTTCCGGCGAGGGACATGGCGGGAAGGACCGGCGGGCGCGCCCGAACGGAATATAGCAACGGTCGCGGGAGTTGCCACCCCGGGGGGCACGGTCCGCGGGTCGCGCCCGGGCTCCGGACGACGCACCGATAAAGAGTGGTTCGCAGATTGTGCCTGGCGCCCGGCAAACCCAAGGGGGCCGGCCGGTTCCGGACGGCCGGGTGGCGTAACGTTCCAAATCATTCCGGGGCAATCACTTGAGTCCGATCGCCCCCAATCTTCGAACCACAACGCTACCGATACTGGGCCTTGACGAGGGCCCACGAGGCGGGCTCGGGCGACGCCTCTTCCCGGCCGCCGGCGAACAGCGGCAGCTCCCGCATCGACCGCATGACGAAGTAGCCCTCCGCGTTCTTCACCAGGAGGATCTCCAGCCGGACGTCGACGAAGACCCCGCTGTTCGCGGCCCAGAGCACCTGGAACGCCGCGGCGGCGGCGACGAGCGTCCCCTCATCCGTTTCCGTCGCGGAGGTGATTTCCAGCTCGGCCTCGATGGAGTCGATGGAGTTCCCGGTCTCCTGGCTCACGAACGTGGAATCCATCATGTGGCCCAGCATGGCCAGCTCCTCCGCGCGCGACCAGGACTCCTCCGTCATCCAGGGGAAGTCCCCGATGTCCTGCGACGGCGGGTAGAACCGGAAACCGGCCGCCGTGCGCCCGGCGGGATCCGGCTCGAGCAGCTTGTCCACTGCCACCGGGTCCTTCGCAGACAGGGCCTGGGCCCACGCCTGGACGGCCTCCGCCGCGGTCGAATAGCCGGGCGGCGGGCCGGGGGGATCCGGCTCCGGGTCCGCGGGATTGTCGTCCTTGCCGCAGCCGGCGAGCGGCGCGGTGACGAGGATCGCGAGGAGCAGCGCGACGCGGAACGGGTGCCGGGGCATCGTCCTTCCCCTTCGTGGAATGCCCGCGTGATCCCCGTCCACGCCGTGGACTCGAGGCCACGCGTCCGCCGGAGGCACTCGATCATGCGCCCGGTGACTTCGAAGTCACCGGGTGGCCGGGCGAGCGGCGCCTCCAGCTTGCAACGAGCGATTGTACTCGTCCACGGCCTGCGAGATCTTCATCGAACAGAACTTCGGGCCGCACATCGAGCAGAATTCGGCGGTCTTGAAGGCCTCGTGCGGGAGGTCCTCGTCGTGCATGGACCGGGCCACCTCGGGGTCCATGGACTGGGCGAACTGCTCGTTCCAGTCGAACGTGTACCGGGCCCGGGAGATGGCGTCGTCCCACTCCCGGGCGCCCGGCCGCTGCCGGGCCACGTCCGCCGCGTGCGCGGCGATCCGGTAGGCGATGATCCCCTGGTGCACGTCGTGGGGCTTCGGCAGCCCCAGGTGCTCCTTCGGGGTCACGTAGCACAGCATGGCGGCGCCGCATTGGCCGGCCACGGCCGCCCCGATGGCGGACGTGATGTGGTCGTACCCGGGCGCCACGTCCGTCACGAGCGGACCCAGCACGTAGAACGGCGCCTCGTTGCAGACCTCGATCTGACGCGCGATGTTCATGGGGATCTGGTCCAGCGGCACGTGCCCCGGCCCCTCCACCATCACCTGCACGTCCTGCTCCCACGCGCGCCGCGTCAGCTCGCCGAGCACGTCCAGCTCCGCGAACTGCGCCGCGTCCGACGCGTCGTTCAGGCACCCGGGGCGCAGGCTGTCGCCGAGCGAGAGCGACACGTCGTGCGCGCGGCAGATCTCCAGGATGTCGTCGAAGCGCTCGTACAGCGGGTTCTCCCGCCGGTGGGTCAGCATCCACATCGCCATGATGGATCCGCCGCGACTCACGATCCCCGTGATGCGCCGGTCCACCAGCGGCAGGTGCTTGCGCAGCACGCCCGCGTGGATCGTCATGTAGTCCACGCCCTGCTCGGCCTGCCGGCGGATGGTCTCCACCAGACCGTCCCCGGTGAGGTCCTGCGCGCGGCGCACCTCCTGCACCGCCTGGTACACCGGGACGGTGCCCACCGGCACGGGGCTGTGCGCGATCACCGCACGGCGGATCTCGTCGATCCCGCCGCCCGTGGACAGGTCCATCACCGTGTCGGCCTTGTACTTGATGCAGCGGCGCAGCTTCTCCAGCTCCCCGTCCACGTCCGAGGTCACCGCGCTGTTGCCGATGTTCGCGTTGATCTTGCAGCGCGCGTGGATCCCGATGCCCATCGGGATCAGGTTCGGGTGGTTCCGGTTCGCGGGGATGATCATCCGCCCGCGGGCCACCTCGTCGCGCACGAACGACGGGTCCAGCCCCTCGCGCTGCGCGACCACCCACATCTCCTCGGTGACGCGGCCGTCGCGCGCGTAGCGCATCTGCGTGCGCACCGGGTCGCCCGCGCGCGCGGCCACCCACTCCGCGCGCAGGGGCGATGCGGGGGTCATGTCGGCGAGATCGCCGTACCCCGGGCCGATGTCGCGTCCGATCGCGGCGATCCCGGCCGGGATTCCCTGTTCCGTCGTGGCCATTTCACCCTCCCCCGGGGTTGCGTCCCCGCTGCCTCGCCCGGAATCTAGGGGATGAGGCGGGGTGGGTCCAGCGGGGCGCCGGATCCGGCTCGGGTCGGGTCGACCGACCCTCGGCCGCCGGACCTGCAGCCGCCCGACCCTCGGCCTTGTCCTGCGACGGCGTCCGTGGGATGCTGCGTCATCCGCAGCCGAAGGGCCGCGCCCCCTCCCCGCCGCCGCCGGTGGGTTTCCGCGAGCGCCGCGCGCCCGGGAAGCCACCCGCGTCCGCAGGAGGGTGAACCGTGCACGACACCCGCAGCGCGTACCGGACGGGAGCCGAGCTCGTCGCGGCTTTTCTGGAGCAGCCGCTCCCCAAGGACATCTACCCGCTGTCGCGGTTCAACCGCGTCACGGCGCCGTGGGGGCCGCCTCCGCACGGGGCCGGGCCGGCCGAGTACGCCGAAGCCTGGGGGATCGGGTACGACGGCGGCCCCATCCGCGGCGCCTTCCGATGGCTCGGCCAGCACGGGGCCGAGGACCCCCTGACCTTCCTGCCCAAGTCCCTGCGGTCGCGCGGGCGCGCGCTCAAGCGCCCGCCGCTGGAGTCGTTCGCGGAGCTCCCGGAGATCGAGCGTGTGGTCCGGCATCTGCTGCGCCACGGGGCGGCCCTGCACGATATCCAGGAGCTGCTCTTCTCGTTGCGGGAGATCTGGACGGAACTGGACCGCACGCGACCGGACACGTGGGCGGCCGAGGAGCTTCTCGAGGTGCTCGCGAACCGGTCCGCGCGGGTGAGGAGCGCGGATTCGGTACCCGCGTCGTTCGCGTTCCTGTGGAATTCGTCCGAGGAGCCCGTGCACCGCCGGCAACTGGAACGCGCGCGGCGCCTGCTGCTGCGCGCGCTCCAGGAGATCATGCCGGGGACGTTCCCGTAGGGCCTCCGCGCATCAGCGGTACAGGCTCTTCACCCCGCCCCAGGTCGTCGGCTCGATCGCGATCACGCACAGCGCGTCCGTGCACGGCGCGGTCCCGGTCGTGCTGTACCCGCGCTGCGTGATCGGCCACACGCCCGGGGTCACCACGTCGCAGTCGACCGTGGCGATCGTGCCGGAGCCCGTGGAGGCCACGAGGCAGTAGTCGCCCGCCGCCGTGTTGAACACGGTCCACGATCCGGCCACCACGGGCCCCGTGGGACAGGCGCCCACGGCCAGCAGCAGGTTGCCCGCGCCGCCGGCATTCAGGAAGCCGTTCTGGGTGGTGAAGCCGAAGTTCAGCACGCCGGGCGGGAGCTGGACGTCGAACTCCGCCGCCGTCATGCCCTCCGGGGCGGCGCAGTCCAGCCACAGGTACAGGCTCTGCGGTCCTCCGGTCACGGACCCGCTGTTCATCAGCGGATCGATGTTGCTGGAGCTGATCGTCCAGCCGTAGGTCTGGCCCTGGGCATGGGCGGGGGACATCCACGCGAGCAGAAGGACGGCCAGCGTCGTCGCCATTCGGTTCATGCCGGTCTCCATTCGCGGGGGCTGTCGGGCGCACCTTCTCCCCTCATCGGCACGCGGGGCGGGCGATTCGACCGCGGTGTCCGGCGGTGCCAGCGCGCGCCGTCCCGGTGTTCAGTCCCGGAACAGGCCCTTCAGCCGGCCCCAGGGCAGCGTCGCCACGGAGGTCGCCGCACATGGGCTGCCCTCGTCACAGGCCGGCGTTTCGCCAGCGCCGAAGCCGATCTGCCGGGCGGCGTGGATCTGCGGCGAGGCCGGACTGCAGTCCACCGTGGCCACGAAGGCGTGGCCGGCCCCGGGGCCGAGGCAGAAGCTGCCCGTGGCAACGCCGGCCAGGGTCCACGTCCCGGCCAGGACAGGGCCGGTCGGACAGCCGCCCACGGCGAGCTGGAGGTCCTGCGCGGATCCGCCGTTCAGGAAGCCGCTGCGCGGCGAGAACGCGACGACCGTGACGCCCGACGGTGGCTGCAGACAGAATGCCGCCGCGCTGACACCGTCCTCGGTGGCGCACTCGAGCCACAGGTGCAGTTCGCAAGTGTCGCCGCCCAGGGGCTCGCCCTCGTGCCGGTGCGGGTCGGAAGCGCTCGCGCTCAGCATCCACCCGTAGTCCGCGGCGGCCGGACCGGGTCCGCCGAGCACCAAGCCCGCCGCGAGCCACGCCGCGATCGTCCGGCTCGTGGATCCCAAGGCCCCTCCCCGCCGGTCGCCCGGGAGACCTTCCGGGGCGCGCGGCTCCCCGCACATCGGCGCGGCCGTGCGCCCGCCGAAGCGGAATCCCCGTGAGCGGTGCAAGGGAGGACAAATGAAGAGCGGGGCCCCCGAGGGAGCCCCGCCCGAAGAACCGAGCTTGCGCCGGAGTTACCGGTACAGGCTCTTGACCGAGCCCCAGCTGGACGACTCGACGGAGACGACGCAGAGGTCCTCGTCGCAGCTCAGGCCGTCGGCGCCGTAGTCGAAGCCCTTGGCCTCGATCGGGATCACGTGCGGGACGACGATGTCGCAGTCCACCGTGGCGCGCGTGCCGGAGAAGGCCGACGGCACGAGGCAGATGTCGCCAGGCGTGGAGCCGAAGAAGGTCCAGGAGCCGGCCACGACCGGACCCGTCGGGCAGCCACCAACCGCGAGGAGCAGGTTACCCGCGCCGCCCGCGTTCAGGTAGCCGTTCTGCGGGGTGAAGCCGAAGTTGAGCACGCCCGCCGGCAGCGTGATGTCGGCCTCGAACGCCGTCATGCCGTCGTCCGTGGAGCAGTAGTACCACAGGAACAGCGTGAAAGGCGCCGCCGACGTGGGGCCGCTGTTGACGAAGGGATCGGACGCGCTGCTGCTGATCGTCCAGCCGTACTTGAGCTGGGCGAACGACGGAGCCGCGAACACCAGAAGGGCGGCAGCAATCGTAAGAACACGCTTCATGTCTCTTGCTCCTCCGAATCGATTCTGTGAGCGCGAAGCCGAGCGAAGCGGCGCCCGGTTCACGTTCAAGACTCTAGCAATCCCCGGGTCCGGATTCAAGCCCGAAGTTCAGGCTCTGCGCCGACCCGACCTCCAAGATCGCGTCTCCGAGGCGGGTGGGAAGCCCTGGAGACAGGGGACACTCTACCCCAGGGCGCATCGCCGCGGCAAGGGGGGAAGCACACCCTTTTCTCGTCCCGGCCGAGCCCCGACGTGCCGGCGGGAGCTACATGGAATAGCTATTTGCCACGATCCGCCGCCGTCAAGACCGCCCGGATGCCCGGTGTGCCGAGCGCGTCCATCCCCGGCCTCCCCCCGCCGCGGCGGCGCGCCCCAGCGCTCTTGCTTGTGAACAAAAACACTTGCCGGGCCGGAACGGACCCCCTACTCTGCCCCGACGCTTGGGACGGGTTCTCGGGGACGTGGGGCAGGAACATCCTCGGAGTGTCGCGCTCCGGACCCGTCGGAACCCCCGCCGGACGGCCTTTCGGGCCGTACGCGGGCACCCGGAGGTCCCATGGCGCGCCAACCGGGCCCTCCTGACCTCCTCCGGTACTCGCACCTCGGAATCCAGTTCGCGGTCGTGGTGATCGCCGGGATCTGGGTCGGTAGCTGGCTCGACCGTCGCTTGGCCACGCGAGGGGCCTTCACCCTCGCCGGCACGTTCCTCGGAGCGGGAATTGGCTTCTACCATCTCTACCGCGAACTCTACCGCCGCCGCGAAGACGATTCGCCCGGCGGGGATTCCGCGGATCCTCCTCCGAACGGCCGGCGCCCTGGCGGTCGTGGCGGCGATCCCGGCCGCGGTCCTGGGCGGGGCTGACCAGCTCGCCCACATGGCGCTCGGGAACGTCGTGGCCCTGGCCTCCGTCCTCGGCGGCTGGTGGCTCGCGAAGCTCGCGTTCCGCGGCCCGGACCGCTTCGCCACGAAACTCGTCGTCGGCGGGTTCGTGACGCGCATGGTGCTCCTCTTCGGCTTCGCCGCGGTGATCGTGACCTCCACCGGCGCCGATCCGTCGGCCTTCGTCCTGTGGCTCGTGTCGTTCTACTTCGCGCTGATCCTCGTCGAGGCGTGGGTCCTGGCGCGGCAACCCCTGGAGAACGCCGAATGATCCTCGCCGGCGCGGCGCACGACCCGGATCGCATCGACATCCTCCACCACCTGCACGACAGCGAGCCGTACCTGCACGTGGCGGACCTCCCCTGGGGGATCAGCCTGGACATCACGAAGCACGTCGTCCTCATGTGGGTGGCGGCGGGCCTCACCGTGCTTCTCCTGACCGCGGCGTGCCGGCAGCGCGGGCTCGTCCCGCGCGGCCTGCGCAACCTGCTGGAGCCCGTGCTGCTGTTCATCCGCGACGAGCTCGCGGTCCCGAACTTCCACGACAAGGCGGACCGATACGTCCCGTTCCTCTGGACCACGTTCTTCTTCATCCTGATGTGCAACCTGATCGGCCTGGTCCCCGGCAGCGCCACGCCCACCGGCAACCTGTCGGTCACCGCGGGGCTGGCGCTGATGAGCTTCGTGGCCATCCACGTGGCGGGCGTCCGCGAGAACGGCGTGGGCCACTACCTGGCGTCCATCGTGCCGCCCGTGCCGTGGTGGCTGTGGCCGCTGCTCCTGGTCGTGGAGATCGTGGGCATCTTCGCGAAGCCCTTCGCGCTCGCCGTCCGTCTCTGGGCGAACATGAACGGCGGGCACATCGTGATCCTCGTGATCATGGGCTTCATCTTCCTGTTCAAGGGCTTCGTGGCCGCGGGCATCTCGGTCGCCGCCGCCACCGCCATCTACATGCTCGAGATCTTCGTCGCGCTGCTCCAGGCGTACGTGTTCACGTTCCTTACCGCGGTGTTCATGGGGATGGCAGCGAATCCCCACCACTGATCCACCACCCCACACTCCTCACGGAGGCAACTTCCATGGAAGGACAGGGTCTCGCCATGATGGGCGCCGGCATCGGAGCCGGCATCGCCACGCTCGGCGCCGGTCTGGGCATCGGCCGCATCGCCGCGGGCGCGGTGGAGAGCATCGCCCGGCAGCCGGAGGCCGCGGGCGACATCCGCGGCAGCATGATCCTCACGGCCGCGCTCATCGAAGGCGTCGCGCTGTTCGCGTGCGCCATCTGCTTCATGATCCAGAGCAAGTTCTAGTCGCGCCCGACCGCACGACACGTCGCAAGGGAGGGCACGTCTTGAAACGGATCGACCCCCGGGTCGGGGCGATTGGCCTGCTGGCTTGGCCCGTCGCCCTGGCCGCGCAGACGCACGGCGGGGAGGCCCACGGGACCACGACGGCCGCGGACCACGCGGCCGAAACGGCCCACGCAGCGGCCCCCAGCCTGTTCAGCGTGGATCCGGGACTCCTCATCTGGACGATCATCACGTTCCTGGTCGTTCTCGTCGTGCTCCGCGCCACCGCCTGGAAGCCGCTCGTCGGCTCGCTGGCGGAGCGGCAGCGGAACATCGAGGGCGCCATCGAGGAGGCCCGGAGGATCAAGACCGAGGCGGAGGGCCTGCTGGCGAAGTACCAGGAGATGCTGCGCCAGGCGAAGGACGAGGCCCGCGCCATCGTGGAGGAGTCCCGCGCCGACGGCCGCCGCGTGCAGGAGGAGATCCGCGCGACGGCGCAGCGCGAGGCCGCCGAGTTCAAGGAGCGCGCGGTCCGGGAGATCGAGCTGCAGAAGGACGCGGCCCTCCAGGAGATCTGGACGCTGGCCGCGGATCTCTCCACCGATCTCGCCGGCCGGATCGTCGGCCGCCGCCTGGACGGCTCGGACCAGGAGCGTCTGGTGAAGGAGCTGGTGGACCAGATGCGCTCCGAGATGAAGGGAGCGGGGACGAGGTCGTGAGACTCGCGGATCCGCTGGGCCGCGTGTACGCGGAAGCCATGTTCTCGCTGGCGGTGGACCGCGGCGTCGTGGACGACGTGGCCGCCGAGCTGGCGGACCTCCTGCGCCTCGCGCAGGAGAACCCCGCGGTGTCGCAGTTCCTGACCTCGCCGGTGGTGGAGCCGTCGGCGAAGGTGGAGGTCCTGCGGCAGGCGCTGGATGGCCGGGTGTCCCCCGTGGTGGCGGACTTCGTCTGCCTGATCGTGGAGAAGCGCCGCTTCGCCGCGTTCGGGCGGATCGTGGACGCCTACCGCGCGCTGGCGGACGAGCGGGCGGGGCGCATGCGTGCGTCGGTGCGCACGGCGGCGCCGCTTCCCGCGGCCCTGCGGGACGAGATCGCCTCGGTCCTCGCGGGGGCCCTGGGTTCGCGGATCGAGCTGGAGGCGGACGTGGATCCGTCGCTGCTCGGCGGGGCCGTGGTCACCGTGGATGATCGGACCTATGACGGGAGCCTGCGCACGCGCTTGCGCCGCTTCCGGAAGCAGCTCACCAGGAGTGGAAGGCCATGAAGATCAGGGCGGAGGAGATCGCGTCCGTCATCCGGGCGCAGATCGAGAACTACCGCACCGAGCTGGACGTCGCGGACGTCGGCGCGGTGCTCGAGGTCGGCGACGGCATCGCCCGGATCCACGGCCTTTCGAGGGCGCTGGCCGGGGAGATGCTGGAGTTCGAGAACGGCGTGTTCGGCCAGGTGATGAACCTGGAGGAGGACTCCATCGGCGCGGTGATCCTCGGGGACTACCTGAAGATCACCGAGGGCATGATCGTGAAGTCCACCGGGCGCCTCCTGTCGGTGCCGGTGGGCGACGCGCTGATCGGGCGCGTGGTGAACCCGCTCGGCCAGCCGCTGGACGGCCTCGGCCCCATCCAGACCTCCGACCGGCGCCCGCTCGAGGTGATCGCGCCGGGCATCGCGGACCGGCAGCCGGTGAAGGTGCCGCTGCAGACCGGGCTGAAGGCCATCGACGCGATGACGCCGATCGGCCGCGGGCAGCGCGAGCTCATCATCGGCGACCGCAAGACCGGCAAGACCACCATCGCCATCGACACCATCATCAACCAGAAGCACGAGAACGTGCTGTGCTTCTACGTGGCGATCGGGCAGAAGGAGTCCACCGTGGCCGGCGTGGTGGACATCCTCAAGCAGCACGGCGCCATGGACTACACCGTGGTGATCAACGCCTCCAGTTCGGATCCGGCCCCGCTGCAGTACATCGCGGCGTACGCCGGCTGCGCCATGGCGGAGCACTTCATGCACGCCGGGCGGGACACCCTGGTGGTGTACGACGACCTCACGAAGCAGGCGCAGGCGTACCGGCAGCTCTCCCTGCTGCTGCGCCGCCCGCCGGGCCGCGAGGCGTACCCGGGCGACGTGTTCTACCTGCACTCGCGCCTCCTGGAGCGCGCGGTGAAGCTCTCGGACGACCTCGGCGGCGGCTCCCTGACCGCGCTGCCCATCATCGAGACGCAGGAAGGCGAGGTCTCCGCGTACATCCCCACGAACGTGATCTCCATCACGGACGGCCAGATCTACCTCATCCCGGACCTGTTCAACGCCGGCATCCGGCCCGCCATGGACGTGGGCATCTCGGTGTCGCGCGTGGGCGGCAACGCGCAGATCAAGGGCATGAAGAAGGTGGCCGGCACGCTGCGCCTGGACCTGGCGGCGTACCGCGAGCTGGAGGCGTTCGCGCAGCTCGGGACGGAGCTCGATCCGGGCACGCAGCGGCAGCTGGACCGCGGCGCCCGCATGGTGGAGCTGCTCAAGCAGGACCAGTACAGCCCGCTGCACGTGGTCGACGAGGTGATCTCCATCTACGCCGGCACGCAGGGCTTCTTCGACAAGGTGCCCGTGTCCCGGGTGCGCGAGGCGGAGAAGACGGTGCTGGACGCCATCCACGGCACGCACAAGGAGCTGTTCCTGGCCGTGGAGAAGGCGAAG
>CAYYFX010000058.1:6725-23600 GCA_964471155.1 uncultured Gemmatimonadota bacterium | reverse complement strand
TCGCTCGACGCCGGGGCGCCCCATGCGGCGCCGGCGTCCCTGCTGGACGCGATCCTCGCCCTCGACGTGGCGCTGGAGCGCCGTCTCCTGTACCCGGACGCGCACCCGATGGTCGGCGCGTCGCGGGAGGCGTACGCCCGCGCCTGGGCGGCCACGCTGGCGGAGACCGGCGCCGTGCGCGTCTGGATCGGGCCGGGACGGATGGGCCAGGGCGAAGGGGACGGGAACGAGCTGCCGGGGCCGCGCGTGGAGGCGATGGCCCGGATGCTCCACGCGCTGCACGTGACCGCGATCACCGTGCAGGCGGATGCGACCGACGACGACGTCCTCGCGTTCCTGGACCTCGTGCACGCGCTGCGCTCCGCGCCGCGCCCCTTCGCGTCCATCCGGCAGTGGACCGCGGAGTCCGGCGTGACCGCCGTGCAGGTGACGGCGCTGGACATGGACCACCTCCGGTACACGGATCGCCGCGAGGACGCTCCCGCGGAGACCACCTGGAAAGGCCTGCAGCAGTACCTCGCCGCGCCGGACGACGACCCCGCGCGCGCCGCGCAGGAGCTCATGGACTCCTGGAAGGGCCGCGAGGCGATGGGACTGGCCGCCGCGCGCGCGGAGCTGATGCAACGCCTCGAGAACGCGCCGCCGGGCGAGGAGGGCGCGCTCTCCGAGCGCATCCTGAAGCTGCTCGCCGCGTTCCCGGAGGCGGTGCGCGCGGATCTCCTGCGCATCCGCACGCCCGAGGGCTCGTCCATGCTCGCGCGCCTCGTGCGCCCGCTTCCCCCGCGCGACGCGCTCACGACGCTCCTCGAAGTGGGCCAGGTGCAGGGCGCGCTCCCGCGCGGCACGACCGCGATCCTCACGCAGATCCTGCACTGCCTCCCCGACGGCGACGCGATGGCAGGCGAGCTGGAGGCGAGCGCGAACGAAGCCGACGCCGCCGAGGTGGCCGCAGCGCTGCAGTCCATGTTCGCCAAGCGCGCGGACGCGGAGTTCAACCCGGAGGACTACCAGCGCCGCCTCGACGAGCTGGCCCGCCAGGAGAACCTGCCCGGCGCCGGGTCGCCCGAGCGGATGCAGGCCCTGGAGGACGCGGCGGGACTGGCCGCGGCGGTGGGCGGGATCGCCGCGCTCACGCTGGACGGCGCGGACGCGGAGGAGGAGCCGCACCTCCTCGAGCGGATCGAACGCGCGCTCCCCGGCATGCTGGAGCGCCGCCGCACGGACCTCGTGGCCGTGGCCGCGCGCGCGGTGAAGGCCAACGACCTGGCCGCCTCCGCGCACGGCACGGCCTTCGTGCAACGGATCGCCGCGCAACTGGAGCCGATCCTCGCGTGCGGCGCGGAGTCGGCGCGGGAGCGCGAGGACATGCGCGCCATCCTCGCGCTCCTCCCCGCGGACACCGTCTCGCGCGAGGCGCTGCGCCTGCTCCTCGCCGGCGCGACGGACAAGGACGCGGACTTCCTCCGCGCGCTGCTCCTCGACGCGGACGGCAAGCCGCTTGCCGCGCTCCTGGCGGACACCGTGGAGAAGTCCCCGGAACGGATCGCGCGGGTCCGCACCCTGCTTCGCGACGGCCGCTCCGCCGAGGTGCGCGGTCTCGTCGAGCGGCTGCAGCACCACGCGGACCGGCGCCTGCGCACCACCGCGCTCGCCGTGCTCGTGGAGCGCGACGGCGCCGCCGAGCATCTGGACGCGCTCACCGAGGCCGTGACCGGTACGGACCCGGAGCAGGCCCGCTGGGCGCTGCAGACCTTGGCGTCCTCCTCCGACGACGCCGACGATGTCACCGGCTTCCTCGGCTGGCTGCTCGAGAAGCGGAAGAACCTGTCGCCGGACATCACCGCGCGCATCGCGGCGCTCTTGCTCCAGCGCGGCGAGGCGGGAGTCCGCCGTGCGGCCGCCGCGCTCTCCGTGGTGTGCGGATCGCCCGCGCCCCCGCGCGCGCGCCTGGCGCGCCGCTTGGCCGCGTCGCTCGCGAAGCACGCGGACGATGCGGAGGTGCGCCGCGCGCTCGGCCGCTGGCGGCGCTCGCCCGCGCGGCTGCTCGGCTGGATCGGCGAGCTGGCGGGAGGATCGCGATGACCTTCGAGCACCCCGCGGACGAGATCCTCAAGAAGTGGGCGCAGGCGCTCGCGGCGCGCTCGTTCTACCCGTCGACGCATCCCTCGGTGCGCGCCGCCGAGACGGAGCTGCTGGCCGCGCTGCAGGCGATGCACGACGCCGCCGGCCCGCTCGCCATCGCCGTGGTGGACGACCGCCTCCTGCACGGCAACGACGCGCTCCCGAGTGCCGCCTCCTCCGGCCGGCCCATCCAGCGCGCGCTGCGCGCCTCCTTCGTGGACCGCGTCACGTTCCGCCCCGGCGTGACCGTGGAGGAGCTGTCCGCGTTCCTGGACTCCATGGTGCCGGCCGCGCGCGGCCAGGGCCTGCTGCGCGAGACGCCGAATGTGCGGCTGGAGTTCCTGGTGAAGGAGGAGGAGCGCGAGGCGCTGCTGGAGCGGTCCACCTCGCTCGTGCAGGACATCCACGGCGCGATCCTGCGCGGCGACGTGGTGGACTACGCGCACCTCGCGGAGGTGGTGGGCGGACTGCTCGCGATCGTGAACTCCCACCCGCACACGATCCTCCCGCTCGCGCGGATCAAGGAGCACGACGAGTACACCTTCGTGCACACGGTGAACGTGTCCATCCTGAGTGCCGCGACGGCGCACTATCTCGGCTGCGGTCGCGCCACCGTGCACGACGTGCTGCTCTCCGGCGTGCTGCACGACGTGGGCAAGCAGCGCATCCCCTCGGAGATCCTGCGCAAGCCGAGCCGCCTCACCGAGGAGGAGGCCGCGATCGTCCGCCGCCACCCGGAGGACGGCGCGCGCATGCTCATGGCGCTCCCGGGGATCCCGGACATGGCGGTGATCGTGGCGTACGAGCACCACCAGCGCGCGAACGGCGAGGGATATCCGCGCGCCGCGGTGGACTGGAATCCGCACCTCGCCAGCCGCATCGTGCAGGTGGCGGACGTGTTCGACGCGCTGCGGACGCACCGCCCCTACCAGGTGGCGTCGCCGGTGTCGAAGATCCTGGAGATCTTCCGCCGCGAGGAGAAGAGCTTCACGGACCCGGAGCTGGTGCGCGTGTTCCTCTCCGACGTGGCGCTGCGCGGGCGCGAGGACGAGACGGCGAAGGGCGAGGCGGAGGCGCCGGACGGGGTGCTCGTGGCCCGGTTGTAGCGGCCATCCCCATGGACGCGGGGTGCAACCGGAGCGTATAGTTTGCTTTGCCCGTCCCGCGCGCCCCCTCGAGGTGGCCGACCATGGTGCCCCTCCGCCCTGCGCGTTTCGTCGCGCTGCTGCCTTTCGCGCTCGCCGCCGTCGCCGCGGCCGAACCGCTCACCGCCCGGCCCGTGCCGCCGCCGCTGCGCCCCGCGGCCGATCCCGACTTCACGATCACCAGCGCCGAGACCACGTGGATCCTCGTGGGGCAGAACTGCGCCACCGCGGACACCGTGGGATCCCCGCACAACCAGACCCCCGCGCACGTGTGGTGCTTCGAGGGCGCGTCCGGCGATCCCTCCTGGCCGGCCAATCCCCCGGCGCACTGGCAGCACTGGTCCCGCTACGCCCCGCCGGGCGGCGCCCCGTCCCGCTGGCACGTCACCCCCGCGCACGGGGGCGCCACGACCGGCGCGTTCAACGCGTGGTGCGGCTGCGACAGCACCGGCGCGCCGTCCGCCTGCGCGGACGTGGCCTGGTGGGTCTTCCAGGACGGCTACGGGGACCACTGGGCCTACTCCCTGACCCTGGACATGGCGGGCCAGGACGCCTCGGCCGGCGGCTCCGTGCAGTTCGATCTCCGCTACGACGCCGAGTGCAACTACGACTACGTGTACCTGGAGTACCTGCGCTCCTCGAACGGCCAGTGGACGGTACTCACGGACGCATCCGGGAACCCCGCGCGGTTCAACGGCGTCTCCGGCAACGTGGGCGCGGCGTGCGGCGGGGACTACTTCGGCCACTCGGGCACGTTCCTGGGGTCGCCCTACTACGGGAACTCCACCTGGCTGACGGATGTCACCTTCCCGCTGCCCGCGCAGTCGGGCGGCATGATGCTGCGCTGGCGGGCCACCTCGGACGGCGCGTGGTCCGATGCGGACGGCTCCGGCGACACCGACGGCCTCGGCGCCGTGGACAACGTGACCGTCACGTTCACGGCCGGCGGCGTCACGGTCACGGACGACTTCGAGACCGGCGACTTCAGCGGGGTCGTGGCGTCCTCCGGCACCGCGATGTGGATACCGGGCGGCCTCGAAGGCAATACCTACGACGGCTGGCACCTGGAGTTCGACCCGAAGTACCTGAACAAGGGCAACACCTGCACCTTCTCGAACGACTGGATGTGGTCCGCGAAACCTCCGGCCAGCCCCATCCCCTCGAACGGGTTCGACTACTACCTGGTCACACCCGCGATCGACGTCTCGGGGTGGACCGGCGGGGTGATCGAGTTCGCCGACTACTGGTGCACGCCGGACGCGCGGAACGATCTGGTGACGCGGGCCTGGCGCGTCCACGACACGACGAGCGGCTGGACCCCGCTGACGCACTACGACGACTACTTCTGGGTGGATCAGAACTGCTCCGTGTGGTGGATGAACGAGCAGCGCGACCTGTCGCCCTTCCTGGGCCCCGGTGTGGACTCGCTGCAGTTCGCCTGGCGGATGGTCGACCTTTCGCACCCCGGGGATCTTTCCTGGGGCGTGCACACCCAGGTGACGTACCTGATCGACAACGTCTCCATCGGGAGCTTCGACGCGACGGCCACGTTGCTGAGCATGACGCCATACCAGCAGCTCGGCGATACGTTCTCCCGCGTGGACCCCGCGCACTCGCAGTACCTCGACAACGACGAGGAAGGGCAGTGGTCGGGAAACGGCGGCGCCCGCCCCTTCGCGCCGGAGGACTCCCTGGCCGTGCGCGTGGAGGATCCCGACGGCGTGGCCGCCGTGGACCTGTGGTGGCGCGTGGGCAGCGGCGTCCCGACGGTCTGGGGTGCCTGGAACTCCAAGGCGATGGTCCACTCCTCCCCGTTCGGCGGTCCGGGCGAGGGCGTGTACCGGTCCACGATCGGCAACACGACCAGCGAGGACTACTCCTCGGACGAGGCCGGCAGCCTGGGCAACCCGGCCAAGGACCCCATCTGGGATGCGGGCCAAGTCGTGCAGTACTACGTCCGCATCGAGGACGTACCGGGCGAGGTGACCACGCTCCCGAAGGAGGCGGCCGGCGCGCAGCCGGAGTACTTCGACTTCTCGATCCTGCCCTGGGGCAGGACGACGCCCGGCGGGGATCGACTGCTGCTCGTGGACGACGATGTGCGGAGTCGGCTCGACTTCGAGTTCTCGTCGGGCTTCAGCGCCACGGGTGGTGCGGGGTTCGGCGGGTTCACCGACCCGGCGTTCGCACCGGCGGCCGACCTGATGAACCGGTCGCTCGTGCTTCTCTTCGGGGCCGACCGCTGGGACGTCTACACGGTCGACGGCGCCGGAAGCTCGCAGCAACGGGAGCCGCGCATCCTCGCCGACCCCCGGGAGGGCCTGGGCGGAGTCGCGGACAGTACCGGCATCCCGCTCTACGATGCCCTCCTCTGGATCCACGGCGATCGCCAGCGGGGGACGTACCTCGACCACACGCGGATCGACCTGAAGGCCTACCTCGATCACGGCGGCCACCTGCTCTCGTCGGGCGACAACGTGGCGTACGAGCTCGGCGCGGGTGGCCTGAACGCGGACTCGACGATCGGGTTCCTGCCGGACTACCTCGGCGTGACGTTCCCGACGGTGCTGGACGATGCAACGGCGGACCGGATCCTCAGCGTGACCCTGCTCACGGTCGTGCCTGACGCCATGACGCTGTACGGGGAGTGTCCGACACGGCTGACGTTCGACAAGCTCACGGTCGCGCCCGCCGTCCCCGGTGTCCACGAGCCGTCGATGTTCGCGATGTACTCCGCGGGAGATGGCCAGACCAACGGGCGCGCCGCCGTCGTGCGCAACGACCGCGTGGCCGGCGGCGGTCGCGCGGTGCACTGCGGATTCGCGCTGACGGCCCTGATCTCGGATCACGGACGCGCATGCCTGATCTCGCGAGTCCTGGAGGACGTGTTCGGGCTCCAGACCCCCATGGGCGCGCCGTGCAATCTCATCCAGATCGCCACGCCGGAACCGGTGCCGTCGCACGCCGGATTCGATCTGGCTCTCCCGGCGCCGTCCCCGGCGTCCGGCGAGACGCGCGTGACGTTCTCCATCCCGGTCCGCGCGGACGTGACCATCGCCGTCCACGACTTCCTCGGCCGCCGCGTGCGCACGCTCGTGCACGAACGCCTGCCGGCGGACCGGCACGTGCGCACCTGGGACGGCCGGGACGACGAGGGGCGGCTCGTCCCCACGGGCATCTACTTCGTGAAGATGACCGCGGGGGACTTCTCGTCGTCCCGCAAGGCGGTGCGGCTGCGGTAGCTGCGCGGCGCCCTTGACCCGGCCGTGTCCGGAGGAGCACCGTTCATGGTGCCCCTCCGGAGTGCCGGGAGGTCCCGATGCGTTCGCAACCCGTCCCTGCGTGGGTCGCCGTCCGGTCGCGGTGGTTCGTCGCCGCGGCCCTCCTCGCCGCATCGTCCGCGACGGCTTCTGGCGATCCGCTCGGCTGGCGCGAGATCCCCTTCGGACCCGCAGTGTCCCCGCGCATCCTGGCGCCGGCGCCCGGCACGGACCCGCGCATGCTGCTCTGGAGCGGACTGATCCACCGCTCCACCGACTGGGGCGCGCACTGGGAGCTGGTTCCCGCCCGCTTCGAGGGGCAGCGCGCAACGCCCGCGCTGCGCACGCTTGCGTTCGATCCGGCGGACGCGGGCATCGCCTGGGCCACGGCGGCGGATCGCGTGTACCGCTCCACGGATCTCGGCGCCTCGTGGCAACGCTGGGGATCCGCGGCACCGGGCACGGAGATCCGCGCGTTCGTTCCCGGAACGGCCGCGATGGACGCATGGATCGGCACGGCCGGCGGGAACGGGGCGGGCGTGTACCGCACGACGGACGGCGGCACGACCTGGTCACCGCGACTCGTCGGCGGGAGCGTGGACGTGAACGCGCTCGCCGTCCGGCCCGGCGATCCCGACCTGATCGTCGCGGGCGCGGAAAGCGCGATTGCCCGGTCCACGGACGGCGGGAGCTCGTGGGCGGTTGTTCGTCCGGGTCCGGAAGTCTCCCAGCTCGCGTGGGACGCGGTCGGCGCGGTGCTCGTGGCGCACCAGCGGGACCTGGTCGAGTCCACGGACGCCGGCCTGACGTGGCACGAGCTCGGCCGGACGCTGGGACAGGGCCCGAGGCCCTTCGCCCTGGATCCGGATGACCCCGATCGGCTGCTGATCGCGGACTCGCCGTGGTGCGGCGGGCAGAATTTCGGCTACGGCAACGAGGGCTCGCTCGTGAGCACCACGAACGGGGGCGCCACGTGGCAGGAACGCACGCTCGTCGGGTGCGAGCTCGTCGGCGGCCGGAGCGATGCCGCGGGCGGCGTGGAGATCCGGGGCAACCGCCAATGGTCGTGGTTCCCGGACGTGGGAATCGCACCGTTCGCGATCAAGTACTCGGAGAACGGCGGCGGCGATTGGACGAACCGGACGGCGGGAATCCACGAGGTGGACGTCGTCGGTCTGGCGAACGACCGCGCGGGATCGATCTTCCTGTTCACGCGAGTTCCCTACCCGAGCGGCGGCCAGGGGGTCACGCGCTCCACCGACGGGGGGTTCGCCTGGTCGGGACTGGATTCCCAGGGCGACGGGTCCGTCCGCGAGACCAGCGAGACCCGCCCGGGCCTGCTGCTCGACGCGGGCTTCGACGGTTCGTACGACGTTCCGTCCTTCTACGCACGCGTCACGACGGATGGCGGCGAGACCTGGACTCCGCCGGACGGATACCCGCCGGGCATCGGATACCCCTGGCCGATGTTCCTCCCCTGGCGAGGCGCCCTGACCCATGGCACCGGCGAGGTCGTCTACCTCTGGAGCGGCTCGATCGTATGGACGGGGCTGGCGCAGCTCGCCCGGAGCGACGATGGAGGAGCGAGCTACACGCACCTCGGCAACCAGCCGTTCCCCGGCTGCGCGATTCTCACGCCGGAGGACGACCGGCACGTGTTCATGATTCCGAATCGGTGGGTCGCCAGTCACCCCGGCGCCGTACTCCACACGACCGACGGCGGGGCGTCGTGGGCGCCACGGAGCACCGGCCTTCCGGGCGGGACGCCCGTGCGGCTGCGGATGGACCCCGCCGACGGGAGTCACCTCCTCGTCTTCTTCGGCTCCGGACTGCCGTGGGCGTCGACGGACGGCGGGCTGTCGTGGGCGGTCGCGGACCCCACGCGTGACGCGCCGTCCGCATCCCCGGAGACGCGGCCCGTGCCGCCGGCCTCGGAGCTGCGCAACGTGGTCATCCACGACGGCGACTGGGAGATCGCGCCGTCCGGCGAGCGCATCTTCCTCGCGACGAGTGTGGGCGTGTGGATCTCGGACCGCGGCTTCGTGGACGAGGGGCTGCCGTCGATCGCCTTCGGGAGCGTGAGCTACGATCCGGTGCACGGCGTGCTGCTCGCGGGGTCGTCGCTCGGCGCGTTCGCCCTGGATCTCCCGCCGCTCGGCGCCGCGGCGCGCGAGCCGACGACCGCGGCGCCCGGCACCGCGGGCGCGTCGCTCTCGCTTCACGTCCATCCGAATCCGTTTGCCGGTGGCACGAACGTGGACTTCTCCCTGCCGTCCAAGGGCGCCGTCCGCGTGGACGTCTTCGACGCCGCCGGCCGCCGCGTACGCACGCTCCTGGACGCCGTTCTCCCCGCCGGTCGGCACGACCGAATGTGGGATCTCCGCGGGACGGACGGACGTCGCGCCGCGCCCGGCGTCTACTTCGTGAACCTCCGGACCGCCTCGGGGAGCGTCACGCGCCGCGTGGTCGCCATTCCCTGATCCGCCCGTGGTATCGTTCCCGCTCACCCCACCGGAGGGGGAGCCATGGCGATCGGCGCGGAGATCATCGCGATCGAGGACACGGACAGCGTCGGCTGGGTGGAGAGCGCCACCACCATCGGCGAGGTCGGGTTCCAGAGCGTCACCACCTTCGTGGACAACGTGCTGGCCGCGCTCGGGGCGCGGCAGATGGCGCTCCTGCACGTGCAGGTGCACGGGTCGCCGCAGGCCGTGTGGTTCGGGCCGTCGCGCATCGACACCACCACCTTCGCCAGCCACAGCTCGGTGCTGGGCCGGCTCACGCCCAAGTTCGTGGCGAACGCGTGGGTGGATATGCGCGCGTGCAACGTCGGACAGAACCTGGCGCTGTTGCACATGTTCCGGCGGCTCTGGGGCACCGGCATCGTGGCGGGCCGCGGGCTGCAGAACAACGTGCTCGACGCGAACCTGGGCTTCTACCAGATCATCACGCCGAGCGGGGACGAGTCGCGCAGCTTCTCGGTGCCGCCATGGGTGGAGTACGACACCACGCGACGGGCGGCGCGGGGGATCCTGAGCCGGATCTTCTGAGCGGAAACGGCGACGGGGATGAGGGCGGGCCCTTGACCCGGCCGCGTCCGGGGGAGCACTGTGGAGCGTGCCCCTCCGGTGTGACGGGAGGATCCCGATGCGTTCGCATCCGGTCCCTGCATGGGCCGCCGCTTCATCCCTGTTGCTTTCCGCAGCGCCCTCATCCGCCGAAGCGCCGACGGGACCGTGGCGCAGCCTTCCTTTGATCGATCGGGCCCAGGTGGTCGCGGCCACGGCGAGCCCGGTCCGGCCGGGGCGCTGGCTCATGGCCGCGGAGGGCGGCGGCCTGTTCCGCTCCGAGGACGCCGGGAACACGTGGCAGCACGCGGGCACCGGGCTGCCGCGCACCGCCGAGATCCGCCTCCTCGCGGGATCCGCCGCGGACGAGTCCCTTTTCTTCGCGTCCCCGGAGGGGCGACGCGTGTTCCGCTCCACCGACGCGGGGGACTCGTGGATCCCGCGCGCCACCTTCCCGTCCGGGACCGTGATCGGCGCCCTCCTGCCCGACGCCGCCGACACGCTCGTGCTCCGCGCCGGCGTCACTCAGGGCCCGAGCCTCGGCGTGTGGCGAAGCACGGACGGCGGCGCCACGTGGACGCCGACGAACGACGGCATCGCCGAGTCGCCGGTCCGGGAGCTCGCCGCACAGCCGGGCGCGCCGTCGCAACTCCTCGCCGGCACCGGCACGGGCATCGCCCGCTCCACGGACGCCGGCCTCACGTGGGCCATGGTCTGGACGGGCGCAGCGGTCGGCGAGATCGACTGGAACGTCCCCTCCGCACCCGGGCTCGTGCGAGCACTCGGGGCGGGCTCCTGCCTGGAGTCCACCGACGCCGGCGCCACATGGGCCGTGATCGGTGCGCGAAGCGGCAGTCGTCTAGTCACGAGTCCTGTCGACCCGATGGAACTGTATGTAGCGTACACGGCCGCGGGGTGCGGGTACGCGTACCACGAGGCGCGGTTCGGTGCCGCGAGCCGATCCACGGACGGCGGCGCCACCTGGACCGAGGTCATCGCCTCGTCGTGCGAGGATGCGTATCCCCTCTATCCCGGGGCGCCCGCGACGTTCCTGCACGTGGAGGATGCGTCCCCGGCGCCGCGCGCCGCGGTCGCGTGGAGCGCGACGCGCCTGGCCCGCTCCGACGCGAACGGCGCCCCCGGCACCTGGTCCTTCGTGGACGGCGGTCTGCACTCCGTGCCCGTGAGCCACGTGCGCGTGGGCGCGGATGACCGCTGGTACGTGCGCTCGCCCTGGTCACAGTCCCTGTTCACGTCGACGGACGGCGGCGCGAGCTGGGATCGCCACGTCCTGGGCACCTGTGAGGGCCCGCTGTTCGCGTTCGCGGTCAGCCGCGCCTTCCCCGATCTGGTGTTCGAGAGCGGGGACGACTTCTGCGAGTACCCGGGGTGCGGGACGCATAGCCCCTATACCCGCTGCAGCACGGACCGGGGGGTCACCTGGGACCCGCCACCCGCCACCGGATGGTCCGTCCCCGGCCTCGGCGGCAAGGGGAACGTGACGGCCATCGCACTCGGCGCGCAGACGTCCCGGACCGTCTACGTGTGGGAGGACCGATGGCTGTACCGGCGCGACGACCCCGAGGGAGCGTTCCAGCTCGTGTCGTTCGTGGGGACCGCAGCGCGCGACGCCGCGTTCGTCGACGGCAACCCGGCGTGCATGTACGCGGCCTTCGTGAGCGGCGATCCCGTCCGCTTCACGACGGACGGCGGCCTCACGTGGTCCTCGCGATCGGCCGGCCTGCCGCGCGACGACGACGTCGTGCGCCTGCTCCTGCATCCGGCGAACCCGGTGCACGTGCTTGCGGCGTTCCGGCGACACGGCGTCTTCGAGACCACCGACAGCGGCATCACGTGGGCGCCGGTGCCGATGCGCTGGGAGGAGGTGTCGGCCGGGGCATCCGCAGTGCGGGATCGCCGGGAGCGCGCGCTGCCCGGGATCCGGGACGCCGCGTGGGACACGTCGGGCGACACGCCCCGCGTCTTCCTCGCCACGGACCGCGGAGTGGCCATCGAGGGTCTGGGAATGGTGACCGCGGGGCTGACCAGCCCGGACGTGACGTCGGTCGACTACTCCGCGGAGCGCGGCGTGCTGCTCGCGGGAACGGCGGCGCATGGCGCGTTCGCGCTCGAGCTCACGCCGATCGGCGGCGGTGCGGGCCTCGCGCTCGCGGCGACCGGCTCGGGCGGCCCGACGCCGCCCATCCTGGAGCTTCTCCCATCCCCGAACCCGTTCCGAAGCGCCACGCGCATCCGCTTCGCGGCCCCCCGGGCCGACACGGAGGTCTTGCTCCGGATCTTCGATGTATCCGGTCGGACCGTTCGGACGCTGCACCACGGCCCGGCAGGCCCGGATCCGGTGGACGTCTCGTGGGATGGACGGACCGACGACGGCCGCGCGGTCCCCGCCGGCGTCTACTTCGTGAACCTCACGGCCGGCGACCGATCGGCATCGCGGAAGATCGGGCGGTTGCGGTAGCCGTCGCGCGCCGGCGACCCGGGGTATCCTGGACGGCAGCTTCCGGGAGGGAATGCGACGACGGCATGACGAAGGAACCCGCGCGCCTCGCCGCCGTGCTCGACGAACACGCCGGTGCGGGCCGCTTCTCCGGCGTCGTCCGCGTCGAGCGGGGCGGCGAAGTCCTGCTGTCGCGCGCGTTCGGGTTCGCGGAACGCGCCGCGCGCATCGCCAACACACCGGACACGCGCCTCGGAACGGCGTCCGGCAGCAAGACGTTCACGGCCGCCGCCGTGGCCCTGCTCGTGGACGAAGGCCGCCTCTCGTTCGACGCGCGCCTCGCGGACTGCCTGCCACTCCGTTTCCCGCGCTTCGACCCCGGCGTCACCGTGCACCACCTCCTCACCCACACCGCCGGCATCCCGGACTACTTCGACGAGTCCGTGATGACGGACTACGCCGCGCTCTGGCGCGACCGCCCCGCATCCTCCATGCGCACGCCCGCGGACTTCCTCCCGATGTTCCGGGACCTCCCGCAGGTGTTCCCGCCCGGCGCGCGCTTCGCGTACAACAACGCGGGCTTCATCGTGCTCGGCCTCGTGGTGGAGCACGCATCCGGGATGCCGTTCGCGCGTTTCGTGGAGACGCGCGTGTTCAAGCCGTGCGGCATGGCAGACTCGGGCTACTTCGCGCTGGACCGCCTCCCGGAGCGGACGGCGCTCGGCTACGCGATCGAAGAGGAGTCCGGAACGTGGCGCGCGAACACGGGGATGCTGCCGGTCGTGGGCGGTCCGGACGGGGGCGCCTTCACCACCGCGGCCGACATGTCCCGCTTCTGGACGGCGCTCCGGGAGGAACGCCTCCTCGCGCCGTCCACCACGCGCCGGATGCTGACCCCGCACGCGCCCGCGCCGGAAGAGGGCGAGGGCGCGTGGTACGGCTACGGCGTGTGGTTGACGAGGAACGGACCCGACGTGGCCTCGGTCTACGCCCTGGGCGCGGACCCGGGCGTGCGGTTCCGGTCCTCCGTCCATCCGGGCCGGGACTTGCGCGTCACGGTCCTGGGGAACTCGGACCGGCCCATCCGCGCGCTGCATGGGGCGCTCGTGCGGGCGGCGACTTGACGGCGCGCCCGAAGTGGTCGTAATATCTGACCAGTCGACTTATCTGGCCGGAATGGAGGGTCCGCGTGAAGAGCATCGGTGCCGCGAAGTTCAAGGAGCAGTGCCTCTCCCTGCTCGACCACCTCTCCCCGGAGGGCCTCGTGATCACGAAGCACGGCCGGCCGGTCGCGCGACTGCTCCCCTACGCGCAGCGTTCCGGTCACCTGATCGGCATGCTCCGGGACCGCATCCGGATCCGCGGAGACATCCTGTCCACGGGAATCCACTGGGACGCGGATGCTCAATCTTGACACGCACGTTCTGATCCACGCGCTCCAGGGCAGCCTGAAGGCGGAGGAGCGCGAACTCCTTGCCCGTGACGAGTGGGGCGTTGCAGCCATCGCGCTCTGGGAACTCGCGAAGCTCGTCCAGCTCGGTCGCGTGGAACTGGACCTGGATGACCCGATGGTCGCCACGGCGATGTCCAGCCTCCACGTCTGGCCCCTGGACTGGGCGGTGGCCCGCGCCTCCACGCAGTTGGACTTCCGCGGCGATCCGGCGGATGAACTCATCGCCGCCACCAGCATCGTCCACGGCGCGCTCCTCGTGACCCGCGACAAGCGCATGCGGAAGTCCAAGCGGATCCCCCTGGCCCTTTGACCGGCCGCGCGCCCCTCCCTGTCAGATCAGGTAGAACAGGGGGAACAGGAAGATCCAGATCAGGTCCACGAGGTGCCAGAACAGCCCGCCGAGATCCACCGGCGTGTAGTACTCCGGGCCGAACCGGCCGCGGAGCGCGCCCACGATCAGCCATCCGATGACGCACATCCCGGCGATCACGTGGATCGCGTGCAGCCCCGTCATCAGGAAGTAAATGGCGAAGAAGTGGTGCACGTTGGGCGGAGGCGCCGGCACGGAGGGTGGCGGCGCGGCGACCGACGACGCGAGGCCCGGGGGCGCCGGGGCGCCGGGAGGCATCACGGACCGGGGGATCTCCTCTTCCGCCGCGGCCGCCGCCGCGCTGTCCGGCGCGCCTCCCGCCGTCGCCGCCGCGACCTCCGCCTCCGGCCCGAGCCACGCCGCCTTCAGCGCCGCGGCGGTGTCCCGCAGCATCTCGTCGTTCAGGGTGGGATTGCCCCCGCGCGGCGGCATCTGGATCTTCGTGCGGTTCTCCGGATCGAAGGGCTGGCGCCCCACCTTCAGGAACGTCACCAGCTCCTCCTCGGACTTCCGTCCGACGAACTCCGACGCCACGAGGTCCACGCCGTTGTTCGGCAGGCCGCGCAGGTTCTTCCCGTGGCAGCTTGCGCATGTCTCGGTGAGGATCCTCTTCCCGCGCTCGAGATCCACGGTCGCGGCCGCCTTCGGCGCGGCACCATGGCCCGCCGCGGGGCCGGTCTCGACGCCGAAGTGGTGCGCGATGTACTCCGGATCCGGATCGTACCGGCTCCCCCAGAGGAGACCGTGCTCGAACTTCGGCCGGTACTCCATGGCCTTGATCCCGAGGAAGCCGCAGGCCCCGAGGAACGTGAGTCCGAGCAGCGTGACGAGCCGGCCGCGCTGCCCGCGCTGCGCCGCGCCGACCGCCAGCGCCATGGTGAGGCTGGAGGTGATGAGCACGAGCGTGTTGATCGCGCCCAGGCGCTGGTCCAGGAGCACGCTGGCCCAGCGGAAGATCTCCGGATGGTTGCCGCGGTAGATCGCGTATGCCGTGAACAGCCCGCCGAACATCAGCATCTCGGTCCCGAGGAAGATCCACATCCCCAGCTTGGACGCGTTCCACTGCTGCGTCGGGTTGTCGAAGTGGTGGGCCAGGTGCCCGGCGTGCGGCTCCGACCCGTGCGGCTCCGGCGCGTGCGGCCCCGCCGCCGCGGCCGGTGCGCCGGCGTCCGCCGGCTCGTGCGGTCTCATCGCGATCCTCCCGCGCGCCGCTCCCGCAGCGCGGACCAGTCCAGCACCTCCGCCCCCTCCTTCGCCGCGAAGGCCGCCGCGCGCTCGGCCGACGCGAAGGCCGCGACCCCGGAGCCCATCGGCGTGCGCAGCTCGCGGCTCGCCACGTACCGCGCGGTATCGGCCCCGATCCACCGGACCTCCTCGAGATCGTGGACCCACCGCGCCGCGAAGCCCGCCAGGTCCGGCTCGCCGAGCAGGCACGAGATGTCGTCGTACGCGCGAAGCTCGTAGCCGCGCTCCGTGGCGACGGCCGCCGCCGCCGCATGCCGTTCCTCGCTGACGATCATCGTGCAGCGCGCGCAGACATCCTCGCCCCAGCGCACCTCGGGAGGCGCCGGGGGCGCGGACGAGCGGCCGCAGCCCGCGGCCGACAGGGTCAGGAGCACGCCGCCGAGGACGAGCGCGCCGGGTCGCCGGGACGGGAGGGCAGGCATCGCGTCAAACCTCGCTGCGCCGGAGGAAGACCAGGGCGGCGGCGGCCAGCGGGAGCACGATCCACGCGGCCAACGCCGCCGCGAACAGGACGGGCAGCGCCCGCCCGTACGTCTGGGTGGCGAACAGGCCGGCGGGGCCGAGCACGTCCAGCGACGCGTGCACGGAGCCCAGAACGGCCATCTTGAAGACCTGGAGCGGATGCGCGAGCGCGGCGTAGAACAGCTCCTGCACGTGCAGGCGGAACGCGAGCGTCCCGCCCATCAGCCCGAGGTCCGAGAGGAAGGCGAGCGCGAGCCACACGATGAGCGCCGCGCCCATCGCCACCGAGGCCCTTCGCGCGATCACGGAGATCAGGAAGCCCACGCTCAGCATCGCGAGCGCCAGCACCACGGTCATGGCCACGAGCGTGGCGAAGCTCCCGATCCCGACGCCGGCGCCGCCCGCGGCGAGGATCGCGGCGCAGGCGGCGAACCCGAGGGAGATGGACGCCGACAGCGCCACGGCCAGCCCGAGGTACTTGCCCAGGAGGACCTCCGCCCGCGACACCGGCTGCGCCAGCACGTACGCCAGCGTGCCGCGCTCCGCGTCCCCCGCCACGCTCGCCGCCCCCAGCGTGAGCGCCATGAGCGGCACGACCAGCAGCACGAGGTTCACGAGCCCGGCCGCGGTCCGCCCGTACCCGGCGAACCCGTACGTCCCGGTTCCCGCGAGCGAGATCCACGAGACGGACAGGGCGAGCACGGCGAACGCGACCGTGTACAGGAGGAACCAGCGGTTCCGCAGGGAGTCGCGGACCTCCTTGCGCGCGATCGTCGCCACGAGGATCCGATCCACGGTCACGCCTCCTCCCCGCGCGGCCGCGGCACGGCGCGGTCCCCCGGGCTCTCGATCTCGAGATCGACCTCCGGCGCCTCGATCCCGGCACCGGCCAGCGCGCGCAGCGCGTCCTCCCGAAGGTCCAGCGGCACGCGGATGCGGGCGGTCGCGGCCAGGCCGAGCGCCTGCGGCAACTCCGGCGGGCGGCACACGGCGCGCACCCGCCCGCTGTCCAGCACGACCACGCGATCGGCCAGCAGCCGCACCTCGTCCAGCCGGTGCGACGTGAACAGGATCGTCTTGCCGCGCGCCTTGAGATCCGCCAGCAGCGCGAGGAAGGCACCCCGGCCGGCCTGGTCCAGGTTCGACGTCATCTCGTCCAGCACGAGGATCGGCGGATCGGCCAGCAGCGCGACCGCCAGCGCCACGCGCTGCTTCATCCCGCCGGACAGTTCGCGGATGCGCTTCCCGGCGTGGGCCGCCATGCCCACCTCGGCCAGCACCTCCGCGGGCCGC
>CAYYFX010000058.1:3052-6625 GCA_964471155.1 uncultured Gemmatimonadota bacterium | reverse complement strand
TCGAACGCGACGTCGTCGAGCACGACGTGGGGCCCGTAGCGCTTCCCGAGTCCCCGGACGCGGAGGGCGGATGTCGCGGGCGCCTGCACGGCCTCGAGCGCACGTGCGGCCGGGCGGCCGGCCCGCGTGGCGCGGCGCAGCGCGACCGCGGACCCCGCGCCCAGGGCGGCGGACAGCAGCGCCAGCGGCCACCGTGCCGCGACGGCCAGCGGAGGCGCCGCGAGGTGCGGCGCGTCCACCAGCGGCGCCGCGTCCTCGATCTTGCTGCGGGGGCGGATGGCCGGAAGCGACCGCGCGGCGAGTTCCACCGCCTGCTGGGCCGGGGAGAACAGGAAGAGCCGCAGGCTCTTCTCCCGATCCATCAGGTTCTCGAAGAGGCTCTCGGACCGGTACGGCACATCGCCCACGCCGTCGCCCTCGAGGTCGTACCCCGCGTAGTCGCTCCAGTGGTTGCCGCGGCCGTCCGCGGTGAACTCGTTGCCCTGCAGCGTGCCGCCCCCCTGCACCGCCACCTGCTCCAGGTTGTCCACGAAGGCGTTCCCGCGGAAGCGGTTGCGGCGCACGGCGGGCAGGAACGTGACGCCGATGTCGTTGTAGGCGATGAGATTCCCGTCGAAGAGGTCGTGGGAGTCCACGGACCACGGGGAGTTGTCCAGGTACACGCCCACCCGGTTCCCGACGATGCTGTTGGCGTGCACCTCCACGTCGTCCGCGTCCTTGAGCCCGAGCCCGAATCCGGAGGGGCCGCGGCTGCGCGCGAGCACGTTCCCGGTCAGGCGGATCTTCCGGCTGTACATCAGGTACGCGCCGACCGAGTTGCCCTCCAGCCGGTTGGCCTCGAGGACGGCGCCGTCCGCGTACATGAAGTGCAGCCCGTAGCGTCCGTGCACGATCCGGTTCCGGCGGATCGCGACGTCCTTGCTGTACCAGACGACGACATCCCGGGCGTCCGCCACGTCGTTGTCCTCCACGATCGTGCGATCGCTCGCCCACAGGCGGATGGCGTCCCCGCGGCGTGCGACGTCGAGCGGAAGTCCCCGGATGCGGTTCCCGCGCACCCGCGAGTCCGGGGAGCTCTCCACGGTGATGCCGAACAGGACGCCCGCGAGGACGTTGTCCTCGACGGTCGCGCCGGGCGCCAGCACCGCGATGCCGGAGTTCCGGTGTTCGAACGCCGTCCCGGTCCCGCGGACCTCGAGGCCGCGCACCACGACGTCCGGCGCCAGGACGCGGATCACGTCCCCCGCGCCCCCGCCGTCGACGACGGCGCCCGCTTCGCCCTCGAGGACCAGCGTCCGGTCGATGACCACGGGGCCGGCGTGCACGCCGGCGGGAACCCGGACCGTGTCCCCGGGCGCCGCGGCGTCCACGGCCCCCTGGATGTCGAGGGCGAGCGCGGGCCCCGCGAACGCGGCGACCAGCAGGCCGGACAGGGACCGGATCACGCCCGACCTCCCCGGTCGTCCCGGTGCGCCGTCGCATCGACGAGCGGCTTGTACGCGCGCCGGTGGTACCACAGCGCCACGAGGATGAGGACCGACGCCGCGAAGGCGAGCCAGAGCCCGGCATCGGGCAGGGCCACCGTCCGGAACTGGCCCACCTTCCCCACCCCGAGCACGGGCGGGGTGAACGGCTTGATGGACGACGACAGCGGCGCGCGCGGGTCGAGGTTGTGGCCGAAGTGATGCAGCCAGAACCACAGGTCCACGAGGAAGCCCGCGGGGAAGAACAGCGCGGGGAACGCGAGGGCGGCCGCCCAGCGGTTGTGGACGAGGATCGCGGCCAGCACGAGCAGGCACAGCACGACCACCGCCATCACCGCGATCGAGCGCTCGAACTGCGCGGCCTCGCCGAGGGGGCGCATCCCGATGTAGTGGTTGAGGCCGTCGATCTCCCGCACGTCGCCGGTCAGGTGCGTGAGGTGCGCCTGGACGTGCAGGCCCTTGGGATACTGCGGCGCGTGCAGCGTCATCTGCCAGTAGGGCAGCACGAGCGAGACCACGAGGAGCAGCACCGCGCCCGCCAGCAGCAGCGTCGGTGCCAGGTACCGCGCCCGGTGCGTCCGGAACTCGTCGGCCGGGACCCGGGGCCCCAGGATCGTCTCGATGCCGCTCACGCCGGCCTCCTTTGCAACGTGCGACGCACGGGGCGGGCGCACCCTTGCGCCCGCCCCGCCGTGCGTCAGGACGGACGGATCAGGAGGAAGCCCATCATCTCCAGGTGCAGCGCGGAGCAGAACTCCGTGCAGTAGTACGGGTACGTTCCCGCGCGGTCCGCGTCGAACGCGAACGTCGCGGCCTCCCCGGGCTCCAGGCTGAGATTGATGTTGTAGCCGGGGATGGCGAACCCGTGCGTGGCGTCCTCCGCCTGCTCGATGTTCGTGATGTGCCAGACCACCCGGTCGCCGCGCCGGATCTCCACGTGCTCCGGCGTGTAGTGGCTGCGCACGGCCGTCATGTACACGTGGACCTCGTTCCCCTTGCGGACCACGCCCTCCTTCCCGGCCACCGCGGGGTCGATGGCAGGCGCCTGGGTATGCGGATCCCAGCCCACCTCGGGGTAGACCTTCCACGGCTTGAGCTTGTCCGCCTTGATCGTCTGGGCGTAGTGCGGCTCGCCGACGCCGATCGGCATGTCGTACAGGAGCTGCACGTGATCGCCGGTCTGCGTGATGTCGAGCAGCTGGAAGTTCTGCGCGAGCAGCGGGCCCGGCGGGAAGAACCGGTCCACCGACCACTTGTTGAGCGCGATGCAGTACTGCCCGTCCGGGCTGACCGTGTCGCCCTCGGGGCAGGTCAGGTGGCCGATGTTGTAGTGCACCGGGGTCTTGGTCACGAGCGTCCAGGGCGCATCCGGGTTCAGCTCGTCGTACTGGCCGCCGAGCGTCCAGCGCGCCACCGCCGTGTCGAGGAACAGCGACGTGTACGCGTACCCCTTGTCGTCGAACTGGGTGTGGAGCGGTCCCAGCCCGAGTTCCACCTGGGCCTCGAGGACGTCGTCCAGCCCCAGCATCGGGATCCCGTACGGGTCGTGACCCGAGAACTTGCCCGCGGCGATCGTGGCCTTGATCTTCTCGATGCTGTACACGGAGATGTGCGGATCCAGCTTGCCGGCGACGACGATGAAGTCCCCCTTGGGGGCCACGTCCACGCCGTGCGGGCTCTTCGGCTCCGGCGCGAGGAACAGGATGCCGTCGTCGATGAGGGTCTGGATCGTGAGGACGGCAAAGCCGCGCACGGTCTTCGCCTTGCCGGCGAGGAACGCGGCCTCGGCCTTCCGCCAGTCGATGATGTGCAGCAGGTCCACCGGGGCCTGCGTGGTTCCGGCCTCGAACGGCGGGTTGCCCTTCTCGATGCCGCCGGTCGCCATCTCCGAGTTGATGCAGTTCCCGAAGATGAAGCCGTCGCTGGCCAGCTTCCCGGCATCGAACAGGTCCTGCCAGTACGGCGGCAGTTCCAGCGCGAACGACCGCTTCGGGTCGATGCGCCCCTTCTCCCGGTCGAACCGCCACAGGGTGACCATGCCCCGGTACGACTCCCGGTACTGCTCGAGGGGCACGTAGTCCCAGCCGAG
>CAYYFX010000058.1:0-3042 GCA_964471155.1 uncultured Gemmatimonadota bacterium | reverse complement strand
GGTGTCGGGCGTGACGAACGCGCCGCCGTGGTCGTTGATCGCGATCGGGTTCTTGAGGATCTGCTTCGTCTCGAAGTCCCGCAGGTCGATGACGGCGATGCGCGCGTTCGCCTTGTCGTTGATGAACAGGAACTGGCCGTCGTAGTCGCCCGCCGTCTCGCTCAGGGCCGGGTGGTGCGTGTCGCCCCAGGTGATCTCCTTGCCGTTCACGTACCCGTCGCGCAGGACCTCCTCGCCCACGCCGTAGCCCCAGCCCTGCCAGGGCTCGGGCGTGAACACGGCGATGCTGCGCAGGAGGCGCATGGACGGCACGCCGATCACGAACACCTGCCCGGCGTGGCCGCCCGAGGCGAAGGTGAGGTACTCGTCGTGGCGCCCGGAGGGCGTGTACGTCTTCACCGCGGCGAGCACGTCGTCCGGGGTCAGATTGCGCGCGGCGACGATCTGGTCCACCGCGGCGGAGCCGGCGCCCGCGGGCCCGCTCCGTTCACCGCCGCACCCCGCGAGGAGGATGGCGGCGATGGCCGTCGAGATGGCGACGTTCCTGGTCATGACGGGGTCTCCTCCTCTCCGACGGTGCCGCGCGGACGCCGCGGCTTCCCGTCCGCGGGGCGCAGGGGAACGGGTGCGACCGTGTCGGTCCGGCTCGCGCCCGTGGGCGGGACTCCAGGGAAGGCGCACTCGGCACCGGCCGCCGGTACCGCGAGATCCTGGAGGGTGGTGCTCTCGAACGCGGCTTCCAGTCGCAGGTAGGCGTCGGCCAGCCGGCGGTGCAGCGCGCACAGACGACCCGAGGCATGCTCCGGCAGGCCCAACGGACAGACGTCCACCTGGGAGCGCGGCTCCACGGCGCGGATGACGTCCAGGGCGGTGATCCGGTCCGGAGGGCGGCTCAGCACGTAGCCGCCGTTCGGACCGCGCTGGCTGCGGACGATGCCGGCCCGCCCCAGCGCCCCGAGGATCTTCGTCAGGTAGCTGGACGGCACCTGCGTGCGCCGGGACACGACCCGGACCGGGCAGGATTGGCCGTCGGCCGCGGCGAGGTACACCGCACTGCGGAGCGCGTACTCGGCGGTCTGGGAAAACACCTGCCCCTCCCGAGACAGCGGATAATCGGATCTGTATATCCGATATACCGGCCAAGGAGCCGGGAGTCAAGGCCCGTCCGGAGACCCTCCCCGCCGCGGATCCCCCGAGTACCTTCCCGGACGGACCCGCCACGCCGCGGCGTCCGCTCGTTCCGGCCGAACCGAGCCCGCGGCGCCGTCCCACCTCTCTGGCCGGGGGGAACCGCCCGATGGCTCCGCACGAACCGCACAAGATCAAGACCGTCCGCCTGCTCGGCTTCCCCACCCTGGAGGAGCGCAAGAAGCACCTGGCGAAGGTCGCGTTCAACGTCTGGCACCTCACGCCTGCCCAGGTGAACTTCGACATGTGCTCCCTGGGCACCTCCGCCTTCAGCCAGGAGCAGCTCTCGGGCCAGCTCGTGGGCGACGAGGCCTACGCCGGCTCCCGGAACTTCGAGCGCCTGGAGGAGGCCGTCCGCCGGGTCCTGGGACACGGCTACATCTGCCCCACCCACAACGTGCTGGGCTGCGTGAAGCTCGTGGTGGCCACCATGGTGCCGAAGGGCTCGGCCGTCCCCAGCAACGCGCGCTCCCGCATCGACACCTTCGGTCCGCTGGAGATCCGCTACCCGGACGTGCGGGATGCGAAGGACCCGGTGTTCACCGGGAACCTGGACCTGAAGCGTCTCGAGACCGTGCTCCAGGGCGGCGACGTGGCGTTCGTGGGCCTGCAGGCCTTCGCCGACGGTTGTCATCCGGTGAGCCTGGCGAACCTCCGCGCCGTGCGGGCGCTGGCGCAGCAGCACGGCAAGCGGGTCGTGTGCGACGGCTCCCGCGTCATCGAGAACGCATGGTACATCCAGAGGCACGAGCCGGGGCAGGCGGACCGGAGGATCGCGGACATCGTGCGGCAGTTCGTGAAGACCTGCGACGTCTTCCAGATGGACGGCGCGCAGGACCCGAAGTGCAACGCGGGCGGCATCCTCACCACGGACGATCCGGACGTGCACGAGAAGTTCATGAACGAGGTCGTGGTGTACGAGGGACTGCACACCTACGGCGGCATGGCCGGTCGCACCATGGAGGTGCTCGCCCGCGGCATCGACGAGATGTGCGACGAGGACGAGGTCCGCTGGGTCATGCACCAGACCGAGCGCTTCACCGAGCGGTTGCGGAAGGCCGGGATCCCGCTGGAGCGCGGCTGCGACGGCGCGTACCTCGACGCCGCCGCCTTCCTCCCGCACCTGGACGCGTGGCAGCCGCAGGCGCTGGCCGCGGCGCTCTACCTCATGTCCGGCGTGCGTGCCACCGCCACCGGCCTCGCCGGCAAGGACGCGCTGCTGCCCGTGCAGATCCCGCGCCTCGCCATGACGAACGAGCAGCTCGACCAAGTGGCGGAGGCCATCGTGGGGCTGCACCGGCAGCGGGACCGCGTCTCCCCGCTGCACGCGGTGCGCACGGGGGCCTGGCAGGACCAGCTCCAGTTCCACTGGGTCTTCCCGGATCTCCTCCCCTTCGACTTCGACACGTTCCCCTACTGCATCCACACGATCGAGCGGGTGGGCGTGCTGCCGCGGGACCGCCGCGAGGCGGCCATCCGCGAGGCCGGCTACAACACGTTCCTGCTCCGCTCGGCGGACGTGACCATCGACTTCCTCACGGACTCCGGCACCACGGCGATGAGCACGGACCAGTGGGCGGCGTACGACGGCGTGAAGGCGTCGGCCACCGCCAGCGAGGAGTCCGCCCGCCTCACCGCGCTGCTGCGGGACATCCTGGGCTACGAGCACATCATCCCCACGCACCAGGGCCGCGCCGCGGAGCACATCATGAGCCAGATGATGATCCGCAAGGGCCAGTGGGTGCCCGGGAACATGTACTTCACGACCACGAAGCTCCACCAGGAGATCGCCGGCGGGAGGTTCGTGGACGTGATCGTGGACGAGGCGCACGACACGCGCAGCGAGTTCCCGTG
>CAYYFX010000057.1:0-25073 GCA_964471155.1 uncultured Gemmatimonadota bacterium | reverse complement strand
GCGGCCGCGACACCATGGAGGCGTTCGAGCGCGGCCTGGCGGCGAACCCGGCGGACGGCGGCCTCCGCCGCAACCTCGCGGTCCTGCACGTGCGCATGGGCGTCGACCTCGCGCGCGCCGGCAACCTGGCCGCGGCCCTCGACAACTTCCACGAGGCGACACTCGTGGACCCCGCGTCCGCCGAGGCGTGGGCGAACCTCGGCCGCGCGGAGAAGCTGGCCGGCCGGCGCGACGCGGCGCTGGACGCCACCGCCCGCGCCCGCGCGCTGGATCCGCGCGACGACCGCTTCGCCGTGCAGCACGGCGACTTCCTGCGGGAGGCGCGCCGCTTCGGGGAGGCCGCCGGGGCGTACGAGGCGGCGCTGGCGCTGCACCCGGACAACGAGGCCGCGCGCGCGGGGCTGCGGGCGTGCGCGGAAGCGGGCGCGGCTAGCGGGTCCTGAGCCGCTGCGGCTCCCGCCACCAGGCCAGCGCGCACAGGACGAGCGCGTGGCGGATGCGGCCGTCGTGCGCCGCCGCCAGCACCTCCGCCTCCGGCAGCACCTCCACGGCCAGGTCCTCGCCGGGATCGGGCGCGGCGTCCGCCACGCGCCGGCATCCCTCGATGAGATAGGTGTGGCACCGGTTCGACTGGATGGCCGGGTTCGGCTCCACCACGCCCAGCGGCGCGGGCGGGCCGCCGGCGAATCCCGTCTCCTCGAGCAGCTCGCGCGCGGCCGCCCGCGCGGGATCCTCCCCGGGGTCCACCACGCCGCCGGGGATCTCCAGCGTGTCCTCCCCCGTCCCGTGCCGGTACTGCCGCACGAGCACGAGCGCGCCCGCGGGCGTGCGGGCGATCACGTTCACCCAGTCCGGGCACTCCAGCACCGTGAACGGGCTCGCGGCCCCCGTGCGCGGCGAGCGCGCGAGGAACCGTCGCACGCGGAAGATGCGGAAGTCCGTGACGTCCGCGCCGCCCACCGGCTCCCACGGTCTCATGCGCGCCGTCCCTCCCGCAGGTGCGGCGCCGACGCGGCCAGGCGGTCCGTCCCGATCACGCGCCCGGTCCGCCGGTCCACGGCGCCGAACGACAGCACGCCGGTGGGACACGCCCGCACGCACGCGGAGCAGCGCACGCACTGCGGATCCTCCATCGGCCGCCCCCGGTTCGCGAAGGACATCACGTCGATCCCCTGGTGGCAGACCGACGTGCACGCGTTGCAGGAGATGCACTTCCTCTTGTCGGCGAGGATCCGGAAGCGCGAGAACCGCGCCACCACGTGCATCCACGCGGCGAGGGGACAGCCGAAGCGGCACCACACGCGACCGGAGAAGTGGAAGTACAGTCCCGTGCCGAGGATGCCGGCGAACAGGAGGTCCACGCCCCAGCGGTAGTTCAGCAGCGGGAAGGGGAACGGGAGCGGGGCGCCGCCGGGCGTCTTGCCGGCGAGGGCGGCCGAGTACACCGCGTTGACCGGGTGGTCCCAGGGCAGGAGCCACCCCGCCACGCGCAGCACGAGCAGCAGCACCACGACGCCCAGCAGCCCCTGCCCCACGAGGTTCAGGCGGTTCCACCCGGGGCCGTGCGGCATCTTCCGCCGGTGCGCGTCGCCCATCGTCTCCGCGAGCGCGCCGCACGAGCAGATCCACCCGCAGTACGCGCCCTTGCCCCACAGCAGCACGATCCAGGGGATCAGCACGAGCGTCTGCACGACCGAGATCGCGAGCCACAGCCCGAGCGGCTGGTGCGTGAACACGTTCCACAGGAAGAGCGGCCAGGCCAGGACGAATCCGCTGGCCCGCCAGTACTCGCGGCCGTGGGCGTCCCACTCGCTCGCGGGGAACAGCGCGTCCGCCAGGTCCGATCCCGGGAGCGCGTCGTCCCGCACGTGCACGCGGCCGTCGGAGAGGCGCAGGATCGCCTCCCGTTCCGGCTCCCCCGCGGGCCGCGACCGGAGGATCACGCGGTCCCCGTCGCGCCGGTGCGGCCACGACACCTCCGCGGTCAGCTCCGGCCAGGACGCCGCCGCGTCCGGCAGCACGCCCGCCGCGCGCGCCGCCGCGACCAGCGCGACGGGATCCTCCGGATGCCGTTCCTCGAGCGCGAACCACGTCCGCGCCGCGGCGGCGTCGATCCGCTCCACGCGATGGCGCGTGCCGAACCCGCCCGTCTCGCCCCACCACGGCAGCAGCACGTACGGCAGCAGGAACAGCGGCAGCACCTGGATCGCGGCGAGGACGGCGGTCTGCGCCGTGGCGTACGGCGTGCGCGTGCGCCGGATGCGCCGCACGCCGAAGCCCACGATGGCGGCCGTGTACGCCAGCGAGTACCACGCCCCGGGCGTGGCGAACGAGGTGCGCACCGCGTGGACCGGCCCCCGCCCGTCCCCGGGTTCGATGCCGAACGGGAACAGCCCGTGCGCCTCGAAGAACGCGGTCAGGGCGCCGCCGTACTTCCAGTGGTACACGAACGCGAACGCGGCCAGCACGAGAGCGCACGTGATCCGGAAGCGCGGTGTCCACTCGCCGCGGACCGGAATTCCGGAGCGGCGGAAGAAGCCGAGCGGCGCGTCGCGGCCGATCATCACGAAGACCGCGTCGTTCGGGACCTCCTCCGTGCGGCCGTCGCCGTGCTCCAGGGTCGCCGCGTCCCCCGTGATGCGGCGCACGGTCGTCGCGAACGCGACCCGGACGCCGCGCGCCGCCTCGAGCCGCTCCACGTTCGCGGGCTTGGGCCGGGCGAACCGGTCGCCGCGGGTGCTCAGGGTCACGTCCGCGCCGGCGCCGGCGAGCGCCACCGCCGTCTCCAGCGCCGAGTCCCCGCCGCCGACCACGAGGACGCGCAGCCCCGCGAAGTCGGCGGGGTCGTGCAGGCGGTTCGAGACCTTGTCCAGCTCCTCGCCGGGAACACCCAGGCGGCGGAAGTCCCCGCTCCGGCCCATCGCGAGCAGGACGCGGCGCGCGCGCACGGGCTCGCCGCCGGCCACCGCCACCTCGAGCACTCCGTCCCGGCGCCGCACGCGCTCCGCGCGCGCGATCGTGACCTCCACGTCCGCGACCTGCCGGCGCAGCTCGTCGAGCAGCGCTTCCTTCACGTCCGCGCCGACCTGCAGCGCGCCCGCCGGCGTCATGTCCGCGGGGTACGTGTAGATCGGCTTGCCCCTCGGGAAGTTCACGATCGTGGCGAAGGGCTCGCCGGATTCGAGCAGGCGGAAGGGGACGCCCTGCCGCTTCAGCTCCACCGCGGCCGCCATCCCCGCGGCGCCGGCGCCCACGATCGCCACGTCCACGACGCCCGGCGGCGCCCCGGCGCCCTCCGTGCGCAACTCCTCCGCGAGGCGGCGCGCGACCCGCGCGCCGGCGTCGAGCGAGAGCTTGAGCAGCGGGATGCCGGCGAGGTCGCCCACCACGTACACGCCGGGCACGGCGGTCCGCCCGTCCTCGCCGGTCTCGGGGAGCCTCTCCACGCCGCCGGCCGGCCAGCGCCCGTGCAGCCAGTGCGCGTAGCGGCGAAGCGCGTTCACCCGGGGATCTCAGCCGCCGGGACGGCGGCGCACGACCATCCGGCCCAGGATGCGGCGCTCCACGCGGAACCCGAGCAGCCGGAACAGCCGGTCGGCGAAGAACCGGGCGATGTCGAGGTTCACCAGGAGCGTGTCCTTCCGTTGGGGATGCGCGCGCACTCCGGGGAGGAACGGCGCCACCCGCGGCACCCCGAGCCGCCGGAGGAGTGTGGAGAAGTGCAGCCACGGGAGGTTCACGCCCCGCGCGAGGAAGAAGCCGTCGTTGCCGCGCTTCTGGTACAGCGGGAGGAAGAGCAGCCCGTCCGCCGGCGCGGCGACGATCCCGCGGCGGTCCTCGGCCAGGCGCTGCCCGCGGCGCACCCGGTGGAAGTTCTCGTACCCGGGATCCATGCGGAACGCCTCGTCGCCCGTGAGCCGGTGCCGGTGGAAGATCTCCACGACCGGGGGGATCCGGCCCCGCCCCGCGCCGAGCGCGTCGCGGTGCGCGGCCAGGTCCGGAACGTCCGTCTCCGCCACGCACCCCACCGCGACCAGCGCCAGCCATACTGCGGCCTCGTGGTGCCGGCGCGCCTCCGGGGCGTCGTGCTGCCCGCCCTCGATCGCGATGGCCACGTGCCCCAGGCTGGTGAAGTACTCCATGAGCGTGCCGCGGATGTGCTCCTCGAACCCGAGCACGATGGGCGCGGGGAAGCGGCGCGCGAACTCGCGGTTCCGCAGCGTGTCGCCCAGGATGTAGAAGGGCGTGCTGCGGGACGACGTGGTGTGCAGGTCCACGAGGTACGCCGGCTCCCCGGCGTCGGCCAGGATCCCCTGCAGCGTCTGCAGGAGCTCCCGCTGCTCCAGCGCCTCGGGCGTCCTGTGCTCCGGCCGGCGCTGCGCGCGCGTCACGCGCTCGAAGCCCCACATCCGGTTGAAGTCCTCGGTCAGGAACCGCTCGCCCGCCTCCAGCGCGCGCACGTTCCCCGCGAGCCCCACGAAGCGGCCGCGCACGGCGATGCCGCGCCGCTCGATCTCGGCGAACACGTGCTCGAGCGCCTCGACCCCGCTCGGCTCGTTCCCGTGCACGCCGCCCACGACGATGAGCCGGGGACCCTCTCCGTCCCCGGCCCGCCCGATCTCGCGACGATACGCGCGCGCGCGTGCCACTTCCGTCATCCCGGACTGCCTCCCGCGGTACGCCCCCAGGGTATCCGGGACGGGGCGCCCCGTCACCACCCCGGACCGCCGGGCGCGGTCAGCGGATCTTGACGGACTTCGTCGTGAGGGTGGTGCCGAGGGCGCGCAGGCGGATGAAGTACACGCCGTCGGCCACGGGCCGGCCGAAGGTGTCGTTGCCGTCCCAGGCGGCGCGGTGCCGGCCGGCCTCCGTCCACTCGTCGCGGAGGACGCGCACGCGGCGCCCGCGCACGTCCAGGACCTCCAGGAGCGCCTGGCCGGGATCCGGGAGCGCGAACTCGGCGACGACCCCGCGCCCGAACGGATTCGGCCGGCCCGGGGAGAGCGCCAGGTCGCGCGGCCGGTCGCCCGTCGGGGTCGGGGCGGACACCCCGGGACCCCAGCCCACCGTGATCGCGGACCCGGTCCCCGCGAAGCCGTCCAGCGTGAGCAGCCCGGTGTCGAACACCCAGGAGGTCGCGCCGGACACCCCGGTCGGGGGCCCGAAGGCCGCGCAGTCCACGACCACGCGCCCCAGACCCGGCGTGGTCTCGTCCACCATCAGCGCCAGCTCCGCGTCGCCGGGATCGAACGACGCCGCGCGCAGCACCAGGTTCTCGGCGGTGCGGATGCGCAGGGCGTCCAGGCTGGCCGCCACGCGGGCGGCGGGCACGCCGTCGGAAGGCACGGCCCGCACGAAGTGCACGGGATTCGAGAAGACCCACTCCCGCGAGCCGTCCTGGACCTCGATGCGCACGAACGCCGGCAAGGTCACGTCCACGCTCACCGTGTCCTGGAACACCCCGTCCGCCACGGTGCCCACGAGCGTCTCGTCCCGCAGCCAGTTCACGGTGGTGTACTCCGACGGGGGATCCTCGCGGATCTCCCCCTGCAGCAACCGCACGGACACGGTGGCGGGCACGTTCGTCACGCGGATGATCACGTCCTCCGCCGCCTTGTCCGTCAGGATGACGCGGCCCATCGGGAAGCCGTCCGCGGTGCCGACCTCCAGGTCGCCCTGCCAGCGGTACGGGTCGCCGAAGTACGCGTTCCCCGAGGCCAGGGGGCGCAGCAGCTCGGACGCGGTGGTCCCCGTGGCCCACAGCCACGTGACGTAGTTGTTCTCGTAGGTGGCGACCGGCTGCCAGGGCGCCCAGCCGTAGAACGGCGTGGAGCCGTGGCTGTCCGTGACGCCGATGCCGGTGAGGAAAAGCGCATTCGCGTTCAGGCAGTCCCACAGGTCCAGGTGCCCGGAGAGCGGGATGCCCTGGCGCCAGCGGTATCCCACCTCGAGCAGGTCGCAGCGCAGCGCGCGGCACCGCAGGAGACCCCGCTTCATCGTGAGGATGCGCGCCGCCTTCTGCGCCGGCGTCTCGGAGGGGTTGCCGTAGATGCCGATGCCCCACGGGTGGTTGTACGAGACCAGCCCCCCTTGCGCGTGCACCTGGTCGACGGCGTAGTACAGCGAGTCCGAGAACACGGTGCCGGTGTAGTCCACCAGCACGTGGTCGGGCGCGTACCCGTTCAGGTGCGGCTGCGCCTTGTACCGGGAGATCTCCGAGCCCACCAGGTACTCCACGCCGGGATATTGCAGCCGGTAGTACGCGTCCGCGGCGTCCTGCCAGTCCAGGAGGGGCTCGCCCGCGAGGCTGTCGTCGTTCTCGTAGCGGATGTCGTCGAGGAACACGACCGCCCTCGCCCCGTTGCGCGACTCCAGGATGGCGTGCGTCCCGTACGTGTTGTTGTCCTGCGCCCGGATGGAGTCCGCGCCGAACGCGGACAGCAGGTTCTGCACGTCGGCCAGCACGTCGAGGTCGTACACGTTCCACTGCCCCGGCGTCCACGCGAGCGGGACGGCGCCGACGTCCTCGCCGTCCATGGACCCGATCACGTACCGCAGCCGCGGCCACTCCCCCGGCCGCTCGCTCAGCAGCAGCTCGAACACGAACTTGTTGTCCGCGGGATCCAGCTGCTGCGGGAACAGCGCGAAGCGCAGGCGGTAGCGCGTGGCCAGGCTGTACCGGTTCTGGTGCCGCGATCCGGTCTGGCTGAGGTTGAGCCGCTGGAACGTGCCGCCCGCGTAGGCGACCTCCATCCGCAGGCTCTTCGCGCCCTGCCAGGCGAGGCTGTCCACCACGGACTTCGCGTGGTCCGGCGTGATCGCCGCCACCTCCCACCAGCGCTCCTCGAAGAGATTGTCCGGCTCCACGAACTTCTGGCCGTCCCAGGTGCAGTTCTCGAAGTCGTACGCCTCGGTGTAGCCGGTCTGGTTCACGCGCCAGTCGTGGTCGGTCCACCAGATCACGTCCACACCCGCGTCCTGCGCCTTGGCCGCGTGCCACTCGATGCTGCCGTTGTTCTCGCTGAGGGACGCGTGCGTGTGGAGCTGCACGGAGTACGCCTGCTCCGGGGGGGCCCCGGCGGCGGCATGCGCGTCGGATCCCGCGGGGACGACCGCGGCGAGGAGGGCGAGGCGGAGCGCGCGGGAGGCAGGGGTCAAGGCGTCGGTCCCCGGGAGGCAGGCGGGTTGCACGCACCAGCGTACCGCACCGGATCGGCCGCGCGCAAAGGGGGACCGCGGGCGCCCGCAGCGTGTACCCTCCCGCCCATGGCCGAGCCGCGCTTCGTCTCGTACCGCCCGCCGCGCCTCCCGGAGGCGGAGATGCTCCGGCGCGGCGTCGCGCTGGAGGCGCGCTTCGCGGCGCGACGCAGCGTGCGCGCCTTCTCGCCGGACCCGGTGCCGCGGGCGCTGATCGAGATCGCGGTCCGGACGGCCTCCAGCGCCCCGTCCGGGGCGCACCGGCAGCCGTGGCGGTTCGTCTGCGTGGACGATCCGGCGATCAAGCGGGAGATCCGGATCGCCGCCGAGCGCGAGGAGCGCCGCACCTACGAGGGCGGCCGGATGCCCGACGAGTGGCGCGAGGCGCTGGCCCCGCTCGGCACGGACTGGCGCAAGCCGTACCTGGAGACCGCGCCCTGGATCGTCGTGGTGTTCGAGGAGGTGCACGGCGTGCATCCGGACGGCCGGCCGCGCAAGAACTACTACGGGAAGGAGAGCGTGGGCATCGCCTGCGGCTTCCTCATCGCGGCGCTCCACGAGATGGGGCTGGCCACCCTGACGCACACGCCCAGCCCGATGGGGTTCCTGCGCGCCATCCTGGGCCGGCCCGCGAACGAGCGACCTTTCATCCTGTTCCCCGTGGGGTATCCCGCCCCGGACGCGGAGGTGCCCGACCTGCGCCGCAAGACGCTGGACGAGGTCGCGCTCTGGAACCCCGGGGGCGACGGGCCGGCCGGCGGCGGTGGTCCGTCCCCGGCGGGGGCCGAACCGCACGGGGAGGCGCCATGGACACGAGGACGATCGTAGGATCCGCGCTGGTCGCGGTCGGGGTGATCGACGCGATCGTGGGGCTGCTGGTCGTGGTCCCCCGGTCGCCGGAGGCCACCCGGCCGGTGCTCAAGGCGGCTCTGCTCGGGGCGTCGGCGCTCCTGATCCTCCTGGGGGGGGCGATCCTCGGGGGCCTGCTGTCCCCGTGATCCGGCCGCCCGGCCCGGACGCGGGAACTTCCCGGCCCGATCCCGGGTAGCCCGGTTCACCCCAACCGGCGTCGATGGGCGGCGCCGGCACTCTCGATCCGGCCGGCTTCCGCCGGGGAGGCGATGCATGATTCGCAAGGGATCCACGCGGGCGGGCCTGACCGCCTTCACGTTCCTGGCCGCGGCCGCCACGGCGTACGCCGCGGGCGCCGCGAAGTCCGAAGCCCCGGCCCCGGAGGGCCACCACGCGGTTGCGGCCGCGGGCTCCATCGCGGGATCGGAGGCCCCGGACTTCACGCTCCAGGACCTGGACGGCAAGACCTACCGGCTCTCGGACTTCACGGGCCAGGGGAAGACCGTCGTGCTGGAGTGGTTCAATCCGGACTGCCCCTTCGTGAAGAAGCACCACGAGAAGCACAAGAGCATGGAAGCCACGCGGAAGGCGGCCGGCGAGGACGTCGTGTGGCTCGCGGTGAACTCGGGCGCGCCCGGGAAGCAGGGCGCGGGCGTGGAGCGGAACCGGAAGGCCCGGGAGGACTTCGGCATCGCCTATCCCATCCTGCTCGACGAATCGGGCGAGGTCGGCCGCGCGTACGGCGCGAAGACCACGCCGGCGATGTACGTGATCCACGACGGCACGATCGTGTACGCGGGCGCCATCGACGACAACGCCACGCCCGGCACGCTGGGCGGGACGAACTACGTGACCGACGCGCTCACCGCCGTGAAGGCCGGCAAGCCGGTGCAGGTGGCGGAGACGAAGTCCTACGGGTGCTCGGTCAAGTACGGCGCCGCCGTTCCCTAGGCTCCCGCGCGGGAACCCGCACGCACGCGACGGGCCGGCCGGGACACTCCGGCCGGCCCGTTCCGCATCCCGCCGCCGGGACGCCGGCGCTCAGTACTCCTCCTCCACGATGCGCTTCACCATCTCCTGCTCGTTGAGCTTGTTCGCGGTGTACGCGCGCAGGTCGTCGATCTTCGCCTTCAGCACCAGCCGCGACAGCCCGCGCTCGTCGAAGTAGCGCGTGTCCTTCAGGAAGGCCACGATCGCCAGCCACTTCCCGGCCGGCAGCGCGGACATCGTGTCGCCGTAGTCCAGCAGCGTGTCCACGATCTCCGCCTTGCCGCGCTTGTACAGGCGATCCTGCGGCGAGTCCGGACCGGGCCGGCGGCTCTCGCGCTTCTTCTCCGCCTCGGGCCCCTCGATCTCCTCGGTAAGGACCTCGCCGTCCTTGTCCAGGATGATGACCTTGCGGCCCTTGTCGTCCGTCTCGATGCGGAAGCCCTCGCCGAAGTCGAAGTGCCAGTCCTTGTCCTTCTCCAGGAGCGCGGCGTCGAACGTCATGATGATGCCGAACTCCGGCACCCACAGCCCGCGCGCGTTCCCGCGCCCCGAGACCAGGAAGTTCGGGCTGTCGATCAGCACCTGGTCCAGGATCTTCTCCATCACCTCGATCTGGCGTTCCATCTTCCCCGGCGGCGGCTCCACGCCGAAGGCCTTCTGGGCCAGCAGGCCCAGCGCCACGGCCGCCACGATCGCCACCCACGGACCGGTCGAGCCGGCTCCCCGCGCCCCGCGTCCCTGCATGATCACTTCTCCTCCCCCCCGACGCGCGCGGGGATGTCGGTCCCGGGCTCCGAGGCCGCGCCGCCCAGGATGTCCTCGATGCTCTGCGAACGGCTCTGCTCCGCGAGGAGCCCCGCGCCCAGCGCGTCGATGCGGCGGTTGGTCCGCTCGTAGTCGTACAACTGCCGTTCACTCATCTTCGCGTACAGGCCGCGCAGCAGTTCCGCGGTCTCCTGATCGCGCTGTTCGTCGTACCGGTTCAGGAGGCCCACCAGCGTGGTCATCAGCTCCGTGTTGTAGCGGTTGAAGTCGTCCTCCGTGACGTACGTGCCGCTCGCCGGAACGATGCCGGCCCCGCCGGCCGCCGGCCCGGGCGACGGTCGCGCGGACAGCTCCAGCGGCTGTCCATCCCCCACGCCGGGCAGCGCCATCTCCGCCGGCCGGTCCCCGCCGAAGCGGAACGCGAAGCCCTGCGGCACGCGCTCCACGCGGAAGCCCGCCGCCGCCAGCACCACGAGCGCCATCGCCGCGGCGGCGAGCCCCCACGCGGGGCTCATCGCCATCGGGCGCAGCGCGTCCGTGACCCGCCGCCACCAGCCGGCCGGGGTGCCCGCGCGCGCCGCCCGCGGCCGCTCCGCGGGATCCACCAGCACGAAGGCGGGCACATGCTCCTCCACGGTCCACCCGCCGAGCGCCGCGCGCACGCCGGACAGCTCCTCCCACTCCGCGCGCAGCGCGTCGTCCTTCTCGAGGAGGCGGCGGAACGCCCTCTCCTCCGCCGGCGGCAGCTCGCCGTAGAGGAACGCGATCAACTTGTCGATCCGCGGGTCGACGTCCTCTCTCATCGCCTTCCCCTCCTCTCGGGACTCACGCCTGGTCCGGCCTCTCGATGCCCCGGGCCTTCATCGCGGCGCGCAGCGCCTTGAGCCCGTAGTAGATGCGCGTGCGCACGGTGGCCGCCGGCACGCCCATGATCTCGCCGATCTCCTCGGAGGTCAGACCCTGGTACTCGCGGAGCACGATCGACGTTCTCTGCTCCGCGGGCAGGCCCTCCAGCAGCCCCTTGAGCAGCCCGCCCAGGCTGGCCGCCTCCGCGCCGTGGTCCGCCGCCGCCGACTCCACCTCGATCCCGCGCGTGGGCGGCGCATCCTCGCCGCCCTCCTCGTACGTGACGACCTCCATCCGCGCTCGCGGCGAACGGAACCGGTCCCGGCAGAGATTCAACGCGATGTAGTGGATCCACGACTTGAACTTCTCCCCTTCGCGCAGCCGATCGATGTTGCGGTACGCCTTGACCAGCGCTTCCTGGCAGACGTCGCGCGCGTCCTCGCTGTCCCCGAGGGTGCGCCGGACGAAGCCGTACAGCGCCGACTCCCAGCGACCCGCGAGCTCGTTGAACGCGCCGACATCCCCGGCCTGCGTCCGGGCGACGAGCTGGGCGTCGGTCAGGCTCCGCACGAAGCTCCCCTCCGCGGGACCTGCGTCCCCACGAGGGATCAGACGGCGGGGGGGCGGGAACTGTTCAATCCGGTCGTCTTCCAGGGCAGGAACTCCGAAATCCGCGGTCGGGGGCTGCCGCGAGCCGGCTCAGCGGAGGATCACCAGCTTCCTGGTGAGAGCCGCGGGGCCGCCTTCCAGGCGGGCAAAATATACCCCCGGAGCCGCCGGGGTGCCCGAGGAGTCTCGGCCATCCCAGAGGACCTCCCCGCGGCCGCCCTCCACCGTCCCAGCCCGGAGTTCCCGGACCAGGCGCCCCCGGACGTCGTGGATCGCGAGCCGGACGCGGGCGCCGCCCGGGGCCGCGAAGGCGAGGCGGATGCTCCCGCGAGCGGGGTTCGGCGCCGCCGTGAGCGCCGGCCCCGACGCCGCGGCGGCCGCCGGAACGCCGACCGCCGCGAGCGGCGCGCACAACTCCGCATCGTGCGCCGCGTTCGTGATCGGGCACACCCGCACCTTGCCCTGGACGCCCGCGAGGATCGTCGGGAAGTGCTGCGTCCCCCAGTGGACCCGGGTGGCGTCCAGCGAGTCCGCGAGCGCGTTGTCGTTGCGCACGTGCGACGCGCCGGACGGGCCGTTCGCGAGGAGGTCGCACGCGTCGGCGAGGGAGCCGCCGAGCGTGACACGGGAGTCGGGGCCGTTCACCACGCCCCACTGCTGGCCGCCCGTGATCACGGAGCGGCGGAACCACAGCCCCACCGATGTGGACTCCGCGGTCACGACGGCGGGCACGAGCGCGCGGCCGTCCAGCGTGAGCTCCGCCACGACGGTGGAGTCCCCGACGTGCGCGGCGCGGAGCACGGGCGCTCCGGGCGCGAACGGATCCGGGACCAGGATCGCGAGGTCGGCGCGCACACCGAGCAGGTGGACGCCGGAGCGCGCGTCGACCGCGCCGGTCCACTCGCCGCTGCACACGCCCACGACGTCACCGGGCGACGCGGCGGCCAGCGCCGCCGCGATCGTCGGGAAGTCGTCCGGGACGAGGATCGTGGCGCCGGTCGGGCAGCCGCAGCCGCCGCCGCCCGCCCCCACCGGCACGCCGCATGCGTTGTTCGCGGGCAGGCACGGCGAGTCCGGCATCGTGACGGACGCGTCGCCCGCGCCGGCGCAGAAGGGCGGATCCGAGGCGAAGTTGCCGGCGATGCCCGCGAGCGGCGCGAGGCATCCGGTCCAGTCGCCGCCGGCGTTGCCGTACACGTCCGTGCAGGAGGCGTCGATCACGGCGCCGCCGCTGCAGTTCGCCGCCGCGCCCGCGGTCGCGAAGCCCACCACGCAGGCGTCCAGCGAGAGGGACGCGCCGCCGGCCGCGCCGAGCGCGCCGCCCCCGGACGCGGTGCCTCGCACGGTGCAGCGGGTCAGCACGGCCGAGGACGTGTCCTCCAGGTACAGCGCGCCGCCGTCGGGGCCGGCGACCGTGTCCTCCACGAGGCACCCCGTCATGGCGATCTCGGAGTCCCCGTGGGCCGCGACCGCCCCGCCGCGCGCCGCGGCGGACGTGCCGCGGAACGTGCAGCCTTCGATCTCCGCATCCGACAGCCAGCAGTCGATCGCGCCGCCGGCGTTCGGGGACGCGGCGTCCCCGTCGAACCCGCAGTCCACGATCCGCGCCCGCGACCGCTCGCCGAGGAACATCGCCCCCCCGTTGCGCGCGGTGTTGTCCGCGAAGGCGCACTCGCGGAACACGGGATAGGAGTTCTCCACGTACACGGCGCCGCCCGCCGGGGAGTCGTTCGCCGTGAACGTGCAGCGCGTGATCGAGGATTGGTCCCGGAAGAACAGGTACAGCGCGCCGGCCCCGGCCCCCGCGGCGTTGTGCGCGAACGTGCAGTCCTCGAGCGCGAGGGCGCAGTCGTCGGCGAAGACCGCGCCGCCGTCGCCCGGCGGGGACGCGCCGAAGGCGGCGTTCCGCTCGAAGACGCAGTCCGTGATCGTGCCTTCGCTGTCCTGCGCCCAGATCCCGCCGCCCGCGGCCCATGCGGTGGCGGAGCTCGCCGAGTCCGCCTCGAAGCGGCAGCCGTCGATCGCCAGGAAGGACGCGCGCGCGGCGAGTCCGGCCCCGAAGCCGGCGCGGTTGTCGCGCAGGATGCAATTCGCGAGCGTGATGGACGAGAAGGCGCACCGGATCGCGCCGCCCGCGCGCTCGAAGAAGGTGCCGGTGAGCGCGGCGCCGTTCGCGAGCGTCAGCGCCTCGATGCGCACGTCCTCGACGTGGACGCACTCGAGGATGCGGCCGGCCCCTCCCCCGTCGAGCGTGACGCAGGACGGGTCGCCCGTGGCGCCGCGAATGGTGACGCCGGACGGCACCGCGAGCCCCACGGCCGGCCAGGTGCCGCACGCCACGAGCACGGTATCGCCGAAGGCCGCGGAGTCCAGGGCCGCGGCGAGGCTCGGGACGGACGCCGGCACGGACCAGACCGCCGCGCGTGCGGGGATCGCCGAACCGACGACGGATGCGGCAAGGAATGCCGCGAGAAGACCAGGGCGCAAGGGCATCGAGACTCGCGGCGCGGGGATTCCCGGGGGGCGCACGCGTCGATTCTAGCAGACGGGCGCGGCCTCAGCGCAGCCGCGCGAACTCCCGGGTCGCGGCGAGCCGCGCGAACGACTCCACCTGGTCCGCCGCCCACGCCGCATCCCGGCCCAGCTCCCGCGCGAGGAGGGCCGCGGTGGCCGGCGCCGCGGCGCGCGCGGCCGCGGCGTCCTCGACCAACGCATGCGTGCGGCGCGCCAGCACGTCCTCCACGGTGCGCGCCATCTCCTCCCGGACCGCGCGCAGCACCTCCGCCTCCCCGCCTTCCGCCGCCGAAGTCGCCTCCAGCCCCAGCGCGGCCGTCCGGCACGGCCGGCGCGGCAGACCGGCCGCCGCGGCGGCCCGGTCCACCGCATCCTCGGCCATGCGCCGGTACGTGGTCCACTTCCCGCCCGCCAGCGTCACGAGCCAGCCGTGCTCCACGCGCACGTCGTGGTCGCGCGGCAGGCCCGCGGTGCCGCCGTCCCCCGCGAGGAGCGGACGCAGCCCCGCGAACACGCTGCGCACGTCCGCGGGCCCGGGCCGGCGCTCCAGCACGCGGCCCGCCAGCTCCAGCAGCGCATCCGCCTCGGCCCGCGTGGCCCGCGGCTCCGCGTCCGGCTCCTCCGCCGGCACGTCCGTCGTGCCCAGCAGCACGCGATCGCGCCACGGCACGAGGAAGACGACGCGTCCGTCGCCCGCATCCGGGAGGAGCAGCGCGGATCCCCCCGGATAGGCGCGCCGGTCCAGGACGAGATGGGTCCCGCGCGACGGGCGAAGCCGTGGCGCGGCTCCGGGATCGGCCAGCCGGCGGATCCGATCGGAGAACGGGCCCGCGGCGTTCACGACCACGCGCGCCGGGATCTCGAAGGACTCGCCGCTCTCGCGATCGACGCCGTACACCGCCGCGGCGACGCCCCCGCTGCCCGGACCGAGCCCCTCGACCGCGAAGTGGTTGATGACCGCCGCGCCCTCGCGCCAAGCCGTCCGGGCCAGCGCCACCGCGAGGCGCGCGTCGTCGAAGCGGGCGTCCTCGTACGCCACGCCGCCCCGCAGACCGGCGGCGCGGACTCCCGGCGCGAGGCCGCGCACGGCCGCGGCGTCCAGCCCGCGCGACGGCGCGCCCACGGCCCCCGCCGCGAGGCGGTCGTACAGCCACAGTCCGAGGCGCAGGACCGCGAGATCCCGCCGCCGGTACGCGGGCACGACGAACTCCAACGGCCCCACGAGTCCCGGCGCGTTCGCCAGCAGCCGGGCGCGCTCCGCCAGCGCGGACCGCACCAGGGCGAGGCGCCCCTGCCGGAGGTAGCGCACGCCGCCGTGGATGAGCTTCGTGGAGCGGGAGGACGTGCCGGCCCCGAAGTCCCGGGCTTCGAGCAGGAGGGTGCGGTAGCCGCGGCCGGCGGCATCCACGGCCACGCCCAGCCCGGACGCGCCGCCGCCCACCACCACCACGTCCCACGGCTCGCCGCCGCCGCGGATCCGTTCCAGCGCGATCGCCCGGTCCACGCTCCCCCCCCGGTCCTCACCCCGGCATCGCTGGCATCCCGCCGGCCGGCAGCGTACCCTTCGTCCCCGGAATTGTCGTCGGGTGGCAGACCACGCAACTTTTCCCGCCCGGGTCTCGTCGAATCCCCCGTACCCGACTCTCCGGTTCCCCGCTCCCGCGAGGTCCGTGCCATGGCTCGCCGCGTCCCGAAGAAGGTCGTCTTCATCCCGCTCGCGGCGCTGGTCGTCGCCGCGGGCACGCTGTTCGTCCTGGACCAGAAGGGCGTCGTCCCCGTGCCGTTCCTGCCGGGCGGGCCGGAGACCGCGGACGCCGACGGCAACGGCGGGAAGAAGAAGGGCAAGAAGGGCGAGGAGGAGCCGCTTCCGGTGCCGGTGGAGCTGGCGCGCGTCGAGTCGCGGGAGATCTCGGCGTTCTACCGCGCGTCCTCGGTGGTGGAGGCGGACCGGCAGGTGGAGCTCGTGGCGAAGGTGGCCGGCCGCGTCTCGCGGTTGAACGTGGAGGAGGGGGACTGGGTCCGCCGCGGCGAGGTGCTCGCCGAGATGGAGAACGAGCGCGAGCGGATCCAGGTGACGCAGGCGGAGCTGAAGGAGGCGGACCAGCTCCGCGAGCGCACGCGCCGCGAGGCTCTGCTGGCGCAGAACCTCGTCACCGAGGAGGAGTTCGCGTCGGTGGCGTCGCTGCACGAGCAGGCGAAGGCGGAGCGGGAGCTCGCGCGGATCCGCCTGGAGGACACGATCGTCCGCGCCCCCTTCGACGGGCAGATCACGCGGCGGATGATCGTTCCCGGGCAGCACCTGAACCCGTCCGAGCCGCTGTTCACGCTCGTCGACTTCGAGCCGCTGCGCGTGACGATCCACCTGCCCGAGGCCATCGCGCGCCACGTCCGCGCCGGGGACCGGGTGCAGCTCGATCTGGAGACGGTGGAGCATTCGGTGCCCGCGATCGTGGAGCGCGTGGCGCCGGTGGTGGACCCCGGCACGAGCACGGTGCGGCTCACGCTGCTCCTGCGCGACGGGGCGGAGGGCCTGCGCGTCGGCGGCTTCGTGAAGGCGCGCATCGTGACGGACACGCGCCACGAGGCGCTGGCCATCCCGAAGCTCGCGCTCGTGGAGGAGGGCGGGCTGCGCTCGGTCTTCGTGGCCGAGGCCGATTCCGTCCGCAAGGTGGAGGTCTCCACCGGCCTGTGGGACGACACGCACGTGGAGGTCCTGGACGGCGTCGACGCGGGCGCGTGGGTCGTCTCGCTCGGGCAGGGCGGGCTGCGCACGGGCACGCGCATCGACGTCCTCAACGCCACGCAGGTCGGCTGGACCCCGCCGCCCGCTCCCGACAGCACGCAGACCGCGAAGGACGACGGGAAGAAGGCGGAGGCCGGCGGCGTGTCCGTGGCCGCGTCCGGCGAGGGGGCCGAGGGGTGAGAGGCCTCGTCCGCTTCGCCGTCGGCCATCCGGTCACCATCTCGATGGCCACGGTGGCGGCCGTCGTCTTCGGTCTCGTGGCGCTGTCGCGGCTGGACCTGCGGCTCCTCCCCGAGGTCCGCTACCCCTCCCTCACGCTGCAGACGGAGTTCCCCAACACCGCGCCGCTGGACGTCGAGAACCTGGTCACGCGCCCGATCGAGGAGGCCGTGGGCGTCGTCCCCGGGCTGCGGCGCGTGCACTCCATCAGCCAGGCGGGCCTGTCCCAGGTGACGCTGGAGTTCGACTGGGACACGGACATGGACTACGCGGCCCTCGAGGTCCGCGAGAAGATCGACCTGCTGACCATGCCGGACGACGCCGCGCCGCCCGTCCTCCTCCGGTACGACCCGTCGCTGGATCCGGTCCTCCGCATCGGCATCGGCGGCACGGCGCCGCTCGCGTCCACGCGCGCGCTGGCCGAGGACACGCTGAAGCGCGAGATCGAGGCGCTGCGCGGCGTCGCGGCGGCGAAGGTGTCCGGCGGCCTGGAGGAGGAGATCCGCGTCCAGGTGGACGAGGCGCGCCTCGCCGCGCTGGGCCTCTCCATCGGCGACGTGGAGGCCGCGCTGGCCCAGGAGAGCGTGAACGCCTCCGGCGGGCGGCTGCGCGACCGCGACGCGGAATACCTCGTCCGCACGCTCAGCCGCTTCGACGATCTCGAGGGCATCCTCGATGTCACGATCGGGCAGGCCGGCGGCCACCCCGTCCGGCTGGCCGAGGTGGCGGAGGTCCACCGCGGGCACAAGGAACGCACCACCATCACCCACGTGGACGGCCGCGAGAGCGTGGAGATCGCGGTCTACAAGGAGGGCGACGGGAACGTCGTCGAGGTCGCGCAGCGCGTGCGGAAGCACCTGGACTTCCTCCGCGGGGAGCTGCCGCCGGGCATGACGATGGACCTGCTGTTCGACCAGTCCGTCTTCATCCGGCAGGCCATCGCGGAGGTGCAGGGCAACGCGCTCCTCGGCGGTCTCCTCGCCGTGCTCGTGCTGTGGCTGTTCCTGCGGGACTTCCGCAGCACGCTGATCATCGGCCTGTCCATCCCGCTGTCCATCGTGGCCACGTTCGTGCTGATGTACACGCGCGGCGTGTCGCTGAACGTGATGTCGCTGGGCGGGCTGGCGCTCGGGGTCGGCATGCTCGTGGACAACTCGATCGTCGTGCTGGAATCCATCGCGCGGCGCCGCGAGAAGGCGGCGGCCGCGGGACGCGAGGACGACCGGGAGACGGTCGAAGAGGGCGCGGGCGAGGTGGCGGCCGCGGTCGCGGGCTCCACCATGACCACGGTGGCGGTGTTCATCCCGATCGTGTTCGTCGTGGAGGGGATCGCCGGGCAGATCTTCGGCGACCAGGCGCTCACGGTCACGTTCTCGCTCCTGGTCTCGCTGCTGGTGGCGCTCACGTTCTCGCCGATGGTGGCCGCGCTCGGCCGGACGCGGGCGCGGGACGCGGGGCGGCGCACCCCCGCGCGCTCCTGGCGGGAGATGGTCCCCGACGGCCGCGGGCCGTGGTGGCTGCGCGCGCTGCCGGTGCGCCTGCTCGTGGCCTTCCCGGCCGCCGCGCTCGCGCTCGGCGCCCGCGCCGGCGCCGCCGCCGGCCGCGCGGGCGGCGGGCTGAACCGGCTCGCGGACCGCGTCTCCTCCGGCATGGACCGCCTCGGCACGCGGTACCGGAGCGTCCTCGCGGACGTGCTGCGGCGGCCGCGGCGCGTGCTCGCGGCGGTGGGCGTCCTCGTCCTCGCGTCCCTGTTCCTCGCCGGGACGCTCGGGACCGAGCTCATCCCGCCGATGGCCCAGGGCGAGCTCACGCTCGCGGTGGAGATGCCCGAGGGCACGCCGCTCGCGCGCACGGACGCCACGGTGGCGAAGCTGGGGCGCGAGCTGCGCGACGTGCCCGGCGTGCGGAACGTCTTCGCGAACGTGGGCGCCAGCGAGGAGGGCGGCGGCACGGTCGCGCGGCGGAAGGAGAACCGGGCGGACATCCACCTCGCGCTCGTGGACGTGTCCAAGGAGGCGGAGGCGGAGGTGCTGGACCGCGTGCGGGACGTCTGCCGGGACTATCCCGAGCTGACGACCGAGGTGCACCGGCCGTCGCTGCTCACGATGAGCACGCCCCTGGAGATCGACGTCTTCGGCTTCGACCTGGGCGCGCTGCAGCGTGCGGCGGACTCGATCGCGCGGGACGTGTCCGGCGTGCGCGGCGTGCGGGACGTGCGCGTGTCCACGGTGCCGGGCTCCCCGGAGATCCGCGTGCGCTTCGACCGCGACAAGCTGAACCGCCTGGGCCTGACGCTGTCCGAGGTGGCGTCCACCGTGCAGACGAAGGTGCGCGGCGCGGTGGCGAGCCAGTTCCGGGACGAGGAGCGGCACATCGACATCCGCGTGCAGAACACGGACGACCAGCGCACCACGCTGGAGGCCATCCACGACCTCATCGTGGCGGAGCGGGACGGCGTGCCCATCCGGCTGGGCGCCCTCGCGTCCTTCGACGTGGAGCAGGGGCCGGCGGAGATCCACCGGCTGGGGCGGCGGCGCGTGGCCATCGTGTCCGGGGACCTCGCCGGGCGGGACCTCGGGTCCGCGTCCGAGGAGGTGCGCACGCTGCTGCGCGCCACGCCCCTCCCGGCCGGGCTCACGGCGGACCTCGGGGGCCAGAACGACGAGATGCAGCGCTCCTTCCGGTCGCTGTGGACGGCCACGTTCCTGGCGGTGTTCCTGGTCTACCTCGTGATGGCGGTGCAGTTCGAGTCGTTCCTGTATCCGTTCGTCATCATGTTCACGGTGCCGCTGGCCCTGCTCGGCGCCGTGGTGGGGCTGGGGGTCACGCGCACGCCCGTGTCCATCCTGGTGGCCATCGGCGCGATCATGCTGGCGGGCATCGTGGTGAACAACGGCATCGTCCTCGTGGACCGCATCAACCAGCTCCGGCGCGGGCGCGAGGTGGTGGACGCCATCCTGGAGGCGGCCGCCGAGCGCCTCCGCCCCATCCTCATGACCACCGGCACCACCGTGCTCGGCCTCCTGCCCATGGCCCTCGGCCTGGGCGAGGGCGCGGAGCTGCGGGCGCCGCTGGCCATCACGGTGATCTCCGGGCTGTCCGTGGCCACCCTGCTCACGCTGCTCGTGGTGCCGGTGGTGTACCTGCTGCTCACGCCGGGCACGGCGTCGGCGGAGCCGGCGCCCGCGGCGCGGCGCGAGGCCGGCGAGCTCGTCCCCGGGGCGGCCCCCGGAGGGCGCTGACGTGCCGCGGCTCACCCGCTTCGCCCTGCGCCGTCCGGTCTCGCTCGTGATGGCGCTGGCCTCCGTGCTCGTGCTGGGCCTGCTCTCGTTCGGGCGGCTCCCGCTCGCGTTCCTCCCGCAGGTGGACTTCCCGTTCATCGGCATCGTGATCCCCTACCCCGGCGGCATCCCGGAGCAGACCGAGCGCGAGATCGCGCGGCCCATCGAGGAGATCGTGGCCACGCTCGGCGGTCTCCGCGGCGTGGAGAGCTACAGCGACGAGGACCAGGCCTTCGTCGGCGTCCAGTTCGACTGGGGCCGGGACGTGAACATGCTGCGGCTGGAGGTGCAGGAGAAGGTGGACCTGGCCCGCGCGCAGCTCCCCTCGGACGTGCGGGAGATCTTCCTGTTCACGTTCAACTCCTCCGAGATCCCCATCGTGGAGGGGCGCATCTCCGCGAAGGGGCGGAGCCTCGCGGACAGCTGGGACCTGATCGAGGCGCACATCGTGCAGCCGCTGCAGTCCGTGCCCGGCGTGGCGAACGTGCAGATCGACGGCGTGTCCCCCACGGTCGGCGCCATCTACCTCCGGCTGGACCGGATCCAGGAGTACGGCGTGGACGTGTCCCGCCTCTTCCGCGAGCTGTCCGCCGCCAACGTGAACCTCACCGTCGGCCGCATCACGGACCGCGGCCTGCGCTACGACGTGCGCGCCGTCTCCGGCGTGCGCAACATGGACGAGCTGGGCGAGCTGCCCGTCGACGAGCGCGGGCTGCGGCTCGCGGACGTCGCCGAGCTCGTGTACGCCGCCCCCGCGCCCTCGTACGGCCGGCGCCTGAACGGGGAGTTCGCCATCGCGTTCTGGCTGCAGAAGTCCTCCGGCTACAACACCGTGGAGGTGGCCCGCGGCGTGGAGGCGAAGCTGGACGAGATCCGCCGGGATCCCGCGCTGCAGGGCGTGGACTGCTTCTCCTTCTTCAACCAGGCGGACCAGATCACGAACTCCCTGGAGGGCCTGTGGAGCGCGGGCATCGTGGGCTCCCTGCTGTCCATGGCCGTCCTGTGGATCTTCCTGCGCAACGTGCCGCTCACGCTGCTCATCTCGCTGTCCATCCCCCTGTCCATCCTGGCCACGGGGATCTGGCTGTCGCTCACCGGCCGCAGCCTGAACGTGCTCACGATGATGGGGCTCATGCTCGGCATCGGCATGCTCGTGGACAACGCCGTGGTGGTGCTGGAGTCCATCCACCGCCGGCGGAGCCTCGGCGCGTCGCCGGTGCGGGCGGCCCTGCGCGGGACGAAGGACGTGGCGCGCGCCGTCACCGCGTCCACGCTGACGACGGTGATCGTGTTCGCCCCCATCATCGTCACGAGCGGCGACGAGCTCTCCGTGTGGCTGGGCACGGTGGGCATGAGCATCAGCATGACGATCGTCGCGTCGCTCCTGGTCAGCCTCACCGTGATCCCGGCGTTCTCCATGCGCCTGGAGCGCACGGAGGGGATGGACCGGGAGACGCCCTGGATGACGAGGCTCCGGGACCGCTACCTGCGGGTGCTCCGCTGGACGACGCTGAGGCACCCGCGGATCACCGGCTTCGCGATCGTGCCCGGCGTGCTCGTGGCCACGATCGTCCTGGCGAAGGTGACCGGCTTCAAGCCGGACGTGGACAGCGACGCCGGCGTCCGCAACGAGCGGCTGCGGATCGACTTCCGCTACACGGGCTCCGTGGACAAGCGCACGTCGGATGGGTACGTCCGGGCGGTGGAGGCGTACCTCGACGGCCGGCGCGAGGAGCTCGGACTGAAGGACGTCTACAGCTTCTGGGGGCCGGACGCGGCGGGGATGTCGCTCTTCTTCGAGCAGGGCGAGCTGTCGGAGGACTTCCTGAAGAGGATGCGGAAGGACCTGCGGGAGAACCTGCCGAAGCAGGCCGGCGTGGAGTACCGGTTCGGCGACGAGGAAGGCAACGACACCGGCGCGATGCGCTTCCAGCTCACCGTGTTCGGCGAGGACATGGAGACGCTGGAGCCGATCGTGAGCGAGGCGAAGCGGCGGCTCGCGCGCGTGGAGGGGATCTCCGACGTGCGGTCCGACCTGGACGAGGGGGCGAAGGAGATCGAGGTGGCGGTGGACCGGGAGCGCGCGGCCCGGCACGGCGTGCGGGCGCGGGACGTGTCCCAGGTGCTGGCGCTGACGTACCGGGGGATGAACCTGCCGCGACTGAACACCGGCGACAAGGAGATCGACCTGCAGATCTCCCTCCTGCCGGACGACACGGAGTCGATCGAGAACCTGCGGTCGCTGATGGTGGCGGCGCACGACGAGCAGCCGGTGCTGCTGGGCCAGGTGGCGGACCTGCGCTTCGTGCAGAGTCCGCGGACCGTGTACCGCGAGAACGGCAAGAGCGGCGTGGCGATCCGCGGCACGTGGGACGGCGAGCGCATGGACGAGGGGCTGGACAAGGTCCGCGGCGTGATGGACCAGATCGAGATGCCCTTCGGCCACTCCTGGAACTTCGGCTCCGAGATCCGCCGCGCCCAGGAGCAGAACAACGAGATGGGCGTGAACCTGCTGCTCGCGCTGTTCTGCGTGTTCGTGGTGATGGCCAGCCTGTTCGAGTCGCTGGTGGCGCCGGCGCTGGTGATGGCGTGCGTGCCGTTCTCGTTCCTGGGGGTGGTGTGGCTGATGATGTTCACGGGAACGCCGTTCAACATCATGGCGTTCATCGGCATGGTGATCCTGATCGGCGTGATCGTGAACAACGGCATCGTGCTGGTGGACCACGTGACCCACCACCGCCGCATGGGGCGCAGCGTGGACGAGGCGATCGTGGCGGGATGCTCGGAGCGGATGCGGCCGATCCTGATGACGGCCGGCACCACGGTCGTGGGGCTCATGCCGCTGGCGCTGTCCGGGGCGCACATGGCCGAGGCGAAGTACTACCCCATGGCGCGCGCGCTGATCGGGGGGCTCCTGAGCGGCACGTTCCTCACGCTCGTGGTGCTGCCCACGTACTACCGCCTCGTGCACGGGTGGCTCGCGGACCTGCAGGGCGCGGTGGCGCACGCGAGGGCGCGGCGGGCCGGGGCGGTGGCGCCGGCGGGCGATCTCTAGCCGCGCTTCCCCCGGGCCCCCGCGGCGCGCTACCCTGCGGTCCTCCCCGCAACCCCGGAGGTGGACCGTGCGCCTCGCTCCCGTCGCCGCGGCCGGCGGCCTCGCCCTCGCCCTCGCCCTCGCCCTCGCCCCGCCCGCCCTCGCCGCCGACGTCACGGACGACGGTCGCGTCCTCCCCCCCGCGTCCGGCGAGCCGGACCGCATCGTGTACGCGGGCGGCGGCGTGCCGCTGCCCCTCGCGCCCACGTGGCAGAGCACGCCGGATCGCGCCGTCGGCGGGCTCGCCTTCGCGGACGTGGACGGCGACGGCGACCTCGACCTCTGCTCCGGCAACTACCAGCAGACCGGGTTCCCGTCGATCAACGACTTCGAGAACCAGATCTTCCTCAACACGGGCGGCGCGCTCGAGACGACGGCGTCGTGGATCTCGGCGGTGGAGCACCACACCGCGGACGCGCGCGTGGCGGACATCGACGGCGACGGCTACGACGACGTCCTGTTCGTGGACGGCGGCAGCAGCTTCCACGACAGCGTCGTGCACTACGGCGGACCGGGCGGCCCGTCCACGACGCCGGACTGGTCCGCGCCCGGCAACGTGTGGGGCGTGGGCGGCGGACTCGGCGACGTGAACGCCGACGGTTTCACCGACGTGATCCTCGCGAACCAGGGTCTGTCGCCCCTGCCGTACCGCCCGTGCCAGATCTTCCTCGGCTCCGCCCTCGGGCTCCCGTCCACCCCGAGCTGGCAGTCCGCGGACTCCACCATCAGCAACTCGGTGGCGCTGGCGGACGTGGACGCGTCGTCCGAGGTGGCGGCGCAGGCCGTGTGGAACGGCGACGGGGTCACGCGCATCTTCCGCGTGCCGCACTTCCCGGTGGCCGCGTTCGACGACGTGGCCGTCGCCGGCCCCGGCGCCGCCCCGCGCTTCTCGCTCGATCGCGCCGCCGGGCGCATCCACCTCGCCGCGCCGCTCGCCGTCGGGCAGACGCTCACGGTGGACTACCGCCACGCGGACCACCCGGACGTGGGCTTCGCGCGCTGGACCGCGTTCGCGACCGCGATCTACGGCAACACCGCGGGCACGATCCCCGCGACGCCCACGTGGACGACGGGGAACACGTCCGCCACCGATCGCGGCATGCTCTTCTCGGACGTCGACGACGACGGCGACCTCGACATGGCGCTCGGCAACGCGGGTGACCCGACGACGATCTGGAGCAACGAGAGCGGCACGCTCACCGCGGGCTTCTGGTCCGCGGACACGTCGCTCTTCTTCAGCACGCAGGACATGGCCTGGGGCGACGTGGACGGCGACGGCGACGAGGACCTCGCCACGATGGAGTTCGGCAACGGCCACCTGCGCGTGTACCTCAACACCGGCGGCACGCTGGAGACCACGCCGTCCTGGTTCTACGACTTCAGCTCCAGCGGCTCGGCGCTCGCCTGGGGCGACGTGAACGGCGACGGCTTCCTGGACCTCGCCGCGGGAACCGCCCGCGGCCCGCAGGTGCTGTTCATGAACGAGGGCGCCACCGCGGCGCCGGAGGCGGCGACGGGGCTGCGCGGGCGGGATGCGCTGGTGGCGTCGCCGAACCCGTTCCGGGAGACGACGACGATCCGCTGGGCCGGGAGCGGCGCGGCGGACGCAGGTCCGGGCGAGATCGAGGTGATCGACGCGGCGGGTCGTGTGGTGCGCCGATTGCCGGCGGAGGGGACGCAGGCGCAGTGGGACGGCCGCGACGGGACCGGCGCGGACGTGGCCACCGGCATCTACTTCCTTCGACGGGAAGGGGAGGATGGCCTCCGGACCGGACGCCTCCTGAAGCTGCGGTAGGCGCGGGCGGTCGACGTCGGGTTACCGGGTCGGGTTACCGGCCGCTCGACCCGGGACGCGCAAGCGCCAGCCACGCCACCCCGCCCAGCAGCACGACCATCACCGCCCCGAGGACCGCCGGCCGCCGCTTCAGCCACTCCAGGCCGAATCCCGGCTCCCGGTACCACG
>CAYYFX010000056.1:17840-25123 GCA_964471155.1 uncultured Gemmatimonadota bacterium | reverse complement strand
GCCGTGGTAGTCGCCGGCGCCCCCCGCCACCCCCGGGTCGAACATCCGCGGCCGCGGCGCGCGCGGCTCAGGTCACGAGACGTCCCCGTTGCCGCGATCATCGCCGCGGGCGGGCGCGCGGAGCTCGCGGGCCTCGTGGCCGACGTGAAGGTGGATCTCGACTGGATCGTGATGAAGGCCATGGAGAAGGAGCCGGGGCGGCGGTACGAGTCCGCGTCGCAGCTCGCGGACGATCTCCGGCGCCACCTCGCGCACGAGCCGGTCCTGGCGCGGCCGCCGAGCACGGCGTACCGCCTGTCGAAGTTCCTGCGACGGCATCGCGCCGCCGCCGGCGTCACCGTGCTCGTGGGGTCGCTCGTGATCGCGTTCGGCGCGGCGATGGCGGTGCAGGCCGCGCGCGTGGCGCGCGAGCGGGATCGCGCCCGCGCGGAGGCCGCGCGGGCGGAGGCGGTGTCCGCGTACGTCCTGGAGCTGTTCGATGCCTCCGATCCCACCGGCGAGGACTACGACGAGGAGGAGGCCGAGGTGGCGCGCCGCATGCTGCTGCGCGGTCTCGACCGGGTCGACGCCCTGGCGGGCCAGCCGGAAGCGCAGGCGCAGCTTCTCGGCGGCATCGGGCTCGTGCTGCTGAACCGCGGGCTGCCGGAGGACGCGTACTCCGTGCTGAGGCGCGCGGTGGACACCCGGCCGGGCGCCGCGGACGAGATCGCCCTGGGCAACGTCGTGAACCTCGGGCGCGCGGAGACCGAGCTCGGACGGTTCGAGGATGCGGAGGCGCACCTGCGCCGCGGCGTCGATCTGGCGGTGGCGCTGTTCCCCGAGCCGCACGCGGACGTGGCCACGAGCAAGCGCTGGCTCGCCGAGCTGCTGCGCGGCCGGCGGGAGCTGGCGGAGGCCGAGCTGCTGCTGCGGGAGGCGGCGGCGCTGCAGCGCACGGTGAAAGGCCCCGACCACATCGACTACGCGTCCACCATCAGCTCGCTCGCCCACGTGCTCCGCGCCCGGGGCCGCCTCGAGGAGAGCCTGGCCCTGGTGCGCGAGGCGCACGAGATCCAGAAGCGCGTGCTCGGATCACGGCACAGCGAGGTCGCCACGAGCCTCACGAACCTCGCGGGGCTCCTCCGCGAGCTCGGCCGCCCCGACGAGGCCGAGCCGATGTACCTGGAGTCCATCCGGCTGTTCGAGGAGCTGTACGGGGAGCGGAGCGCCCGCACCGCCGTGGCCTACAACAACTACGGCGTCTTCCTGCGCGCGCAGGAGCGGTCCGCCGAAGCGGTGCCGGTGCTGGAGAAGGCCGTGGCGATCGGCGAGGCGACGTCGGGGCCGAACGGCGCCTCCGTCGCGAAGTTCCTCGGCAACCTCGGCCGGGCGTGCAACGGAGCCGGCGACCCGGTCGCGGCCGAGCGGCACCTCCGCCGCGCCGTCGCGATCCAGGCCGCGCAGGGCATCGCGAACGACCCGTCGCTGATCATCTTCCGCGCCGACCTCGCGGCCTCGCTCACCGCGCAGGGGCGTCCCGCCCTCGCCGAGCCGGAGCTGCTCGCGGCGTACGAGGCGTCGGCCGCCGGACACGGCCCGGACGACGCCACGACGAAGGTGCTCGCCCGGCGGCTGGCCGATCACCACGCGTCGCTGGGACGCGCGGACCGCGCGGCGGAGTGGAACGCGCGGGGCGCGGAGGATCCCCCGGCCGATCAGTAGCGCGCCACCGAGGGGTCCACCTCGGCGGACCACGCGTCGATGCCGCCGGAGAGGTTGCGCACGTGCGCGAACCCCTGCCGTCGCAGGAAGTGGACCGCGTGCGCGGAGCGGATCCCGGTGTGGCACAGGACGACGGTGCGCCTGGCCGGGTCCAGCTCCGGCAGCCGGTCCGGCAGCTGCGGCAGCGGCAGGAGCCGCGACCCCTCGATGCGCGCGAGCTCGAACTCGTCGGGGTTGCGCACGTCCAGGACCAGCACGTCCTCCCGCGCATCCAGCATGCGCTTGAGCCCGCGCGGGGACACCTCGAACGCGTCGTCGTCCTCGTCCGCGTCCGCGTCCGCCGTCGGTGCGGCTCCGCACAGCGCGTCGTAGTCCGCCAGCGCCGTGATGGTCGGATGGTCCCCGCACACGGGGCAGTCCGGATCCCGGCGCACCCGCAGCTCGCGGAAACGCATCGAGAGCGCGTCGACCAGCAGCAGCCGCCCGACCAGCGTCTCCCCCGCGCCGAGCACGAGCTTCAGCGCCTCCGTGGCCTGGATGGTCCCCACGAGCCCGGGCAGGACGCCGAGCACGCCGCCCTCGGCGCAGCTCGGCACGAGCCCGGGCGGCGGCGGCTCGGGGTACAGGCAGCGGTAGCACGGCCCGCCGGGCGCGGCGAAGACGGAGGCCTGCCCCTCGAAGCGGAAGATGGATCCGTACGCGTTCGGCTTGCCCAGGAGCACGCACGCGTCGTTGACCAGGTAGCGCGTGGGGAAGTTGTCCGTGCCGTCCGCGATCACGTCGTAGCCGGCGAGGATCTCCAGCGCGTTGGAGGAGTCCAGCCGCGTCTCGTGCAGCACGACGCGGATGTTCGGGTTCACGTGCAGGACGGCGTCCCGCGCCGAGAGGACCTTGGGGCGCCCGACATCGCGGGTGCCGTGCAGGATCTGGCGCTGCAGGTTCGACGCGTCCACCACGTCGAAGTCCACGAGCCCCAGCGTGCCCACGCCCGCGGCCGCGAGGTACAGCGCCAGCGGGGACCCGAGGCCGCCCGTGCCCACGCACAGCACGCGGGCGGCCTTCAGCCGCTCCTGCCCCGCCCTCCCCACCTCGGGCAGGAGAAGATGGCGCGAGTAGCGGAGGATCTCCTCGTGCGTCAGCGCCATCGGGGCGGTCCCGGCGCTACGCCGAGAACGAGCTCCCGCAGCCGCAGGTCCCGGTGGCGTTCGGATTCGAGATCTTGAACCCCGAGCCCTCGATGGTATCCACGAAGTCCACCGTGGCGCCCCGGAGGTAGTTCATGCTGAAGCTGTCCACGAGGACATCGAAGCCCTCGCGCATGGGCAGGCGGAAGTCGGTGTCGCGCGCGTCGTCGAAGGCGAACCCGTACTGGAAGCCGGAGCAGCCCCCGCCCTCCACGTAGATCCGCACGCCCTTCCCCTCCATCTTCTCCTGCTGCAGGATCTCGAACATCTTCGACGAGGCGATCCCGGTCACGTCCACCGTTGGCATGCTCACGGCCGGCTCGGTCATGCGTCCTCCCTTGTCGCGTCCGCGACGGGTCTTCCGTTCCTCCGCGCGCGCCACGCGTCCGCGCCGGACGCGCCGCGCGCCTTCCAGATCCCGCAGTCCCGGCAGGCCGGGGGCGCCGGTCCGGTGTACGCCCGCTCCAGGCGTCCCAGGGCGGAAGCCGCCCGCCACGCGGACGGCGCCGTGTCCGCGGGCGCCGCGCAGGCGTCCGGACCCAGCTGCGCCCGGATCGCCCAGCACGGAACCACCCGAAGGAGCGCCGACACGCCCTGCAGGCTGATGCCTCCCGCCCGGTTGAACTCCCGCAGGCATCCCAGCCAGCGGAGCTCGTCCTCGGAGTACACCCTCCGGCCGCCGTCCCGGGCGGGGCGGACGAGCCCCATCCGTTCCCACGCCATCAACGTGCGCGGGTGGAGGCTCAGCCGACGCGCCGCCTCCCCGATGGGGAGCCGCGCACCCGATTCCGGAACCGGCGGCAGGATCGTGGATTGCACCGCACCACGGTACGGTTGATAGGGATTTCTGTCAATTGAGCCGCGGCCGGCCTGCCGCCGATACCCGACGGCGGGGGCGAACCGCTCGACGCGGCGCCGCGAGGCCCGCACAATGCCGCGCTCGTTCGACCGCCCCCGGGGAGGCCGCCGTGTGGAGGATCCGCGAGCTCGTCCGCAGCGCGATCGAGTCGCGCCTGGCGCGCGAGGTCCTCATGACCTACTCGGGGCAGATCCTCGGCTCGGGGATCGGCTTCGTCATCCAGCTCCTCCTGCAGAAGGAGCTGGGGCCGGCGGACTACGGGATCCTGTCCATCGCCGTGTCGGTGGGGACGTTCGCGGGCGTGCTCACGGACGTCGGCCTCTCGCACGCGATGATCCGGTTCGGCTCGAAGTGGCTGGCGGACGCCCCCGGCACGCCGAAGGGCATCGCGCGCTGCGCCGCGGCCCTGCGCGCGCGCCTGGCGCTGGCGGCGGTCGTGTCGGTGGCCGGCTACCTCGCCGCGGGCTGGATCCTGCGCACGTTCTATGCGGGCACGCCGGGGCTCGAGGGCCCGCTGCGCTGGATCTTCGCCACCCTGTTCGCGCACACGCTGTTCGGCTACTGGATGTTCTTCATCCAGACGTTCCAGCGCTTCGGCCTGCGCAGCCTGGTGACGGTGGGCACGTCGGTGGTGCGGCTCGGCGCCTACCTCGCACTCGCCGCGGCCGGCATGGTCACCCCCTCGGCGATGGTGCTGCTGGACGCCGGCGTGAACCTCGCGTCCTTCCTCGTGGCCATGCGCTTCTCGCCGCGCGGCATCCTGCGGCCGCCGGCCGCGGAGCTGCGCGCCGCGTACCGCGAGATCCTCCCGTACCTGCGCTTCACCGGCGTGCTCATCGTCGCGGACACGGTGTTCAACGAACTCGACGTCCTGATGCTCGGCATGCTGGCCGACGAGTCCACCACCGGCATGTACCGCGCCGCCTGGACCTACGCGATGGTGCTGAACTTCCTGAGCATGTCCGTGAGCAACGTGCTGTTCCCCAAGATCACGTCGTTCTCCGACGTGGGCGAGCTCAAGGTCTTCATCCGCAAGGCCCTGAAGTTGACCGGCGTGCTCGCGGCGGCCACGCTGCCGGCCCTGCCCGCCGTGTCGTGGTGGATCCCGTGGTACGAGCCGCGCTATGCGGACGCGGTGGGCATCTTCTGGATCATGTACGTGGGCGTGGCCTTCGATCTCGTGATCGGCCCGCTCGGCTACACGTTGTACAGTCTGAACCGGCCCGACGTGCTCGTGAAGATCGCCATCCTGAAGGTGGCGCTGAACGCGGGCGGCAACCTGCTGCTGATCCCGGCCTACGGCGCGCAGGGCGCCGCCTGGGCCACCATCATCACCCGCGTGTTCGGCGGGCTCATCGCGGTGGCGGTGATGGTGCACATCATCCGGCGGACCCCCCACCCGCCGCAGGGAGGCGCGCGATGATCCGGTTCCAACGAGGTCTCCGCCCGGCGCGGCGGGGGCGGGCGGCGGCGCGGACGACGGCGCGGACGGCGGCGCGCACGGGCGCCTGGCTCGCCGCGGCCTGGCTGGCGGCGGCGGTGCCCGGGTGCTCCGGCTTCCACGCGACCACGCTGGGCGACGTCCTCGGCGGCGGCGCGCTGGACGACGCCACGATCACGAACGGCCTGCGCGAGGCGCTGCAGGTGGGCACGCAGCGGGCGGTGGCCGCGACGTCGCGGCCCGACGGTTTCCTCGCGAACCCGCGCATCCGCATCCCGATGCCGCAGGAGCTCACGAAGGTGGCGAAGACGCTGCGGAGCGCGGGCCTGGGCGGCCACGTGGACGACTTCGAGCTGGCGATGAACCGTGCCGCCGAGCAGGCCTCGGGGGAGGCCGTCGACGTCTTCTGGAGCGTCCTGAAGCGCATGACGTTCGCGGACGCGCGCGCCATCCTGCACGGCGAGGACGACGCGGCCACCGCGTTCTTCCGCCGCACGGCGGGCGAGGAGCTGCGGGGGCGCTTCCATCCCGTCGTGGCCGCGAAGATGAGCGAGCTCGGGTACGTGCGGAAATACGACGAGCTCGTGCGGATGTACACGGCGCTTCCCCTGACCACGAAGCCGGCCTTCCGCCCGGAGGACTACGTGACCGACCGGGCGCTGGACGGTCTCTTCACCATCCTGGCCGACGAGGAGAAGCGAATCCGCGACGACCCCGTCGCCCGCACGACCGCACTGCTGCGACGCGTCTTCGGAGCGCCGCGCTGAACGGCGCCGGCGCGGCGCGGCGGATCGCACCCGGCCTGCTCCTCGCGGGAGGTCTGGCCACGTTGGCCGCGCTGGCCGCCGGCGCGGCGGGCCCGGGCGTCCTGCCCGCGGGGATGCCCGTGTCCCCCGTGCTCCTGGGGATCCTGCTGGGGATGGCGCTCTCCAACACGGTCCGGCTCCCCGCCGCGCTGCGTCCCGGCCTCCGCTTCGCGGCCACCACGCTGCTGCGGGCGGGCATCGTCCTCCTGGGGATCCGGTTGAGCGTGGGCGAGGTCGCGCGCCTCGGCGCCGCCGGGCTGCCGGTCGTGCTCGCGTGCGTCGCGGCCGGCGTGGCCCTGTCCGTGGTGATCGCCCGTCGCGCCGCCCTGCCGCCGCGGCTCGGGACGCTCATCGGCGTGGGCACGTCCATCTGCGGCGTGTCCGCGATCGCCGCGACCGGGCCGGCGATCGGCGCGAAGGACGAGGAGGTCGCCTACGCGATCGCCGTCGTCACCGTGTTCGGGCTGCTCGCGATGCTCGCGTACCCGTTCGTGGTCGCCGGGCTGGTCGGCTCCGATCCCGCGGCGGTGGGGCTCTTCCTCGGCGTCGCGGTGCACGACACGTCGCAGGTCAACGGCTCCGCGCTCATCTACGCGCAGATGCACGACGCGCCGGCCGCCGTCGACGCGGCCGTGGTGACGAAGCTCGTCCGCAACCTGTTCATGATCGCCGTGATCCCGCTGCTCGCGGCGGGGCACGCGGAGGATGCCGCGCACGGGAGCCCGGCGGCCTCGCGCCTGCTCCGCCTGTTCCCGCGCTTCGTGCTCGGGTTCGTGGCCATGGCGGCATTCCGCTCCGCGGGGGACGCCGTGCTGGCCGCGGGCGGACCGTGGCCCTGGGACGGCCCCCGGTGGAGCGCGCTCCTGGGAACGCTGGCTTCAACGTCGGGGACGTGCATGCTCGTGGCGCTCACCGCCGTCGGGCTGGGCACCGACCTGCGCGCGATGCGCCGCCTGTCCCTGGTCCCGTTCGTCGTGGGTCTGGCGAGCGCGCTCGCCGTGGGCGCCACCGGACTCCTTGCGATCCGCGCGCTTCGCCTCCTGTAGGCGTCCGGGCCCGGCCGGTCAGGCGGTGTCCCGCGAGGACACGACCGCCGGTCAGCGGATGTAGCCGAGCGCGCGCAGCCGCTCGATCATCGCCGCGTCCGCCTCGGTGGCCACGGGATCGCCGGCCCGGCGTCCGGCGGTCTCGTACGTGGCCACGCGCGGCCGCGGCGGGGCGCCGGCCAGGATCTCCGCGAGCACGCGGCCCTCCATGTCGGCCGCCGCCGGCAGCCCCGCGAGGTGCAGCAC
>CAYYFX010000056.1:0-17740 GCA_964471155.1 uncultured Gemmatimonadota bacterium | reverse complement strand
CCGGTGTCGCCGGACCGCGACGGCGCGCGGATGTCCGGCCCCGCCGCGAGCAGGACGCCGGGCGGCGCGTCCGTGTGCCCGCCCGGTGTCCCGCGCCCGAACCAGGTGAACCACGCGCGATGCCCATGGTCCGACACGACGATCACGTTCGCGTCCTCCCCCATCGCGCGGCGCAGGGCGCCCAGGTGCGCGTCGAACGCGACGTACGCCGCGCGCACGGGACCCGACCGCGGCGGCCCGTCCGCCCCGCGCGAGAACTCCGGCTCCCAGGCGTCCCAGTGCAGGTGCTCCGCCGCATCCACGTCGCGGAAGTAGGCGAAGAGCACGTCCGGCGCGTACGTCACGGCCAGCGAGCACGCGGCGGCCGCCACGAACGCGTCCTCGGTGGTCCAGGCGGCCTCGTCCCCGGGCAGCCGCGCGCCGGCTTCCGGCGGATCCCACAGCCCGCGCGCCGCGACGTCGGCCGCCGGCGTGCCCGCGTCCCGCGCGAGGCGCGCCTCGGCCCACGCGCGGTCCGACACCACGAAGGCCGCGCCCTCGGCGCGCGCCGGCCACGTGACCAGCCAGTTCACGACGCCCGCGCGCACGCCGTGCTCCGCCAGCACCGACCAGACCCGCCGCACGCGCACCATGTCGCCGTTCACGGGCGTGACGCCGATCGCGGCCGGCCCGAGCACGTCCCGGAGCAGCAACCCGTCGTTGAGTCCGAAGTGCATCGGGAACGACGCCACCGGCGTGCCCGCGCCGAGCACGGTCTGCACGTAGAAGTCGCGGATCCCGGCGTCCTGCGGCGACCGCGACGAGGCGATGCTCGTCCAGAGCGCGGGGGACGGATGGTTGCGGATCGTGCGCAGGCGAAGGGTGACGCCGCGCGCGGCAAGGTCGCCGAGGTTCGGCAGCGCCTCCTCCGCCAGCAGCGCGTCCAGCACGACCGGATCCGCGCCGTCGCAGCCCACGACGAGAAGCCGCGGACGCGGCCCGGCATCGACCGCCGCCGCCGCGATCCCGCCGTCCGCGCGCGCCGGTTCCGGCGCCGCGCCGGCCGGGCCGGCCGGATCCGGACGCGCGAGCGCGAACGCCGCGGAGAGCAGCGCCGCGGCCCCCGTCCCGGCGACGGCACGGCGCCACGTGATACCGTGCGCGCGCCGCGCGACGGCCAGCACCGCCGCGCCGCCCGCCACCGCCGCGCCCCCCGCGACGACCACCGCCACCGCCGCGAGCAGCAGCATCCCGGTCGCATCGCGCACGACCGGCCAGCGCGCGGGATAGGCCCACTCGAACTCGAAGGCCCGCAGTCCCCAGACGAACGCCGTGATCGCCGCGGCCTGCGCGAACGCGACCGCGCCGGCGCGCTCCCGCGGACGCCCGAGCAACGCGCCGACGACCCCGACCGCGGCGCCGGCCGCGCCGAGCAGCGCACCGAAGGTCGCCGCCAGCGCCGCGTGCACGCGGAGCACGTCCCCGGCATCCCGCATCCCGTTGTCCGCGGCCGTGACGATGCCGAGCGCAACGCCCAGCGCCACGCCCGTGAGCGTCCACGTGCGCACCGTGACCCGAAGGATCGCCGCGCGCCGGCGGACCATGCGGATCAGGAGCCGCGCGCCGCCTCGACGGCCGCGTCGATCCTGCCGAACGTGGCCTCGGCGTCCTCCTCGACCGCCTCGATGCACCCGCTGGAGCAAAGCCGCACGAGCCGCCCCTGCACCAGCACCTCGACCGGGTCGCCCTTCCCGCCCAGCTCCATGCCGCAGATCGGGCAGGTCGTCATCGGGTACTCCGCCCGCAGCGCCGCCAGGTCCGTGGCCGAGAGCCCGGAGTCCGCCACCGGCGTGGCCACGGCCCGCACGACCGTCTCCGGCGGCACCGCGCCCGGATTCGCCCGCTCCGCCGTCTCCACCGGCGGCCCCGGATTCGGCGCCTTCTCGTCCTTCGCGCACGCGGCGAGGAGCAACGCGGCGACGACGTACGAAGCGTTCTGGATCAGCCTCATGGAAGCCCTCCCGGAGCCTGGGGTGTGCCCGCCACCATGCGTCGCCCCCACCCCTCGTGTCGACCCCTTGTGGTTCGCAGAATGGGGCGGTGTCCAATTTCTGCCTTCATGAGGTGAATCGCCCGCCGGCGGGATCCCCGGCACGGCGCCCCAAACGACTGTGCAGCAAGACCTTGACCCACCCGGGACCAGGCCGCCCGGCCGGACCCCCAATCTCCGAACCACCGTGGTAGGATCGCCGCGTGGCTGCGCGACCGCGACCCCTGCCGGTGTTGTTCCTGGTGACCCACCTGGAGACGGGGGGGGCGGAGCGGCAGCTTGCCGAGCTCGTCACGCGGATGGACCGGAGCCGGTTCCGGCCCGTCGTGGTCTGCCAGAAGGGCGGCGGGCCGTTCTTCGACCAGATCGCGGCAGCGGGCATCGAGGCGCACACCCTGAGAGCGCCCCATCGCGGCGATCCGCGCTTCGCGCTGCGGCTCGCCGGGGTGTGCCGCGGCGCGGGGATCCGGGCCATGGTGATCCGCGGGTTCTCCACGATGGTGGTGGGGATCGCGGTGGGACGGATGCTGGGGATCCGGCCGATCCTCATGGCGGAGCACGCCACCGGACGCATCGACCGGGACCCGAAGAAGCGGCCCATCGAGCGGTGGCTCGCCCCGAAGGTGGACGGCGTGATCGCGGTGGCGAAGGGGCAGATCCCGTTCCTGGTGGAGGACAAGGGCTTCGATCCCGCGAAGGTCCGCGTCGTGTACAACGGCATCGACCTGTCGCAGTGGACGCCGGCGGGACGGGACGCGGCGCTGCTCGCGGAGCTCGGGATCCCGGACAACGCGCCGGTGATCGGGATCCTCGCGATGCTGCGGCCGGAGAAGGACCACGGCACGTTCCTGCGCGCGGCCCGCCTCGTGCGGCGCAAGCTGCCCGAGGCGCGCTTCCTGCTCGTCGGGGAGGGCACCGAACGCGGGCGGCTGGAGGCGCTCGTGGAGGAGCTCGGTCTCGGCGGCCGCGTGATCTTCGCGGGGCGGCGGACGGACGTGGCCCGCATCCTCCCGGTGTTCGACGTGTCCGTGCTCTCCAGCACGACGGTCGAGACGTTCCCGATGGCGTTCCTCGAGGCGATGGCGTTGGAGCGCCCGCTCGTGGCGACGCGCGTCGGCGGCGTCGCGGAGATGATCGACGAGGGTGTGAACGGGCACGTCGTGGCGCCGCGCGATCCGGACGCGCTCGCGAACGCGGTCCTCGACGTGGTCACCGACCGCGAGCGGGCGCGGGAGATGGGGCGGCGCTCGCGCGCGATCGTGGAGGAGCGATTCTCCATGGACCGCATGGTCCGCGACACCGAAGCGTACCTGGACTCCTTCTTCGCCTGAGCCCGGCGTGCCGGCGGAGGCGAGCCGCCGGGTCCACGTCCGAAAACGGCCGGTCCGTTCGGGCGCCCGTGGCATACTCGCCCCCATGGACGACACGCGGGAGGAGGCCCGGGGCGGCATGAACGACGCGCAGCGGTACCGGGCGGTCCTCGCCCGCGACCGCCGCTTCGACGGGCGGTTCTTCACCGCCGTGCTCACGACCGGCATCTACTGCCGGCCGGTCTGTCCGGCACGCGCGCCGCACCGGAGGAACGTGCGCTTCTTCGAGCATGCCGCGGCGGCGGAGGCCGCCGGGTTCCGCCCCTGCCGGCGTTGCCGGCCGGAGAGCGCGCCGGGCACGCCGGCCTGGCTCGGGACGTCCGCCACGGTGTCGCGAGGACTCCGGTTGATCGCGGACGGCGTGATGGACGGGGGCGGCGTCGAGACGCTCGCGGACCGGCTCGGGGTGGGCAGCCGGCACCTGCGGCGGCTGTTCCTGCAGCACGTCGGCGCGACGCCGATCGCGGTGGCGCAGACGCGGCGGCTCCACTTCGCCCGCTCGCTGCTGGACGGGACGGAACTGCCGATGGGCGACGTGGCCGAAGCCGCGGGCTTCGCGAGCGAGCGCCGCTTCCGCGCCGCGATCCGTGCCGTGTTCGGACTCTCCCCGACCGGGCTGCGCGCCGCGACGCGCGGACCGCGGGCGACCGCGCCGCCCGGCCGCGTGGCGCTGCGGCTCGCGTACCGCGAGCCGTTCGACGCGGACGCGCTCCTGGACTACCTCGCGCGGCGCGCGATTCCCGGCGTGGAGGAGGTCCGCGACGGCGCCTATCGCCGCACGTTCGCGCTCGGCGATGCCGCGGGCGTGCTGTCGGTTCGCGTGGACCGGCCGCGCTCCGTGCTCGTCGTGGAGATGCCGGTCGCGGCGCGGCGCCACCTGCTGGACGCGGCGGAGCGGGTGCGCCGCATCTTCGACGCGAGCGCGGATCCTGCCGCGATCCGCGCGCGCCTCGGGCGGGACACGGCGCTGCGCGACTCCGTGCACCGCCGCCCCGGCCTGCGCGTTCCCGGGGCGTGGGACCCGTTCGAGCTGACGATCCGCGCGATTCTCGGCCAGCAGGTCTCGGTCGCCGGCGCCACGACGCTCGCCGGACGCCTCGCCCGGGAGTTCGGGCGGCCACTGCCCGGCGGCGGGGCGACGGACGGCCCCGCGCTCCTGTTCCCCGCGCCGGCCGTCCTGGCCCGCGCGGACGTGGCGTCCCTCGGGATGCCCTCGGCGCGCGCGGCAGCGGTTCGCGAGGTGGCGCGGCGGGTGGCGTCGGGCGCGCTGTCCCTGGCGTGGGGCGCGGACCCCGACCGCACGCGCGCGGCGCTCGCGGACGTCCCGGGCGTGGGTCCGTGGACCGCCGGCTACGTGGCGATGCGCGCGCTCGCGTTGCCGGACGCGTTCCTGGAGGACGACCTCGGCGTGCGTCGCGCGCTCGCGAACGGACGCGGCGTCCGCCCGAAACCGCGCGAAGCGCTCGCGCGCGCGGAAGCGTGGCGCCCCTGGCGCGCGTACGCGGTGATGCACCTGTGGGCGTGCGACGCGGACGCGGCGCGCGCGGCGAAGCGGAGGAAGGAGACGGATCGATGCGCATCGAAACGCTGACGATGGACACGCCGCTCGGCCGCATGGCGCTGGCGTGGCGCGACGACGTGGTGCTCGCGGTCGAGATGGGCTACGCGCGCGACCGCACGGCATGGGAGTCGAAGGACGTCCCGGGCGATCCGGCGGGACGGCTCGCGCGGCGGATGCGCGGGCGCTTCCCGGGCGCGGAGATCGCGGAGGGTTCGCCGCGCGCGCAGGCCCCGGCGGGGCTCGTCCGCTACTTCGCGGGCGACGTGCGCGCGATCGAGACGCTGCGCGTGGATCCCGGGGGCACTCCGTTCCATGCGCGCGTGTGGGAGGAGTTGCGGCGGATCCCCGCGGGGGAGACACGCACGTACGGGCAGGTCGCCGCCGCCGCGGGCAGCGACTCCGCGCGCGCCACCGGCGGCGCGGTGGGCGCGAATCCCGTGCCGGTGATCATCCCGTGCCATCGCGTCGTCGGCGCGAACGGAAGCCTCACCGGGTTCGGCGGCGGGCTGCCGCGGAAGTTGTGGCTGCTGCGGCACGAGGGCGCGCCGCTCGCGGGACGCGCGGCGCAGCAGCTCAGCCTGCTGCCGGCGGATTGAGACGCGGGCTCGCGGGCCTCACCCGCCCGCGGACGCGCCCAGCGCGGGCGGCGGCTGCCTCGCCGCGTCGATCATCGCGAGGTACGTGTCCGGGTCCTCGAGGAAGGACTCGATGCACGCGTCGCAGCACAGCCGCACGAGCCGGGACCCCCACACGATGTCCTTCGGCGTGCCCATGACGTCCAGGTCCGCCTCCATCACGACGCACTGGTCCGTGGGGTAGTCCGCGAGTTGCGCGGCGATCAGGGCCTCGTCGCGCGCCTCGAGACCGGCGGCAACGTCCGAACGGAACCTGGGCACGCACGCGACGTCGCACAGCCGGACGAGCTTGCCCTGCTCCACGATGTCCACCGCGTACTCGTCCAGCTCGCGGCCGCACTCCACGCAGGACGGCGCGGAGTAGTACGGCTTCTGCGCGGCGATGACGTCCGCGTCCGTCGCCGGCGCCGCGGCCGCCGGCGCCGCGGCGGTCTCCGCCGGCGCTTCCCCGGCGGGGGCCTCGTCCCGGCTGCCGCAGCCGGCGGTGACGAGCGCCGCGGCGAAGGCGGCAACCGGGAGGATGACCGGCACGATCGCGACTCGCATGGATGGCTCTCCTCGCGTGGCCCGCGCCGTCGGCCGCGGGCGATGCCGTGTCGGGACGGGGCAGATCCCGCCCGGTTGGAAACCTGCCGCCCCGGACGGGGTTCTCCGATCCGAGCCGGGACTCTAACCGACCCGACGCGGCGATGGTACGATCGATGGCCCGATTCCGGGCCTCACCCGCGCCGCCCCGCCGGCCGAAAGGAGTCCATGGACCTCCTCCACACGTTTGTGGACCTGTTCGTCCACCTCGACGAGCACCTCGCCGAGCTCCTCGGCCGTTACGGGAACGGCACCTATCTCCTGCTGTTCCTGATCATCTTCGCGGAGACCGGGCTGGTCGTGACCCCGTTCCTCCCGGGGGACTCGCTGCTCTTCGCGGCCGGCGCGCTGTCCGCCCGGGTGGAGGGGCTCTCCGTCGGCCTGCTGTTCGTGGTCCTCACGGCGGCCGCGATCCTCGGCGACACCGTGAACTACGCCATCGGGAACCTGTTCGGCCGAAAACTCCTGGAGCGCCGCTCCCGCCTGATCGACCCGCACCACATCGAGAAGACGCACACGTTCTTCGAGAAGTACGGCGGCAAGACGATCGTGCTCGCGCGCTTCGTCCCGATCGTCCGCACCTTCGCGCCGTTCGTGGCCGGACTCGGCTCGATGACGTACGGCCGCTTCGTGCTGTACAACGTGGCCGGCGGCATCGCGTGGGTCGCGATCTGCCTCTTCGCGGGCTACTTCTTCGGCAGCATCCCCGTGGTCCAGGAGCACTTCGAGCTGGTGATCCTCGGGATCATCCTGCTCTCGATCGTGCCGGCGGCGGTGGAGATCCTGGCGTCGCGCGCGGAGCGCGCGCGCAAGGCCACCTGAGCCGTTGCCGTCCGCGCTCCTGCTCGCGGTCGCCTTCGTCTCGTCCGCGATCTCGGGAACCCTCGGCCTCGGCGGCGGGCTCCTGCTGATCGCGGTCATGGCGGCGGTACTCCCGCCCGCCGTGGTGGTGCCGGTGCACGGCGCGGTGCAGCTCGCGTCGAACTCCGCGCGGACGCTCGCGCTGCTCGGCGCCGTGCGGTGGCGGCTGGTCGCGCTGTACGCGCCGCCGATGGTGCTGGGCGCCGCGCTCGGGGTCGGGCTGTACCGCGGCGGCGAGCTCCCGTGGTTCCGGCCGGCCGTGGGCGGCGTGGTGCTGGCATCGGTCCTGCTGGAGCGGACGCGCGCCGCGCGGCTCCCCCGCTGGGCCCTCGTCCCGGCCGGGCTGCTGGGCGGCTTCCTGACGGTGGTCGTGGGCGCCACGGGCCCGTACCTCGCCGCCGTGCTGGTGTCCGGGAACCTGGAGCGACGTCAGCTCGTGGCCACGCAGGCGGCCATCCAGACCTTCGGGCACTTCCTCAAGCTGCCCGCGTTCGCGGCGATCGGCTTCGCCTGGCGCGACCAGCTTCCGCTCGTCCTCCCGCTGGTGGCGTGCGTCGCCGCCGGAACCTGGGTCGGCACGCGCCTCCTCGGCCGGCTGCCGGAGCAGGCGTTCCGCCGCGGCCTGCGCGCGCTGCTCGGGATCCTCGCGGTGCGCCTCATCCTCTCGCCCTGGTGGTGAGCCCGGCGCGGCGCCCGGGGGCCCGCCGTGCGCACCGGCGCGCGCCGGCGGGGCGCCGAACCTTGCGATGCCCCGGGGGCGGGGCTATCGTCGGGGACCCCGCACGACGGGAGCGCGCATGACGCCGATCCGATTCCTCCTGAACGGCCGCCCGGTGGAGGTCTCCGTCCGCGACGACGAGAGCCTGCTGGAGACGCTGCGCGAGCGCTGCGGCGTGATCTCCCCGAAGGACGGCTGCCGCCCGCAGGGACAGTGCGGCTGCTGCCGCGTCCTCGTGAACGGCAACCCGAAGGTCTCGTGCGCCATGCCGGCCGCGTCCGCGCACGGCAAGGAGATCCTGACGCTGGAGGGGTTCGAGACCCTCGAGCGCGAGCGGCTCGCGCTCGCGTTCACCGCCGCCGGCGGCCTGCAGTGCGGCTTCTGCATCCCCGGCATCGCGGTGCGCGCGAAGGCGCTCGTGGACCGGAACCCCCGCCCCACGCGCGCGGAGATCGCGAAGGCGATCGAAGGCCACCTGTGCCGGTGCACGGGGTACGTGAAGATCGTGGACGCCATCGACCTGTACGCGAAGGCGCGACGCGGCGAGCCCGTGCCCGCGCCGCTCGCGGACGGAGGCGTCGGCGCACGCCTCGCGCGGGTCGGCGCGCCGGCGCTCGCGTTGGGGGATCGGCCCTACGTGGCGGACATGACCCGTCCCGGGGTGCTGCACGGCGCGGTGCTGCTGTCGCCGCATGCGCGCGCGCTCGTGAAGCGCATCGACACGTCCCGGGCGCGCGCGCTTCCCGGCGTCGCCGTGGTGGCCACCGCGGCCGACGTTCCCGGGAGCCGCTTCGTCGGGCTCCTGTACGCGGACTGGCCCGTATTCGTGGCGGAGGGCGAGGAGGCGCGCTGCGTCGGCGACGTCCTCTGCGCCGTGGCCGCGACGGACGAGCACACGGCGCGCGAGGCGGCCAGGCTCGTCGAGGTGGAGTACGAGGTGCGCACGCCGGTGCTGGACGCGGAGACCTCGCTCGCGGACGGCACGCCCCGCGTGAACCCGCACCACGAGAACCTGCTCTCGCGCACCGTGATCCGTCGCGGGGACGCGACCGCCGCGCGCGCCGCCAGCGCGCACGTCGTGGGCGGGACGTGGCGCACCCAGCGCATCGAGCACCTGTACCTTGAGCCCGAGGCGTGCCTCGTGGAGCCGCGCGACGGCGGCGGGCGCTTCGCGATGTACACGCAGGGCCAGGGCATCTTCGACGACCGCCGGCAGGTGGCCTCCGTCCTCGGCATCCCGGAGGAGCACCTCCACGTGGAGCTCGTCCCGAACGGCGGCGCGTTCGGCGGCAAGGAGGACATGTCCATCCAGGCCCAGACCGCGCTGCTCTGCCGCATGACCGGCCGGCCCGTGCGCCTCGTGCTGAACCGGGAGGAGTCCGTCCGGATCCACCCCAAGCGCCATCCGATCACCATGGACTACGAGGTCGGCTGTGACGCGGAGGGCCGCCTCACGTTCGTGCACGCCCGCATGCTGAGCGACTCCGGCGCGTACGCGTCCGTCGGCGGCAAGGTGCTGGAGCGCGCCGCCGGCCACGCGTGCGGCCCGTACCGCGTGCCCGTGGTGGACGTGGAGTCGAGGGCGGCGTACACGAACCACCCGCCGTGCGGCGCCATGCGGGGGTTCGGCGCGAACCAGGCGCACTTCGCGATGGAAGGCTGCATGGACCTCCTCGCGGAGAAGGCGGGGCTGGACCCGTTCGAGATCCGCTGGCGCAACGCGCTGGAGGTCGGCAGCGTCTTCTCCACCGGGCAGGTGCTGGAGAAGTCGGTGGGGATCCGGAAGACGCTCGAGGCGGTCCGGGAGCGGTACCACGACGCGAGGCGCGCGGGGAAGGCCGTGGGCATCGCGTGCGGCCTGAAGAACAGCGGCATCGGCAACGGCGCGAAGGAGTGGGGCATGGCCCGCCTCGTCCCCGAGGCGGACGGCACCGTGTCCCTGTACAACGGATACACGGAGATGGGCCAGGGCCTGCTCACGGTGCTCGTCCAGTGCGCGGTGGAGGTGACGGGGCTGCCGGCGTCCGTGTTCCGCCCGAAGGTGGACTCCACGTTCGCGCTCGGCTGCGGGCAGACCACGGGCTCGCGCGCCACGCTGTTCGGCGGGCGCGCGGTGGCTGCCGCGGCGGCGAAGCTGCGCGCGGACCTGGACGCGGGGCGGACCCTCGCGGAGTTGTGCGGCAACGTCTACGCGGCGGACGTCCTCGTGGACGACACCACCGCCCCCGGCCAGCCGGCGGCGAGGATCAAGACGCACACGTCCTTCGGCTACGCCACGCAGGTGTGCATCCTGGATGCCGAAGGCCGGCTGGAGCGGTTCATCGCCGCGCACGACGTGGGCCGCGCCGTGAATCCCACGCTGTGCGAGGGGCAGATCGAGGGATCCGTCCACATGGGCCTCGGCTACGCGCTCACCGAGGAGCTCCCCTGCGACAACGGCATGCCGGTCACCTTCAAGCTGCGGGAACTCGGCGTGCTGCGCGCCGGGGACATGCCCGAGGTGGAGGTGATCCTCGTGGAGGAGCCGGAGCCGGAGGGGCCGTTCGGGGCGAAGGGCGTGGGCGAGATCGGGCTCGTGCCCACGGCCGCGGCCGTGGCGTCCGCCCTGCATGCGTTCGACGGCGTGCGCCGCATGACGCTCCCCATGAAGGACTCCCCCGCCGCGCGGGCCCTGCGCGTCGGTCGCATCCGGAGCGCCGCGCGGTGACCGAGGGCGGCTCGCCCACCCTCGCCCTCGGGCCGGACGCGCGCGGCACGGTCATCCTCGTGGCGGGGGACCGCATCGCCGGCGCGGGGACGGACCCGCCGCCGCCGGGCGTCCCGCGGCTGGCCTGCGACGGCGCGGTGCTGGAGCCCGGCCGCGTGAACGCGCACACCCACCTCTACAGCGCGCTCGCGCCGCTCGGCATGCCGCCGCCGGCCTCGCCGCCCCGGGACTTCCTCGGGATCCTGCGCACGGTGTGGTGGCGGCTGGACCGCGCGCTGGACGCGGAGACGCTGCGCGCTTCCGCGCGGTACGGCGCCGCGGAGGCGATCCTCGACGGGACGACAGCGCTCATCGACCACCACGAGTCGCCGGGGTTCCTCGACGGTTCGCTCGACGTCCTGGCGGACGCGTGCGAGGCGATCGGCGTGCGCGCCGTGCTCGCGTACGGGGCGACGGAGCGCAACGGCGGCCGGGACGAGGGGCGGCGAGGGCTCGCGGAGTGCCGGCGGTTCCACGCGGCGAACCGCCGTCCGCTCGTCCGGGGCGTCGTGGGGCTGCACGCGTCGTTCACGGTCTCCGACGACACGGCGCGCGAGGCCGGCGCGCTGGCCGGGGGGCTCGGCACGGTCACGCACGTGCACGTGGCCGAGGACGGCGCCGACGTGGCGGACGCCGTGCGGCGCGGCTGGCCCGGCCCCCTGCCCCGGCTGCTCGCGCTGGGTGCCTTGCCGCCGGGATCCATCCTGGCCCACGGAATCCACCTGCCCCTCGACGACATCCGCGCCGCGGAGCACCATGGGTGCTGGTTCGTCCAGAACCCGCGCTCGAACCGCGGCAACCGGGTGGGCTATCCGCGCGGGCTGGCGGCGGCGCGGCGCGTGGCGCTGGGCACGGACGGGTACCCGGCGCGGATGGCGGACGAGATCCGCGCGCTCGAGGAGGAGGCGGCCGCGCACGGCGATGACCCCGCGGCCGTGCGCCTGCGTCCGGGCGCCGCGCACGCGCTCCTCGCGGAGCGGTTCGGGATCGCCTTCGCGCCGCTCGCGCCCGGCGCCGCGGCGGACGTGGTCGCGCGCGACCCCGGCGGACGCTGCGTCCACGCGATCGTGGGCGGTCGCGTGGCGGTGCGGGACGGTCGGCTGGTCGGAGCGGACGCGGACGCGATCCGTGCGGAGGCCGCGGACGCGGCGCCGCGGCTGTGGGCGAGGATGCGGGCAATCCCGGAGGAGTAGCGTGCCGAAGCTGGGACTCGAGACGCACGTCGTGGACGACGCGGTGCGCGCGGCGAGCGTGCGCCGCTTCCGCGAGGCGGGCATCCGCCTGCCCACGTTCGCGGAACTGGCGGACCCCGCGCGCATTCCCGCCGCGGCGCGCGCGGCCGCGGCGGCCGCGGACCCGGACGCCGCCGACGCGGCGAACCTGTTCCGCGTCCATTGGTACAACGGCGGCGGCGGCGGCACGGTCCCCGTGCCGGAGCACCTGGACCTGCCGGAGTCCCTCACGGGCGTGAAGGCCCGCATCCTCGTGGCCCTCGGGGACCGCTTCCCGATGATCGGCGCGCACAAGGTCCTGGCCGCCTACGGCTGCCTCGCGCCCCGCATCATCACGGGCCAGTTCGATCCCACGACGCATCGGGCGGTGTGGCCCTCCACCGGGAACTACTGCCGCGGCGGCGTCGCCATCTCGCGCATCCTGGGGTGCCGCGGCGTGGCCGTGCTCCCGGAGGGCATGAGCGAGGAGCGCTTCGAATGGCTGGCGGGTTGGGTGACGGAGCCGTCGGACATCATCCGGACGCCCGGCACCGAGAGCAACGTGAAGGAGATCTACGACCGCTGCAACGAGCTGGAGAAGGAGCCCGCGAACGTCATCTTCAACCAGTTCTGCGAGTTCGGGAACTACATCGTGCACCGCGTGTGCACGGGCCCGGCGCTGGAGGCCGTGTGGCGGCACGCGGGCGGCGGCGACGACCTGCGGCTGGCCGCGTTCGTCTCCGCCTCCGGCTCCGGCGGCACGCTGGCCGCGGGCGATCACCTGAAGGCGGCGCACGGCTGCCGCATCGTGGCCGTGGAGGCGGTGGAGTGCCCCACGCTGCTCCTCAACGGCTTCGGCGCGCACAACATCCAGGGCATCGGCGACAAGCACGTGCCCCTGATCCACAACGTGATGAACACGGACGTGGTGACCGCCGTGTCCGAGGTGGCCACGGACGAGCTGGACGTGCTGTTCGGGACGCCGCAGGGCCGGGCCTATCTCGCCGCGCGGCGCGGCGTCCCCGCGGACCTCGCGGCCGCGTTCTCCCGCGTGGGCCTGTCCGGCCTCTGCAACATCCTCGCGGCCATCAAGACCGCGAAGCACTTCGACCTCGGTCCGCGGGACGCGGTGGTCACCGTGGCCACGGACGGCGCCGGGATGTACTCCAGCGAGCGCGCGAAGACGCTCCGCCGCCGCTTCCCGCGCGGCTTCGACGAGGTGCACGCCGGCGAGGTCTTCGGGCGGCACCTGCTCGGCGCGGCCACGGACCACTTCCGCGAGCTCACCCACGAGGAGCGGAAGCGCGTGTTCAACCTCGGGTACTTCACGTGGGTGGAGCAGCAGGGCGTCAGCCTCGCGGAGTTCGAGTCGCGCCGCCACGCCGCGTTCTGGGACGCCCTCCCGGTCCTCGCGCGGGAGGCGTGGGATCCCATGATCGACGCGTTCAACGCGGAGACCGGCGTGCTGCGGTCGGCGGGCGCCGGAGCGGCGCCGCGTTGAGCGAGCCGGCCTCGCGCCTCGTCTGCGCGGGGTGCGGCGCGGCCGCCGCCCCGGACGACCCCTGGCCCCTGCGCTGCCCGCGCGCCGGGGAGGGCGCGGAGCACGTGCTGGCCAAGCGGCTGGATCCGCGCGCGGTCGGATCCCCCGGATTCTGGCGCGAGGTGTTCGCGCGGGACGAGCCGAATCCGTTCGTGAAATTCCGGGAGCTCTCCCACGCGTACCACGTCGGGCGCGCGCGCGGCCTGACCGACGACGCGTGGGTGGCCATGGTCCGCGAGCTCGACGCGCGCGTGGAGGCGGCCGCCGGCGCCGGGTTCCGCACGACGCCGCTCGGGGCCGCCGGCGCCCTGGCCGCCGCCGCGGGCGCCGCGCCCGACACGCTGCGGATCAAGGACGAGACCGGGAACGTGGGCGGCTCGCACAAGGCCCGCCACCTCTTCGGCGTGCTCCTCTGGCGCGCGATGGCGCGCCGGACGGGGTGGATCGGGGCGGACGACGCGACGGTCCTCGGCATCGCGAGCTGCGGCAACGCGGCGCTCGCGGCGGCGGAGCTCGCGCACGCGTTCGGCCGGCGCCTGGAGGTCTTCGTCCCGGTGCACGCGGACCCGTTCGTGCTGGAGGCGCTCGCGCGGCTCGGCGCGCGGCTCACCCCCTGCGCGCGCGCGGCGGACGGCCGCGGCGACCCGTGCCTGCAGGCGTTCCGCGCGGCGGTGGCCGAGGGTCGCGTGCTGCCGTTCACGTGCCAGGGTCCGGAGAACGCGCTCGTGATCGAGGGCGCCGAGACGATCGCCTGGGAGATCGCGGCCGCCTGGCCGCGGGACCACTCCCTCGACCGCGTGTTCGTGCAGGTCGGCGGCGGCGCCCTGGCCTCGGCGGTGGCCGCGGGCTTCTCGCTCGCGCGGCGCGCGGAGGTGATCCCGCGCGCGCCGAAGTTCCACGCCGTGCAGACCCGCGGCGCCTTCCCGCTGGCGCGGGCCTGGGAGCGCTTCGTGGACCGGTTCCCCCGCCGCGACGCGGCCGCGCTGCCGAACGCCCTCGAGTACGCCGCCGCGCACCGGCACGAGTTCATGTGGCCGTGGGAGACCGTCCCGGCGAGCGCCGCGACCGGCATCCTGGACGACGAGACCTACGACTGGCTCGCGGTCCTTTCGGGCATGGCCGGCACCGGCGGCGGCCCGGTCGTGGTCGACGAGCCGACGGTCCTGCGCGCGCACGCGATGGCCCGCGCGCACACGTCGATCCCCGCCGACCCCACCGGCACCGCCGGCCTGGCCGGCTGGCTGGACCTGCACGAGGCCCGCGGCCTCGGCCCGGAGGAGCGCTCGGTCGTGCTGTTCACCGGCGTGGAGCGGACTCCCGCCCGTTCCTGACCGCTCGAGGACCCGCGGGCGGGGCGGGACTCGCCGGTCCGCTGCCCTACGCCACCAACGCGCGGTAGGCGGTCGGAAAGCGCGCCAGCACGGCGGCCGCGACCGGGAGTTCGCGCGCGTCAACGCACTCGCCGATCTTGTGCGTGTTCTGCTCGATGCCGGGGCCCAGGCCGAGCATCGCGGGATGCCGGAAGGGACCGGTGGCGACCCAGCGCTTGCGCTCGGGGATGCGCAGGTCCGCGGTCGTCGGGTACCCGACGCCGTCCGTCGAGAAGACCCAGCGGCCCACCCGCGGCTCCTGGCGCAGCGCACCGCCGGTGCCGCCCGGCGCGATCTGGGGGGTCGCCACGCGGCGCCAGGCGTCCACCGCCGCGGCCACCGCGGGATGCTCCGCGGGCGTGAGCCAGCCGGGGTAGACCTGCGGGTTGTCCGCCGGGACGCCGCGCCAGGACGGCTCGCCGTAGTGCGGCACGGACACCTCCACGGTGCACCCCGCCGCGCGCGCCCGGGCCACGCCGGGCAGCGCCTCGATCTGGCGCAGCGCCTCGCGCGGATCCTCGCCGGCGGTCAGCCGGCGGTCGAAGCGGAACGTGAAGCGCTCGGGAACCGCGCAGTCGCTCGGCGTCTCCAGCGTCGCGAAGCTGGCGGTGCGCGTGCCGCGGCCCAGGAAGGGATCGTCACCCATGCCGGCGCCCGACGCGTGCGCCCCGGCGGCCTCCGCCAGGATCACCGCGCCGGCCTCGAGCGGGTTCCGCCCCTCGTGCGGCATGGAGCCGTGGCAGCTCTTCCCGGTCACGCGGACCTCGATCTGCATCCGCCCGCGCTGCCCGCGGTAGATGCCGAGCGCGCCGTTGTGCGCGCAGCCCGTGGAGTCCGTGAGGATCACCACGTCCGGGACCCCGGCCGCGTCCGCGCCCGGGAGCTCGTTGCGCACGATCCACATCGGGCCACCGCCGTCGTTGTCCTCCTCGGCCACGGTCGCGAGGCCGCGCACGATCACGCCGCGCAGCGATCCGAGCGGGCGCGTGGCGCGCAGGATGGCCGTGGCGAGCACCTGCGCCACCACGCCGCCCAGCTGGTCCGCCGATCCGCGGCCCCACACGAGGTGCTTCCACTCCGGGGCCGGAGGCAGGTAGCCCAGCTCCTGCGCGAGCACCGCCGCGTCCACGCGCGCGACGTCCACGAGGCCGAGGTACGGGTCCACGCCGCCGTTCGTCGTCTCGTGCCAGCGATGCCGCAGTGCCTTCACGGTGTCCACGTGGCCGTCGAACCACACCACCGTCCTCTCCGCGGCCGGGATGCCGTCGGCGTCGTCCTGGACGGTCCAGTGCAGGTTGCCGAACGCGTCGTACGTCGCGTCCTCCGGGCGGTCCACCGCCCCCGCCTCCACGAGCGCCCGCTTCAGGTACTCCAGCCGCGGCCCCTCGTGGTTCGACATCCCGCACGCGGGGTCGCCCCCCGCCTCCACGGGCCGGTCCACGAAGTCCGCGGGCAGCCGCACCGCCTCCCGCAGCAACCGCACGGCGTCCGCCGCGCGCGCCGCCGCCTCCCGGACGATCGCCGCGTCCAGCCCGTCCTCCGCGGGGCTCACGCCGACGCGTCCACGAAGCGCTCGAGCCGCGCGCGCAGGTTCCGCTCCTTCGCCGCGGCGAGCAGGGCCATCACCACGTACACCTTCTTGTTCGCCTCGCGCGCCACGTCCACGCGGTGCCGCTCCATCACGGTCTCCGCCACCTCGGCCCCGATGTCCGCGGGGAGGCAGTGCATGTACAGCGCCTTGCCGTCCCGGGTGAGCTTCATGCGGCGCTCGTCGCAGGTCCAGTCCGTGTGCTGCCGGTTGCGGGACAGCGCGCGCTGCTCGATGTCCTTCATCCGCGCGGCGTCCCGGTCGCGGTTCGCGGCCACCCGCTCCAGCATCAGGTCGTACGGGCCCCAGCTCTTCGGGTAGACCACGTCCGCGCCCTCGAAAGCCTCGTCCATGGAGGCCGTGGCGCGGAAGCTGCCCCCGTGCTGCGCGGCGTTCCTTGCGGCGGCCTCCGTGCACTCGGCCATCAGGTCGTAGCCCGGCGGGTGCGCGAGGCGCACGTGCGCGCCGAAGCGCGTGAGCAGCATGATCAGTCCCTGCGGCACGGACAGCGGCTTCGCGTAGCTGGGCGAGTACGCCCACGACACCGCGATCGTCCGCCCGGAGAGCCCGTCCGGGAACCGCTCCTGCAGCCAGCACAGATCCGCGAGCGTCTGCGTGGGGTGGTCGATGTCGCACTGCAGGTTCACGACCGGCAGCGCGCGGTCCTCCCCGTTCGCCCGCAGGTAGTGCTCGATCCCGCGGCGCGCCGCGCGCATGAACGAGTTCCCCTCGCCGAGGATCAGGTCGTGCCGCACGCCGAGCGCGTGCGTGTTCATGCCGAGCATCGTGCCCGTCTCCTCGGCGGTCTCGCCGTGGGAGATCTGCGTGCTCGACCCGTCGAAGATCACCGGCGCCCCGCCGAGACGCGCCGCGGCGCCCGCCCAGCTCGACTTCGTGCGCGTCGACGCGTCCAGGAACAGCGCACAGAAGAGCTGGTGTTCGAAGAGGGGCACCGCCACGCCGGCGCGATCCAGCGCCTCGAACGCGGCGGCCAGCGCGCAGACCGCCTCCAGCTCCTCCCTCGACCAGTCCTGCGTGAGCAGCATGCTGCGGTCGTGCAGGGCGCGCAGGGTCGCCTCGTCCAGGCGACCCAGGCGCGCGCGGAGATCAGCCTTCGCGCTCATCCTCGTCCTCACGTCCTTTCGCGGCGACCCCCGCCGGCCACACGGCGCCGTCCCCTTCCAGCACTCCCCGCCGCAGGGCGTCCAGGCGGTAGGCCGGGGTCAGGTCGGTCCCGTCCGGGGCGTCCCCGTCGCAGGGACCCTCCGGTCGGGCGGCGTCGAATTCCACACGAAAGCCGGGACCGCGGCAAGCCCAGCGCGAACCGGTCACCTCCAGCGACCACTCCTCCCCGGCGAACCGGCCGAACACGCGGTCCGTGCCGGCGCGGCGGGAGACGTGGAACCCCTGGGGGAAGCGGTCCGCGCGGAAGGCGGCCTCGCTGCCGTGGAAGCGGGGCTTCTCGACGTACGGGCCGCCGTCCTCGGGGCAGAAGACGTCGCAGTTGCCGCACTCGTTGCAGAAGT
>CAYYFX010000055.1:0-25839 GCA_964471155.1 uncultured Gemmatimonadota bacterium | reverse complement strand
GTGCGTCTCGTCGTCGGCGATGCCTTCCCGGTGGTCGACGCAGCCGTCCAGGGTGGTGTTGATGCTGAAGGTCAAGATCCCCATGGCGGCGAGTCTACTCCGAATCGGGCGGTCGGCTGGACTGTCACGGGTGACGAGCACCTCGCGGCGCCTGACGGCTTGCGCTTCCGCGGCGAGCGCCACGCGCGATGGGCCACCGCCGGCTCGCCGGGAGCGTTCGTCGCGATCGACCGCTTGCCGCATCATGATCCCCGGCGCGCGGCCGCTGCAAGCTAATCCAGGTCGATCCGATGCACGATCAGCGCATGGAGCGGCCGCAGAACCCAGTAGGCGAACGCCAGGGCCGCGAGGACCAGTGCGGTTCGGTGGATCAAGGTCGCGTGTCGGGGCAGCTCCTCCACGAGGTCCACCGTCAGGAGATGGAAGAACACGTAGATGATGAACGACTTCCCGGCGGCGTACAGCACGGCCGCCACGATCAGCCTCGGCGTCCGTCGGATCTGCTCGTTCCTCATCCTCGCCCGCCCGCAAGCGCCAGGGACCTCGGCGGACCACCCGTCCACTCGGGTCGGCCCTGCGAGGATGCGAGGCTAGCGCCGCCGGCGCAGGGCGGGCAAGCGTGCCGGAGCGCCCCTTCGACACGGTTCCCGGTCTCGGCCCGCCCGGCGGTCCCTACGGCAGCCCGACGTCGAAGGAGCCGCTGATCGTGAGCGTCGACGCCGTGCCGGCGACGGGCGCCAGCGTGGCCGTGAACGAGCCGATCGCGCGCTGCGCGGTCAGGCTGGTCACGGAGACCGTCCCCGTCATCCCGGGGCCGGCGCCCCACTGCACGGACCCGTCGTTCTCGAGCACGGCCATCGAGCGCGACGGCGAACCGAGCGAGAGCGCGTAGTCTCCCGGCGCGGTCACGGACTGCAACGTGAGCGACACCCATCGGGCCCCGGCGATGGACGAGATGATGAGGTTCGAGCTGATCGTGTTCGCGGCCACCGTGGATGCGTTGTACGCCGTCCCTCCCACGTCCGCGCGGAAGAACCCGCCGGCATTGCCGGGAAGGGCGGGCAACGGATCCTGCGCGTTCGCCAGCGGCAGGTCGAACTGCCCGGACGTGATCGCGCGCGTGCCGGTGGCGCTGCCGACCGACGCGTCCGCCGTGTACTCGAACGTCCCCGCGATCCGCGTGGACGTGAGCGCGCTGATCACCATGGTGCCCGCCGCGCCCGAGAGCGGCGTGGTCCAGGCCGCCCCGGCGGTCGCGACGGTCGCGATGCCGCCGGTCACCGTGGGGCCCGCGCCGAGGGGGTACGTTCCCGGACCGGGCGCGTTGTACACGGAGATCTGCAGCGTCAGCGCGTCCGAGCCGGAGAGGACCCGCGAGCCCTGGACGATGAACGCACCGGGGACGCCGGGCACGGCCGTGGCGGTGGCGAGGTTCTCGTCGGCGGCCCAGGCCTCGCCGTCGATGGTCGCGGACATGGGACCGGAGCCGGGCGTGGGACCGGTGCCGGAGTCGCCTCCGCAGCCCGCGAAAGCGGCGAGCGCGAGGAGCGCGGGAAGGGCGAGGAGGACGGGAGCGGAACGGAAGGCACGGGCGGGACGGAGCTGCGCGCGGGACATGGCCACCCTCACGGGAGTCGGGGGGCCGAACCCGTTCCGGCCCACGCCCGCCATTGCGCAAACGCGGGCGCCCGACCGTCACGCGGCGCCCGGAGGCCGCCCGGGGAGGCAGCGCGACCGGACCGGGGGGCTTCGGCATCCCGGGGCCGCCCCGAGAGGTGGCGGGCACTGCCGCGGCCTCGTCTCCGTCCCGACGAAGGACTCCGCCGACGGCAGTGACCTCTCCCGCCACCATTTCCCGGGCCGTGCACCGTTCCCCCTGCGCTCCGATCAACGCCACCCCTGGGGGAAGCGAACGCGCGGGGCGCATGGGGTGGGCCGGCGGCCTCCGATCGCCGAGTACTCCTGAGACCCGGGCGACCTTCGTCCACCGGCCCGTCCACGCACCGACGAACGGGCCGGGCGCTGCTGCGCGCGCCCGCTCCCGGCCGAACCGGCCGAAGTGCCCAGCGCAGGAAGGGTGCCAAGCCGAAGGCAGCATGGCCGAAGGCTGCGCGGTATCTGCAAGTGCTCCCGGGACAACGGGTTCCGGGCCGTGGCGGCTCCGCCCCGCGCAGGTCACGCCGACCCGGAGTCGAAACCCCGGGGTTGCGGCAAGCCCGCGTTCGGCAATCCGCGGGTTACGCCCCGCCCTCCGGAGGGTCGTCCGCGCGAACGCAGTAGCGCGTCATGGCCCGGGAGAAGGCGGCGCGGTGCATCGCGGCCGCGCGGGCCGCCGCGGCGATCACGCCGCCGGCGCGCGCCAGCATGTGGCGAAGGTACCGGCGGCAGAACCGGGCGTTGGCCTCCTTCGTCGCGACGCCGTACGGGAGGCCGAGGAGATCCGCGCTCGTGTCGTCCGGCACCGTCCCCCGCCCGAGCGCCCGGAGCTCCGCGAAGTACCGCTCCACCTCCGGGGCCTCGATCGTCGCGGAGTCCGCGCGGACGGCGAGGTTGACCAGCACGTTCTCCAGCTCGCGCACGTTGTTGTCGCGATACTCCCACCGCATGAGCGCCGCCGCCGCGCCGTCGGACAGCGCCACCGTCGCATCGATCCGCGCGGCGTTCCGCTCCAGGAAGTGCCGCGCGATGGCCGGCACATCCTCCAGCCGCTCGCGCAGCGGCGGCACCCGGATCGCGAGGGTGCGCAGTCGGTGCAGGAGATCCCGGCGGAAGAGCCCCTGCTTCACGCGCTCGTCGAGATCCTCCTGCGTCACCGCGATCGTCCGGAAGCGCGAAGTCCGCAGCTTCCCCGCGTCCTCGCCTTCGCGGCGGAACGTCCTCTCCTGGAGCACGCGCAGCAGCAGGGGCTGGACGCTCAAGGGCACCTCGGCGACCTCGTCCAGCATCAGCGTGCCCCCGTCGGCCGCCTCGACGCACCCGATGCGGTCGCCCTTCACGTCGGAGAACGCGCCCCCCTTGTGGCCGAACAGCTCGAGCCTGGCCATGCTCTCCGAGATCGAGGGGATGTAGAGGTCGATCAGCGTCTCCGGGGGCGCACCGGACGCCGCGTGCAGCGCGCGGGCCACGAGCTCCTTGCCGCTGCCGGACTCCCCCGTCACGACGACATCCGCGTCCAGCGGGCCGTAGCGCGCGATCTCCTCGCGGAGCTTCCGCATCGCGGGCGCATCCCCCACGAGGAACCTCGGATCCCGCTCGCCGCCGGACACGCCCCGACGTTGCTGCTCGAAGCGCTGCAGGCGCCGCTCGCCGCCGAACTGCAGCGCCTGCAAGAGCTGCGATTCGATGCGATCGGCGTTCGACACCTTGCCCAGGTACGCGGCGGCCCCCGCCCTGATCGCCGCCGTCACGTCCTGCGGGTTCTCGTTCACCGACAACATCACGATCGGAATCGCCTCCCCGCGGACCTCCTCGTCCTCGAGCAGGCGGATGCCCGGTCCGCCGGGGAGGTGGTAGTCCAGGAGCACCACGTCCGGGTGCTCGTCCAGCAACAGCCGCTTTCCGGTCGCGAGGTCCGGCGCCTCCCGGATCGTCCAGCGCTTCCCGAGCAGCGCGCGCAGCTCGGCGCGGTACTCCGCGTCGTCGTCGATCACGAGCAGCTTCCGGTTCATCGGGATCCTCCGGGGTTCGATCCGTCCCGCGCCACCCGCAGCGACAGCTCGAAGGTCGCACCGCGCCCTCCGCCGCCGGGGTCCGCCAGCTCCAGCTTCGCGTGCATGCGCGCGGCCGCCTGCGCCGACTCCTCCAGCCCGGTGCCGCGATCCGACCCCTTCGTGGACACGCCCTCGGCGAACAGCCGGTCGCGGACCGACGGGTCCACGCCCGGCCCGTCGTCCGTGATCCGCAGGCACCACCGGCCCGCGCACTCCCGGCTTTCCACGACCACCAGAACGGCGTGCGGGGCCCTCGCCTCGACGGCGTTGCGAACGAGGTTCACGAGCACGGAGCGCAGGTCCTCGCGATCCGCGATGACGGCGCCGTCGAAGGCGTCGCCGCCGGCATCGCGCAGCGCGCCGCCCAGCCGCTCCACGCCCTCGCGCATGCACTCCAGCGCGAGCCGGCGCGCCGCCGGAGCCGGCAGGCTGCACTCGCGCTCCGCGCGGAGGAGGAGCCCATGGCCCGCGTCGCGCGCGCGCGACGCCGCGTCCTCCAGGACGCGCAGCCGGGCCTCGGGCAGCGTCCCGCCGCCGTCCGCGAGCCCGCGAAGCTCGTCCAGGGCCCGGGCGAACCGGCCCAGATCGCTCCGCGCGGGATCGTCCCCCGGCAGCTCGCCGAGCGCGGCGACCACGGCGCTCCCGAAGCGCGGCCCGTCCTCGTCGCGGATCCGTCGCAACGCCGCCGACAGGAGCGCCTGCATCTCCGCGCGCGCGCCGGCGTCCAGGCCTTCGCCGCGCAGCGCCGCGGCGCGACGCATCACCGCCACGAGGTTCCGGGACCAGTGCTCGCTCTCGCTCCGGAAGAGATCGAACAGCCGCCGCCACACGAGCGGCAGCGCGACCGACCGGCGGCGTCCGCGCCGGACCCACGCCGGCACGATCCCCAGGACGACGAGCGCGCCGAGGACGCTCCACACCGCCCGCCGTCCCGCGAGCCGCATCCCCTCGCGCACGGCCGCGGCCGCGACCACCGCACGGTCGGCGAGCCCCGCGAACCCGCCGCGGATCTCCCACACCGTGACCGTGTCCCCGGCACGCACGCCGAGCGCGCGCCGCACGACACCGCTCCGGAACGTCACCTCCACGTCGCACGACGCCAGCGTCCCGATCCCGAACGCGTCGGGGCCCCAGTACGCGCTGCCGAAGGCGAGGCCGTGCAGCCGCTGCCGGGTGCCCAGGAGGTGGCCGCCGTCGGCCGCCGGCGCGCGCACGCGCAGCACGGCGCCCACGGCATCCCGTCCGGACACGGTGCCGCGGACGCGCACCCGGACGGAACCGCCGGTCGCGAGGTTGTTCATGAGACGCACGTGCGGCAGCGCCTGATCGTCCTCGAACAGCACGACATCCTCGCGGCCGTCGAGATCCAGGTCCGCCACGAGACCCATCCCGGAGTGCGAGAAGTTCGCGAAGGGCGAGTCCGACGTGACGTCCACGAGCCCGAGCCCGCCGTCGTTGCGGAGGTGGACGTTCTCGCCGTGGTTCACCTCGTAGAGGTCCACCCGGCCGTCGTTGTCGAAGTCCCCGGGCAGCGACGCCTCGGAGCGGCCGATGGATCCGGCCATCCATGACGGCGGGCCCGGCGCGAACCGCCCGGTGCCGTCGTTGAGCAGGATCTCGTTCGGCGCCGGGCGCAGGTTCGGCGTGAAGTCCCGCGCCACGACGAGGTCCAGGTCGCCGTCCCGGTCCACGTCCACGGCGGCGGCGCCCTCGATTGCGGCATGCGTCTCCAACCCGTCCGCCGGCATCCCCGCGTACGGCGCCAGCACGCGCGGCTCCCCCGGGTGCCAGAAGTCCAGGAGCGTGCAGCGATCGAACGTGAACCGCCCCGTGCCGAAGAGGAGCAGCGGGATGCCGCGCGCGGGGCCGAGCGTGGCGACGAAGACGTCCGCGTGCCCGTCCACGTCGAAGTCCGCCACGGTGACGGAGAACTGGTCGCCGAGCGTCCGCCGCACGAGATCCCCCGACGCGGCCGCTTCCCCCTCGAGCGGGTAGTCCTCGAGCACGTGGAAGCGGAACCGGCCCTCGTTCCGCAGCAGGACGTCCGGTCCCGTGGCGCGCACGACCCACAGGTCCGTGCGGCCGTCCTCGTCGAAGTCCCCGGCCGCCACCTGGTACACGGACCCGCGCGGCATCGGCGCTTCCAGCGCGTCGAACCGGCGATGGAACCGGTTCCAGCCGTCGTTCTGCCAGAACTTGATGCCGCGATCGTCCGAGACGACGAGGTCCACGTCCCCGTCGTCGTCGAGATCCAGCAGGGCGCCGCCCCCGCCGCCGCCGAGATCGTCCAGTCCCAACTCCCGCGCGCGCTCGATCGGCACGCCGTGGCGATCGAGCTGGTAGACGTAGGCGCGATGGTGCACGCGGTTCGGCAGGATCAGGATCGGGGGCCGCCCGGGCTCCAGCTCCCCCGCGATGCCGCCGTACGCCATGTCGCGCGGGTCCAGCACGGGGACCGCGTCGATCCCTTGCGGCAGCGCGGGTGCGAACGCCCGCGGGCCGAAGTAGATGTCGTCCACCCACACGGTCTGCTTGTGCGGCCAGGCCACCTGCACCACGACCCCCCACGACTCCCGGGCGGGAAGGACCCGCACGCCCGACTGCAGGGTGTCCACGCGCACGGCGTGGGGCACCCACTGCAGCGGCGGGTCGTCGAACGAGCCGATCGGATCGGTCCAGAGCTGGTGGGAGTAGGGGGTGCGCCAGCCGGCGTCCGAGCGGACGACGGACAGCGTGATCCCGTGCGACGTGTCGACGTCACGGACCTTCCAGAGCCACTGCAGGACCCACGTGCTGTCCGGCGGGCCGGGAGCGGCGTCCGCCACCGGCTCCAGCGGGACCCAGATGTCCATGTCCTGCGTCGCACCGTCGAACTCGATCCGGCTCGCATCCACGCGCAGGCAGCGCGAGCCGCCCGGGCCCTCCTCGACCATCCGCCACACGAGGCTGTCCCCGGGCTGCGTGGCGAAGCGGGAGTGGGTGGCGTCCTCGGTGAGCGTGTCGAACGTCTGCCGCCAACCGCGGAACTCCGCGGCCGCCGGCGCGGGGACGGCGACGGCGACGAGCGCGAGCAACGCCGCGGCCGCGCCGCGACCGGCCGGCCGCCGCCCTGCGTGACCTTCCCCTTCCGACATGCCCACCCCCGACGGCCGGGTCGCCCGGGCGGCGGACGGGGTGCCTCCTACCGCATGAGGACCATGCGCCCGGTCCGGGCGCCGGCCGCGGTCTCCACGCGGTAGAAGTACACGCCGGCCGCGACGCGGGCGCCCGCGGCGTCCGTGCCGTCCCAGCTCGAGCGCTGCGTTCCGGCGGCGAACGATCCCGATGCGAGCGTGCGCACCGTGCGTCCCGCCACATCGAGCACGCGCACGACGGCCTCGCCGCCGCGCGCCAGCTCGAACACGATCTCCGTGCCGTCCGTGAACGGATTCGGCCGCGCGACCACGGAGACGCCGGCGGCCGCGCCCGCGATCTCCGGCGCGCCCACCGCGCCGGAATCGAACAGGTCCACGCGCCAGTTCGCGAGCGTGCAACGCATGCGGTTGACCTGCTCCGGCGTGAACTCCTCCATGCAGAGGTCGTCGGAGTAGTCCATGTAGTTGTGGAACGGGTCCGCGGTCCCGCAGCTCGTGGACGAGCCCGGGCAGCCGAACACGGGATCGATCTCGGAGTTCGTGTCGCAGATGCGGTCGCCGGAGGTGTAGCAGCCCGGCGACGACGCGATCCCGCACCCGTAGTCGAAGGTGTGATACAGGCCGAGGTAGTGTCCCACCTCGTGCGTCACCGTGCGGCCCTGGTCGTACGGCGGCCCGATGGGTGCGTCCCTCCCCACGGAGGACCACAGGATGACCACGCGGTCGGAGTTCAGGCCCACGAGCCCGCCCTGCGGGAGGTCCGGCACGTAGCCCAGCGCGCCGCCGGCCGTGTTCGTGTAGATGTTCACGTAGCGGTCCGGATCCCACGCGAGGGTGTTCCAGTAGCTTCCGCCGTCGTTGAACCACGTGTTGTTCGCGCTGCGCGTGATGCCCGTCGTCGGGTTGCCCAGCGGGTCGACGGTGGCCAGCCGGAACTCGATGCGCGCGTCCGTGCCGCTCTCGCCGTTCGTCCCCGCGATGGCCTGGAAGTCCTCGTTGAGGATCTCGATCTGCTCCAGGATGTTCTCGTCGGTCACGTTGCCGCTGGTGCCCGCGGCGTTCGTGATGACGTGGAAGACGACCGTGATGATGACGGCGGCACCCGGGTCGTACTCGGGCGCGATCGTCGTCGAGGCGAGCGTGCAGTCCGCCTGCACGCCGAACGCCTCTTCCGGCGCGACCCGCGTGGCGCGCGTCCCGCAGCGGCGGAAGGAATCCGACCGGATCCAGTCGCCCCAGGTCTCGAAGGTGCGGCCGTCCATCACGATGGGCGCCTCGGCCGCGGCGGGTGCGGCCGAGGCCCCCGGCACCGCCGGGGCGCCGACCTGGAGGAGAGCGGGAAGCAGGATGGCGAGGCGATGGGTGCGCATGGTTCCTCCGGAAGGCGGTTGCTCTTCGGCCGGGTGCGGAACGAGTGTGGACGGTCCCGGCAGGTTGCGTCAAACCCTCACGGTCCGGGAGTCGGCAGGACTTGCAACGCGGTGTCACCCTTCGACATCCCGCGGAGTTCCTGGCGGCCGGACGGCGTCCGGGGGCGAAGTCCGCCGGGTCGCCGCTACGCCGGCACGCGGAGCGCGTCCCGGCGGCGCTCCAGCGCCTCCACCCAGGCCGCCACGCCTTCCCCCGTCCGTGCCGACGTGCGGAGCACCGCGAGGTCCGGCCGGATCGCGCGCGCCAGCCGCTCGGCCTCCGCCGCGCGGAAGTCGAAGTGCTGCGCCACGTCCATCTTCGCGAGCACGAGCAGGTCCGCGGTGCGGAACGCCTTCGGGTACTTCGGGGGCTTGTCCTCCCCCTCCGGGGAGGAAAGCAGCACGACGCGCAGGTGCTCGCCCAGGTCGAAGCCGGCGGGGCACACGAGGTTGCCGATGTTCTCGATGAAGACGTAGTCGTACGGGCGGTCCGGCGCGAGCGCGTCCCACGCCTGGCGGATCATGTGCGCCTCGAGATGGCAGCCGCCACCCGTGGTGATCTGCAGGGCGTCCACGCCGACCTTGCGGATCCGCTCCGCATCCAGCTCCGTCTCCACGTCGCCTTCCAGGACGAGCACGCGCCGGCCCGCGGCCAGGAGAAGCGGCAGCGCGGCCTCCAGCAGCGAGGTCTTCCCCGATCCCGGCGCGGACAGCAGGTTGACCGCGAGCGTGCCCGCCGCGGACCACTCGTCGCGCAGGCCGCGCGCGATCAGGTCATTGGACTTGAGCAGGCTCTCCATCACGGCGAGATGCCGGACGTTCATCGTCATCCTCCTCGATCTCGAGATGCACTTCGCGAAGCAGCAGCGCCTCGCCGGCGCGGACGGTGACGCGATCCGATCCGCATGCCGGGCAGCGCAGGCGCAGGGCATCCGTCTCGCACGTGCGGCCGCACGCGCCGCACGCGAGCGTCAGCGGGACGCTGCGCACCACGAGTTCCGTGCCGGCCAGCTCGGGCACGTGCTCCCGGTGCGCGAGGTACGCCTGCCGCAGCAGCTCCGGCACGACGTTGGACAGGACGCCCACGTCCACCACGGCCGTGCGGATGCGCGCGGCACCGCGCTCCCGGCGGATGCGGGCGAGCTGCCGGCAGAGGCCCATGGCCAGGGAGAGCTCGTGCATCAGCAGATCCTCGGGAGCTGCTCGCCGGAGAGCAGGTCGACGATCCGGCTTCCGCCGAGCGCGCCGCGCATCCGCACGATGCCGTGCAGCCCCGCCGCCACCTCGCCGATCACGGCCGCGCCCTCCCCGAGCGGGTGACCGCGGAGCGCGCGCAGGGCCGCCGCCTCCTGCCCCGCCGCCACGAAGGCCACGAAGCGCCCCTCGTTCGCCACGTACAGGGGATCCAGTCCGAGCACCTCGCACGCCGCGCGCACGGCGGGCCGGACGGGGATCGCGGTCTCCTCGAGGACGACCTCGGCGCCGGCGGCGCGCGCGATCTCGTTCAGCACGGAGGCCACGCCCCCGCGGGTGGCGTCGCGCAGGACGTGGACGCCCGCGCCGCACGCGTCGAGCAGGCGCTCCACGAGCGGCCACAGCGCGGCGGTGTCGCTCCGCAGGTCGCCGTCGAAGCCCAGCCCCTCGCGCACGGACATCACGGCCATGCCGTGCTCCGCGACCGGTCCGCTGACGAGCACGCGGTCCCCCGGCCGCACGCGCCCCGGCGACAGGTCCGCGTCCGGCCGCGGCGCGCCGATCCCCGTGGTGTTGATGAAGATCCGGTCGGCCTTGCCGCGCTCCACGACCTTCGTGTCGCCCGTGACGACGGCCAGCCCGAGCGGCGCCGCGGCCTCGCGCACCGAGCGGAGCACGCGGCGCAGGTCCTCCAGCGGGAAGCCCTCCTCCAGGATCAGCCCGAGGGAGAGGAACAGGGGACGCGCCCCGGCCATCGCGAGATCGTTGGCGGTGCCGTGCACCGCGAGCGTCCCGATGTCCCCGCCCGGGAAGAACGGCGGGCTCACCACGAAGCTGTCCGTGGTCATGGCCACGCGTCCGCCCGGCCACGGGAGGATCGCGGAGTCCCCGAGCCGGCGCAGGTGCTCGTTGGTGAGCTCGGGCAGCAGCACCTCGTCGATCAGCCGCTGCATCAGCCGGCCGCCGCCGCCGTGGCCCAGGGTCACCGTGTCGTACGCGCTCGCCGGCGCCGGACACTCAAGCGGCATGGCCCGCCTCCGCGCGGCGGAACGCGAAGTACGCGGCACAGGCGCCCTCCGACGAGACCATCGGCGCCCCGAGGGGCGTCTCCGGCGTGCAGGCCTTCCCGAACGCCGGGCAGGCCGACGGCTTCCGCTTCCCCTGCAGGATCTCCCCGGCCAGGCACTCGGCGGACTCCTCCGCGGCCACGGCGTCGAGCGCGAAGCGCGCCTCCGCGTCGTGCGCCCGGAACGCGGGCCGCAGCCGCAGCCCGCCGCCCGGGACGATGCCGATCCCGCGCCACGCCATGTCGGCCGTCTCGAAGACCTCGTCCATGACGTCCCGCGCGAGCGGGTTCCCGTCGGGCCGCGCGACCCGCGCGTACTCGTTGCGCACGGAGTGCTCGCCCCGCTCCAGCATGGTCACGAGCACGTGCAGCGCGCGCAGCAGGTCCACCGGCTCGAACCCGGCCACGACGAAGGGACGCCGCAGTTCCGCGGCGAGGACCTCGTACTCCTCCCATCCCATCACCGTGCACACGTGCCCCGGCGCGAGGAACCCGTCCACGCGCGCCTGCGGGTCCGCCATGAGCAACCGGATGGCCGGCGGAACGCGCACCTGCGAGACCAGCACGGAGAAGTTCGCCAGCCCCAGCCGCCGGGCCTCCATCACGGCCATGGCGTTCGCGGGGGCGGTGGTCTCGAAGCCCACGGCGAAGAACACGATCTCGCTCCCGCGGTGCCGCTCGGCCAGGCGCACGGCGTCCACGGGCGAGTACACCACGCGCACGTCCCCGCCCCGGGCGCGCACGCGCAGCAGGTCCCCGCGCGAGCCGGGGACGCGCATCATGTCGCCGTACGTGCAGAGGATCACGCCGGGCCGCGTCGCGAGGGCCAGCGCGCGGTCGATCTTCCCGAGCGGCGTGACGCACACCGGGCAGCCGGGTCCGTGCACGAGCTCCACGGAGCCCTGCAGCACCTCGTCGATGCCGGAGCGCAGCAGCGTGTGGGTCTGGCCGCCGCAGATCTCCATCACGCGCCAGTTCCTCGTGCACGACGCGCGCACCGCCCGGACGAGCCGCCGCCCGCGCTCCGGATCCCGGAAGTCCGAGGAGGCGGTCACGGCGCCCCCTCCTCCTCGAGGACCCGTCCGATCTCCTCCAGATACCCCAGCGTACGCTGCGCCTCGGCCTCGTCCAGCCGCGACAGGGCGAAGCCCACGTGCACGAGCACGTACTCCCCCGGCAGCACGTCCGGCGTGAACGACAGGTTCACTTCCTTCCGCACGCCGCCGAAGTCCACCGTGCCCAGGACCAGCGGCGACGTGCTGTCGCGCCGCACGCCGACGACCCGGGCGGGGACGCCGAGACACATGTCACTGCTCCCGGCCCGCGGGATGCTCCGCGCAGGCCTGCGCCACGTCGTTCAGGATGCCGCCGACCACGGCGGGAACGGCGTCGGCGACGTCCGGCGAGATGCCGGCGCCCACCTCGAAGCACGCCCCCTCGATCCCCCACACGATGAGCCGCGGCGGCACCCGGCCGATCGTGCGCGCCATGGCCAGCGCTTCCGCCAGGCCCATGCCGTGGGTGGACGTGCTCGGACGGGAGGGGAGCGGATCGCGGCCGGCGACGAAGCGGTGCACCGTCCCCGGCGTCGTCCCGGACGACACGGCGTCCACCACGATGACCACGCGCGCGCCCGACCACGACTCGATCAGCTCGAGGGACTCCCCGAACGCGAGATGCACGTCCACGCCCTCCGGCACCCGGTCCTTCAGCCGGCCGGCGACCAGCCACCCGATGCCGTCGTCGCCCCGGGTGGGGTTGCCGAGCCCGAACACCCGGACGTCTCCCATGGTGCCCCCCTCACCCCCGGTCCACCTTCAGGTCCAGGAAGTGCGTGGCGCAGCTGATGCACGGGTCGTAGTTCCGGATGGCCTGCTCGCACTGCCACTGGAGCTGCGCGTCCGGGACATCCGTGCGGGCCTTCACGAACTCGTACAGGTCCTCCTCGATCGTGGGCTGGTTCTGCGCGGTCGGCGGCGTGATCTTCGCCGTGAGGATGTGACCGTCCTCGTCGATCTCGTAGCGGTGGTACAGGAGGCCGCGCGGCGCCTCGCTGGCGCCGGTGCCGCGCCCCGCCCGCGGCGCGACGGTGACCTCGGGCCGATCCGGCTCCTCGTACGCCTCGATGAGGCGCAGCGCCTCCTCGCACGCGTACACGGTCTCCACGGCCCGCACGAGGATGGACCGGAACGGGTTGCGGCACGGCGGCGTCAGGCCGATCTCGCGCGCGGTCCGCGCCGCCAGGGGCGTGAGCTTGTCCGCGTGCAGGCTGAACCGCGCGTTCGGGCCCACGAAGTACGCGCCGCCCGCCTTCATGTGCGAGTGCAGCGCGTTCGAGTGCACCGCATGCATCTCCGCGAAGAAGTCCTCGTACTCCTCCACCGGCGCATCCAGACCCGCGCTGGACGTGATGCTCCCGTCGTACAGCGGGTAGTCCGTCGGGTGCCCGAGGGACACGAAGACGTAGTCCCGCTCGAGCTCGGGAATAGGGAACGTGGCGAAGAGCTTCGCCGCGTTCACGGACGCCTCCAGCGCCCACTGCAGGGACGGGACGAGCTCCCTCAGCTCCCGCTTGCGCGGCACGCGGTAGAAGCCGCCCACCTTCACGTTGATCGGGTGGATCTCCCGCCCGCCGACCACGACCATGACGTCGTTCCCGATCTTCTTCAGCTTCAGCGCGGTCTCCACGACGTCCTTGTGGTCCTTCGCCATCTCCAGCGCGCTCTCGTAGCCGAGGAAGTCCGGGGCGTGCAGCATGAACGCGTGCAGCACGTGGCTCTCGATCCACTCCCCGCAGTACAGCAGCCTCCGCAGCGCGCGCAGCGGCCCGTCCACCTTCACGCCGCAGGCCTGCTCCATCGCCTGCACGGAGCTCATCTGGTAGGCCACCGGGCAGATGCCGCAGATGCGCGCGGTGATGTCCGGCACCTCGCGGAAATCCCGGCCGCGCAGGAACGCCTCGAAGAAGCGCGGCGGCTCGAAGATCCTCAGCTTCACTTCCTCCACGTCGCCGCCCTTGATCCTCACGTACATCCCGCCCTCGCCCTCCACGCGGGCGAGGTAGTCGGCGCGGATCTCCCTAGTGGTGGTCATGGATCTCGGCCTCCGCGCGGAACGCCTCCGCGCCCGCGGTGAACATCCGGAACACCCGCGCGATCTCCGCGGGGGATGCGCCCATCTGCGTCCAGCACGCGGCGAGGGACGCCGTGTTCGGCGCTTCCATCGGCCCGAAGCAGCCGAAGCAGCCGCGCGCGAACGACGGGCAAAGCGCATTGCACCCGGCCTGCGTGACCGGCCCGAGGCACGGCGTGCCGTGCGACACCAGCACGCACGGCGTACCGCGCAGCTTGCACTCCACGCACACGCTGTGCGCGGGCAGGACGGGCTTGCGCCCGTTGAGCAGCGCGTTGAGGAGCTCCAGGAGCTGGACCTTGGAGATCGGGCAGCCGCGCAGCTCGTAGTCCACGGCCACGTGCTGGTCCATGGGCGTGCTCGTCTCCAGGACCTTCAGAACCTCGGGACGCGCGTACACGCAGCTCGCCATCTCCTGCACGTTCGCGAGGTTGCGCAGCGCCTGGATGCCGCCCGCGGTGGCGCACGCGCCGATCGCGACGACGATCCCCGAGATCTGCCGGATGTGGCGGATGCGCTCGGCCTCCTCCGGCGTGCTCACGGAACCCTCCACGAGCGAGATGTCGTACGGCCCCTCCACGACCCGGCGCGTGGCCTCGGGGAAGTACGCGATCTCCACCGCACCGGCCACCGCCAGGAGCTCGTCCTCGCAATCCAGCAGGCTCAGTCTGGCAACCGTCGCAGGACGAGAACTTCCAGACGGCCAGCTTCGGCTTCTGTCCCACGTCACACCTCCGCGCGGTTGAACAGGTGGCGGATCCGGTGGTACGGGAACACGGGTCCGTCCTTGCAGAGGAAGTCCGCGCCGAACTGGCAGTGGCCGCAGAATCCCACCGCGCACTTCATGTTCCGTTCCATGGAGACCCAGATTCCCTCCGGCGGGACGCCGCGCTTGCGCAGCGCCTCCACCGTGAAGCGCTCCATGATCTCGGGGCCGCACACCATGGCCAGCGCGTTGCGCGGCGCGAAGCCGGCATGCGGGATGAGCGTGGTCACCACGCCCACCCGTCCGCGCCAGCCCTCCGAGGCGCGATCCACGGTGATGCCCAGGTCGAGCTGGTGCCGGTCGGCCAGGCTGCGCAGCTCGGACGCGAACAGGATGTCCTCGGGCGTCCGCGCGCCGTACAGCACCGCCACGCGACCGTAGCGGTCCCGGCGGTCGCAGATCTCGTAGATGGCCGGGCGGAGCGGGGCGATGCCGATGCCGCCGGCCACGACGACCACGTCGAGGCCCACGGCGGCTTCCAGCGGCCAGTGCGACCCGAAGGGTCCGCGCAGTCCCACCACGGTGCCGGGAGCGCATGCCGCCAGCGCCCTCGTCACCGCGCCGACCACGCGCAGCGTGTGGACGATTCGGTCGGGATTCTCCGGACTCCCGCTGATGGAGATGGGCACCTCGCCCGCGCCGAACGCCCACAGCATGTGGAACTGCCCCGGGGAGAAGGGGCGGCTGCGGTGCCCGTCCGCCGCCTCCAGCTCCAGGGTCACCGTGTCGTGCGTCTCCTGGATGCGCGTCACCACCCGGAACGGGCGCGGGCGCATCGGGTCGGTCGGCAGCGCCGCGGGGGCAGCCGCCTCCGTCGGGGCTGTGGTCGTCATGTCAGCCCCGGCTCGCGTAGATGTCCAGCAGCTGCAGGCGCGTGGCCTCCAGCCGGTGCGCGATCAGGTTCGCCACGCGTCGCACGACCTCATACCCCAGTTCGTGGTTCTCCTCGCACTTGCGGCGCAGGCACGTGCCGTCGAAGGCCAGCGCGCGGGTCTCGCTCACCGCCCGGGCGGAGTAGCGCCACAGGTGTTCCGTGCCCACGAGCCACGACCAGCCCACCACCTCGCCCTTCTCCGCGGTCTGGATGGTGACCTTCGAGTGGCCCGCGGTCTTCAGCTCCAGCGCCACGTGTCCCTCGCGGACCAGGAAGAACGTGTCCGCGACCCCGCCTTCGCGGAACAGCAGGTCGTCCTCCTTGAAGCGGACGTTCTTCGCGCAGCCCGCGATGAAGTCCAGCTGGTCCGCGCGCATGCCGTGGAAGAACGGCTCGTCGGCGAGAATGCGACCCAGATTCGGTTCAAACACGACCGGCTCCCTTCGTTTCCAGGGCGTGCAGCGTCGCGGCTTCGGCGGTGATGTCGATTCCCGCCGGGCACCAGGTGATGCAGCGGCCGCAACCGACGCAGCCGGAGACATCGAACTGGTCCTGCCAGGCGGACAGCTTGTGCGTGATCCACTGCCGGTAGCGCGACTCGCCCGACGCGCGCACGCTGCCGCCGTGGATGTAGGAGAACTCCATCGTGAAACACGAGTCCCAGCGGCGCCAGCGCTCGGTCCCCTGCCCGTCGAGGTCCGTCACGTCCTCCACCGTGGAGCAGAAGCACGTGGGGCACACGAGGGTGCAGTTGGCGCAACCGAGGCACCGCTTCGCGACGTCCTTCCAGTGCGGGCTCTCGCCGCTGCGCGCCAGCAGGTCGGCGGTCTCGGCGGGGTCGAGCGTGCGTCCCATCATGGCGGTGGCGCGCGCCGTCGCCTGCCGGGCCGCGCGCAGGGCGGAGTCGTCCGCCGCGGGGAACGCGAACCGGTTCACCAGACGGCGCCCGACCGGTGAACCCACCTCGAGGAGGAACCGGTGCCGGGAGACGTCCACGAGCTCCGTCAGCGCGAGGTCGAAGCCCTCCCTCACGCCCGGTCCTGTGTTCATCGAGGCGCAGAAGCACGTGCGCCCTGCCTCGCCGCACTGCACCGCGATCAGGAACGCGTTCCCGCGGCGGGCGGCGTAGCCCGGATCGACGTGCCGTCCGCCGAGGAAGACGCGATCCTGCACCGCGATGGCAGCCAGCTCGCAGGCTCGCACGCCGAGGAAGGCCAGCTTGGGCGGGTCGGGGTCCGGCTCGAAGCGAAAGCCGTGGCCGTCGGCGCGGACGGCCCGCAGCAGCCGCAGGCGGGGCGGGTGCAGGAACTTCTTCCAGGTGTGCGGACCCACGGTGTAGCCGAACAGCGCTCCGTCCGCTCGGTCCCGCAGCCGGTAGTGGCCCGCCTCCTGGTCGTCCCCGCGCCCGGCGGGCAGATCGCGCGTACCCTCGATCTCCTCGTATCCGATGGTGCCGTCGTGCTCCACGGGTCCGATCACCCGGAAGCCGTCGTCGCGGAGCGCCGTCAACAGGTCATCGAGCTGGCTGATTTCGATCAGGTAAGGGCCGTGATTCCCGACGTCCATGCTCTCCCCTCCGTCCGGACGCCGCGGGAGCGGCTCGGCCGGGGCCGCTTCCGGGGCGTGGAACCGGGATGCCGCGGAGGGGGCTCCGCCTCATGGTCCGATCTACGCCGCGGGAGGCCGCCGGAACAGGGGGGGCCCGGAGCACCGGCCACCCGGGCGCCGCGGGCCGCGAGGGGGGGCGACGGCCCCCTGGCCGGTGGCGGAGGCCGGCCCCACGGCGACTCGGGTCGCCGCCGGGGGACGCCGGTGCCGTTGACGGCGGCGGTACGCGCCGCGCATCCTGCGGCGACGCCGCCAACTCCATCCCGCCGGATGCGCCGCGATGACCCTCGAGACGTGGGAACTGCTCAGTTACATCGTGACGGTGGTCGGCCTGCCGCTGGCGATCCTCGTCTTCCTCTACGAGCAGCGGAAGGAGCGGGCGAACGAGGAGGACGAGGTCTATCAACTGCTGTCCGACAACTATCAGGACTTCCTGAAGACGGCACTGGACCACGCCGACCTGGGTCTGTTCTCGGCGACCGGGACCGGGGAGCTGACGCCGGCGCAGCGCGAGCGCCGGCTGATCCTCTTCAGCATGCTCGTATCCCTGTTCGAGCGTGCGTTCCTGCTCCTGCACTCGGAGGAGATGTCCTCGCGGGAGAAGCGCCGGTGGTCCTCGTGGGAGGACTACATGCGGGAGTGGTGCCGGCGCGCGGACTTCCGCAGCTCCTTGCCGGAGCTGCTCCGAGGCGAGGATCCCGGGTTCGTCCGGTACATCGAGGCGCTGGCGGCGGGCGAGGCGAACTCCGCCCCGCCGTCCCACGGACAGCCTCGGGCGGCGGGGCAGCGACCCGCGGCGGAACGACACTCCTGAAGTCGCTCGCCGGGACCGCCGACCCCGACCACCCGTGCGGCTCCCACCCACGGGAGCAATCGGGAGTGCGCGCCCGCCGCGTCTGCGCCTCGCGCCGGGGGACTCTCGCAACCTCGGGTTGCAGGCAGGACATTGCCCGCTTGCACGGCCCGCGCCGCTCCCGCACAATCCGTCTTCACGGACCGGCCCATCCGGCCGGACGCAACTCCGAGCCTCCGGCGTTGCAACCGTGTCGAGCGGAAGCGCGAGCGCGAGCCTGCCCCTTCGGCGGCCGCCCCCACCACCGAACGGGATGGACGCGCATTGAAACGAATGGAACCGGAAGCCGCCGATCACCGTGAAGCGGGTGCGGGGCGGCGAAACCGCCGCATGGCGAGATGAGCGCCGAACGACGCAACGTCGACATCGCGGACTCCGGGCTCCCGCATCGGCTGCGGTGCCTCCGGCAGGAGCGCGGCTGGTCCAAGGGGGATCTCGCCGATCGGGCGGGGCTGACCTGGCGCGCCGTGCATGACATCGAGTCGGGCAAGCGCACGCGGATCCAGGAGCACACGCTTTTCGGACTGGCGCGGGCCCTCGGGGTTGCTCCCGACGATCTGCTGGGACGGTCCCTCACGGATCCCCCGAGCCGCAGCGACGCCCCGGAGGCGGCCCCTCCCGACCCTCCCGGGACGCCGGCGGCAGCGCCACGGGGTGGCGCGCGGCGCGGGGGACTCCTCGTCCGCGGCGTCGCGGTCGCGTCGATCCTGCCCTGCCTGCTCGCCGCCAAGGCCATTCGGGATTTCGCCGGCGCCCCGGTCACCGTCCGCGCCGAGGGAGCGACCGCGGTCGTGGAGCGCCGCCTCCTGGCGCCGCTTCGGCTCGGCCCGCACGACTCCCCGGTCGCCTCGGTCGTGATCGCGCCGTGGCGCGGGCACCGCGCGGTCCTGTACAGCCTGGGGCCGTCCGGGGAGGACGGCGGCACCACGTTCGCCGTGGATGCGCCCACGGGCCGGATCCTCTGGACCCTCCGCCCTCCCTACGAGCAACTTGCCGCGGTCTTCGGCGAGAACCTCGCGCGGGCCGGCTCGTACGGGAACGCGAAGTTCCACCACGGCGCGGGCAACATGCTGTTCGGGAACGTGGACGGATCCGGCGACGAGGAGTTGATCCTCATGTTCCATCACGAGACGCGGTACCCGGCCTACGTGGACATCGTGGCGTGCGACGGGACGCGGATCGGCTCGTACCTCAACTGGGGACACCTGTACGCGGGCGCCGTGGCCGACCTCGACGACGACGGGAAGGACGAGGTCGTGGTCGCCGGGACCACGAACGCATCGTGCTACCAGGGCTCCACCGTGATCCTGCTGGACGACGCGCACTGCCGGGGCGCGTCGGTGGACTCCCTGGTCGCGCCGGACTGCGGGGTGCCGGACGGCAGCCTCGCGCGGCTCGTGCTCCCGCTCTTCGAGGAACCCTTCGGCCGGCTGCTGGGCGTGGATCGGCTGCACACGACGGAGGTGCTCGTCTCCCGCGACGAGCAGGGCCGGCCGCGCATCGTCGTGGACGTGGGCGCCACGCCGGCGAACGAGGGGTTCCTCGTCACGCTGGACGCCACCCTGCGCCCCCTGGAGATCGCCACGTCCGACGCCTTGGCGCGCGCCGTCGCGGACTGGCCGGTGGAGACGCGCCGCGCGTTCCTCGGGCCCGCGCACCTCGGGCGGTGGCTCGCCGGCCATCGGTACTTCGGGGCGCTCGCTCGCCAGGCCCCGCCGGCCGCGGCCCCGGCGCGGGAGTCGTTCGCGGCGCCCGTGCCGGGCGGCCCGCCTGGCCCCTGACCGGCCGGGGACACTGCCCGCGTCGCTCGTCATCCGCCGGACCGCGATCGACGGAACCTGACCCGGCGATCGCCCGGGGCCGGGGGCGCGGTTGCAACCGCGAATCGATCCCCGAGGATCGCCGCAATGGTGCTTGTGTCGCGCTACGCGGTGCGTTACATTCCGCGTTGCGTCCCGACACAACGCGAACAGCGCGGATGGCGCCATGCATCCGAACGGAGGCCGGGCGAGAGCCGTGCGCATCCTCGGCGCAACGGCCCTCGGATTCGCCGTCATCGCGGGGTCCCTGCACTTCCGGGTGTCCCCGATCCGCTTCGCGCAGGACGCGGCGCGCTACGCCGTGCTTCGCGCGGGCGGCGTCGTGTATGCCGGCGATGCGGAGGACGCCCGCTCGCGCAGCGCGGCGGCGCACGTGGGCATCGCTCCGGCGGTCGCGCGCGCCGTGGAGTCGTGGGAGAGCGCCGCGTTCGCCGCGCCGGCCCTCTCGGTGGACGGCGGCACGGCCTTCGATCCCCCGATCGCCCCGCACTTCGTCTGGGAGTCGCCGGATGCGCCGGGCCTGGCCGGGCTGCGCCGCGAGTGCGGACTCGAGGGGGTCGTCGCCGGCGCCGCGGGCGAGTACGACGCGCAGCTACGCCTCGGCCGCTGGATCAAGGCCCGGATCGGCGCGTCGCGGGGGCACGTCGCGGACGAGCCCCGGTACTCGGAGCCGCTCGAGATCCTGCGGCGCGTCGAGGAAGGGGCGGAGATCGGCTGCGACTCCGTGACCATGTTCACCGTCCACGCCGTCCTGTCCGTGGGATGGCCCGCGCGGCGCGTCGTCGTGACGCGGAGCGGATCCGAGGAGCCGCGCTGCGTCCCCGAGCTGTGGTCGAACGAGTTCCGCAAGTGGTACGTCCTGGACATCGCCGGCAACCAGGTCTTCGAGCTCGACGGCCGCCCGCTCTCCGCGTTCGAGCTGTGCCGCGACGGTCCCGACCTGCCGCGGTCGGACCGCTTCCGGGTGCGCAGCATCGGGCCGGCCGACGCCGGCGGCGCCTCGCCGTCCTTCTCCTACATCCGCCTGGATCCGTACGGCTACGTCCGCGTGGACCTGCGGAACGACTGGTTCTCGCGCACCCTGCGCCGCGGCAGCCCGGCCTGCGGCGAACGCAACATGCTGTGGACGGCACGCGCCGGTCGCGCGCCGCTCCTGACCTGCAGCCGGCGCGAGGACCGGCGCTCCCGGTTCGACTGGCCCGTGAACTCCGTGGAGATCCGCGCGCTGGAGGCCGCGCTCCGGGAGAGCGGCGCCGTGGAGGTGACGATCGGGCTGTCCGCGTACTCGCCCTGCTTCGAGGCCTTCGCGTTCGCGCTGGACGACGAACCGTGGTGGGACCTCGAGGAGCCGAAGGCGACGGTGGTGCTGACCCCCGGCGCCCACCGGATCGCGGCCCGCGTGCGGACCCGCGGCGGGCCCGGCCCGGTGTACGAGGCCTTCGTGCAGGTGCAGCCCGGGGTGCCCGTGGCCGTGGGCCGTACCCGCGCACGCATCTGAGGGCGCCGCCGCCCGAAGGGCTTGCCCGCGGCCGCCCGCCCGTCCGATAGTGGCCGGCTGACGTCGCCCGGCACTCCGACCCGAGGGACCGACCGCGCCATGTCCGAGCCCATCCCGCCCCCGGCTCCGCGCCGGGACACGGCGCACCGCGTCGTCCTCGCGCTCGCGATCCTCGTGCACGTCGGGATCGTGGCGTCGATCCTCACGCAGGCCCGCCCGGTCATCTGGCCGCTGCACAACGACACGATCCACCGCCCCGGCCCCGGCGCGGACTTCTACGCGCTGTACCATGCGGCGAACATGCGCGTCCGCGGATGGAGCCCGTACGACCCGCGTCCGGACGGGGTCACGCCCTTCTACTTCCCGTTCCGGTACCTGCCCGTGGTCGCGGACGCGGGGCGGATCGCGCTCGTGCTGCCGCCGGCAGCCGCGCACCGGGTCTGGATCGTCGTCCTGGAGGCGCTGCTCGCCTGGCTGGCCGTGCTGTTGTGGCGCCGGGTCGAGGGGACGGGGATGCGCGTCTTCGCCGTCTGCGCGCTGCTCCTGAGCAGTCCGTACTTCCTGGAGCTGTACATCGGGCAGTTCACGTTCGCGGCCGTGGGGCTCCTGCTCGTCGCCCTGTGGCTGCCGTACGGCGTCGTCCCGTACACCCTCACGTCGCTGCTGAAGGTGTTCCCGCTGGTCACCGCCCCCGCGCTCGTTCGGCACCGGCGCTTCCTGCCGCACGTGATCGTCGCCGCGCTGGCGTGCGCCGGATTCTCGATCCCGTACTTCACCGCCCGCCCGCGCGAGTTCGAGATGTTCCTGAACATCAACCTGCTCACGCCCGGAGCGCTGGACAGCGGGAACTACGGGAACATCTACATGCTGTGGCGCATCGCGCGCGATCTCGGCATCGAGCCGATCCTGGAGCACTGGAGGCTCGTGTCCGTCGGCCTGCGCGCGGTCGTGCTCGCGGCGACCGCGCTCGTCGTGCTGCGGTCCCGGAACGACGACGCGGTGCTCGGCGCCTCCGCCCTCCTGCTCGCGCACTTCGTGACGTTCGGTCACGAGTGGGAGCACCATGCGTGCGCCACCGTGCTGATCGGACTGGCGCTGCTCACCGTGCGTGCGTTCCCGCGGCGGCAGCTCGTGTGGACCGCCGCGGCCGTGGCCGTCCTGGTGCTGCCCACGCCGTACGCGCTCTTCGACCACGCCAAGGACCCGGCGGTGTGGGACCCGGCGGTGGACTGGCCCGCCTGGCAGCGCTACGCGGTGCTCCTGCCGAAGACGCTGCCCGCGCTGTTCCTGTACGGCATCGCGATGGCGCGCCTGGCCGGCGGCGGTCCCCCCCCGGTGCCCCGCACCCCGGGTATCGGATGATCGGCTCGCGCCTCGCGCACTACACGGTCGTTTCCCATCTCGGCGCGGGCGGGATGGGCGAGGTGTGGCGCGCCACGGACGGGAGGCTCGGACGCGACGTCGCGCTGAAGCTCCTGCCGGCGTCGGTCGCGCGCGATCCCGAGCGGCTCGCGCGCTTCCAGCGCGAGGCACAGCTCCTCGCGTCGCTGAATCATCCGCACATCGGCGCGATCTACGGCTTCGAGTCCGACGGGGACTCGCGCTTCCTCGTGCTGGAGCTGGTGGAAGGCCCCACGCTCGCGGACCGGATCGCCGCCGGCCCGCTGCCGGTGGACGAGGCGCTGCCCCTCGCGCTGCAGATCGCGGAGGCGGTGGAGGCCGCGCACGAGCGCGGCATCGTGCACCGCGACCTCAAGCCCGCGAACGTGAAGGTCACGCCCGACGGGCGCGTGAAGGTGCTGGACTTCGGGCTGGCGAAGGCGCTCGTGGACGATCCGGCGGCCTCCGGCGCCGGCTCCGGGACGGGGTCGTCGCCCGCGCGCCCGGCGGATCTCACGCAATCGCCCACGATCGCGCCGGGACCGGGCGCGTCGCTCACCTCGCCGGCGATCACGGACATGCGCACGGCCGCGCACGTCATCCTCGGCACGGCCGCGTACATGGCGCCGGAGCAGGCGCGCGGGCAGGCGGTGGACCGGCGCGCGGACATCTGGGCGCTGGGCGTCATCCTCTGGGAGATGCTCACCGGGGAGCGGCTCTTCACCGGCGAGACGATCTCGGACACGCTGGCCGCGGTCCTGAAGACCGATCCGGACTTCGATGCACTGCCGGCGGAGACGCCGCCGCGCGTGCGCCGTCTCCTGCGCCGCTGCCTGGCGCGCAACCCGCGCGAACGCCTGCGCGACGCCGGCGACGCCCGCATCCTCCTGCGGGAGGCGATCGCCGGGGCCCCGGACGATCCGCCGCCGGCTTCCCCCTCCGGGGCGGCGGCCGGCGCGCGGCCCGGGCGGCTGCTTCCCGTCGCGGTCGTGCTGGCTGCGGCCCTGGGCGCCGGCGCCACCGCGGTCCTTCGCCCCGCCCCGCCGGAGCCCGAGCCCCGCCGCTACTTCCTGCCGATCCGCGGCGACGAGACGCCCACCGCGCTCGCGATCGCGCCGGACGCCTCGGCCCTGGCGATGCTCACGGGAGGTCGCCTCGAGGTCCGGGACTTCCGTACCGGCGAGACGCGCGTGGTCGGCGAGGTCCCGGGGGCCGAGGCGCCGTTCTGGTCCCCGGACGGCGAGTGGATCGCGTACGGAGCGCACGAGGAACTGCGCAAGGTGCGCCGCACGGGCGGCGAGTCCTCGCTCGTGTCCGTGCTCTCGTCGATCCAGCGATTCACGTCGGTGGGCGGCGGCGTGTGGGACCGGGACGGCCGCATCACGTTCGCCTCGGGCAGCGGGGGCATCTACGCCGTGCCCGCCCAGGGCGGGCAGGCGCAGGAGATCCTCCCTCCCGGCGACGACGAGACGGACTACCACGGCCTGGCCGCGCTCCCCGGCGGCCGCGGCTGGCTGACGATCCTGCACGGCCGGGAGGCGTTCGACACGATCCTGGCCCTGGACCGCGACGGGAATCGAAGGACCGTGCTGCACGTCCCCGGGCAGAACCTGTACGACGTGTCCTGGTCGCCCACGGGACACATCGTGTTCCGGCGGGCCGGAACGAACCCCGGCGTGTGGGCGATCCGCTACTCGCCGGCATCCGGGAAGACGGAGGGGGAACCCATCCTGCTCGCCGCGGACGCGGTATCCCCGACGGTGGCGTCGGACGGCACGCTCGTGTACGGGCACGCGCTCGCCGCCGGCATGTCGTCGCTCGTGCTGTTCGACCGCGAGGGCGCGGCGGTACGCACGGTCGGCGCCCCGGGGCAGTACTTCCACTTCCCCGCGCTCTCCCCCGACGGGAGCACCATCGCCGTCCGCATGACCGAGGGCGAGACCCGCAACCTGTGGCTGGTGGACGCGGAGCGCGGCGTCCGCCGGCGCTTCACGAGCGGATCCTCCCGCCAGAACTTCGGCCGGTGGGACGCGAGCGGCCGGCAGTTCTGGTACAACGAGGGCGACGCGGACGAGGGCAAGGTCTTCGTGCGCGCGGCGAACGGCGCGGGCGAGCCGCGCTTCGTCGTGGACGGCGTGGATCCCGAGCCCACGCCGGACGGATCGCGCCTCTTCTTCCTGCGGGTGCCGTCCGGCAGCTTCGACGTGGACCTGTGGACGCTGGACCTCACCGCGCCCGACGCGCGGCCGCAACCGTTCATCGCCACGGAGTCGGTGGAGATCTCGTTCGCCGTGCATCCCGCGCGGCCGCTTCTCGCGTACTCCTCGGAGTCCTCCGGCCGCTCGGAGATCTACATCACCACGTACCCGGGCATCACGGAGACCTGGCCGGTCTCCACGACCGGCGGCCACAACCCGCGCTGGCGCGCGGACGGCCGGGAGCTCTTCTGGGCATGCGCGGACTCGATCATGGCCGTCGACGTCGACCCCACGGACGGGACCGCCGTCCGCCTCGGCCGCCCGCGCCTGCTGTTCCGCCGGCCGGACTACCATGCCTCCGTCGGATCGCTGCTCGCCGACGGCTTCGCGGTGACCGCGGACGGGACGGGGTTCCTCGCGTGCGTGCCGGCGAAGCCCGACGAGGCGAACCCGCCGGCGATCGTCGTCGCGCAGCACTGGGCGGGCGGGATCTAGCCGGCGTCAGCGCGCCCGCCGCGCCCGCGGCAGCTCCACCTCCCTCAACGAGTCCAGCAGCGCGCTCGCCGCCGGGGGCACCGCCACGTCGGCCGCCGGGCGTTCCAGCGCCCGCATGAGCGGCGTCATCAGGCAGACCAGCTTCCACATCTGCGTCTCGCGGAGCACGTGGTGCGCCCCCTCGCGGAGGTGCTGCGAGTGCGCCTTCGTCTCCAGCGCGGACAGCAGCGCCGGCAGCGCGTCGTGCTCCAGGGAGATCAGCCCCTCGGCGGCGATCCACCGGATGCCGCTCTCGGTATCCTCGAGCAGGCGCACCAGGGTCGGTGCGAGCTCGGGGACCTCGAGGTCGGCGAGCGCCTTCGCCGCCTCCCAGCGCACGCGCTCGACCTTGTCATCCAGGCAGTCCACGAGCAGCGGGATGGCCGCGGCCCCCACGGAGACGAGCGCGCGCCGCGCCGCCTCGCGCTCGTGCCGTTCCGGACTGGCGAGCGCGGCGATCCACTCGGCGAGCACGGATGTGCGGATGCCGGAAGTCGCGGGCATGACGACCCTCCTTCGGGTCGCGCGGCCCAGGGGGTCGCGGGGAGCACGACCGCTTGCCCTTCCATTCTACTCCGCCTGCAACTTCCGGGGCCCGGGGGACCGTCCTGACATTCGTCAGGAAACGTCGCCCGGACGGGCGTGGCGGCGGAGCGGATCGCA
>CAYYFX010000054.1:0-25984 GCA_964471155.1 uncultured Gemmatimonadota bacterium | reverse complement strand
CGTCCGGGCCGCACGGCGAGCCGGGCCGCAGCGTGTAGGTTCCCTCCGGCGGGGGGACGCAGAAGAGCGGATCGGCGGAGATGTTTCCGTCGACGCCTTCCATCCCCGCCAACGGACCCACCCAGTCGCCGTCGGGATTGCCGTAGATATTCGAGCACGTGATCGTGATCGGTGACGGTGGTAGCAGTCGATCGCGTTCCCGAAGCGGGAGAACGCGAAGACGTTCTGCTCCACGGTCAGCAACCCACTACGATACATGAACACGGCGCCCCCTCGACCATTGGATGGCGCCCCATTGTCGACGAAGGTGCAGTGCTGCAGGGTCAAGCCGGGACTCCAAGACATGGCGATCGCGCCACCGGAAGCCCCGGTCGCCAGATTCCCCGAGAACACCGACTCGACCACTGTGAGTTGGCACTGGTCTGCGAGAATGCCGGCCCCCCATCCGCCCTCGTTTTCAGAGAAGACGCACCGCTCAAGGAGGGCCGGCGCATGCCAGAACAACAGGGCCCCGCCAATGATAGGCCCCCCGGCCCCTCGGAAGCCGATCCCCGTTACCCGCGACACACTGTCGATGAACTGAAAGCGCAATGACTGACGATTCCCCTGGCCATCGAGGACGCATGTCGCAGGATCCCCGGAGGCCGAGCGAAGCGTGAGTCCCTTGCCTTCGATCAGGACGTTCGTGTTCCCGGAGCCTCGGAACACGCCATCCATGAGCACAATCTCGTCCCCTTCGAATGCCGCATCCACCGCCTCCTGAATCGTGAAGTAGGTGCCGGTATAGTCCGGATGAACGGTGAGCACCTCTGCCCGGGCCGGCAGAGCTACGACGAGAGCGAGCGTGAGGACGCGCAGCCAGTGGATTGTGCCTCGACCCACGTCCCGCGCTCCACTCACGTCCCGCGGCCCCCTACCTCACGAGAATGGACTTCACGGTTGTGACATCAGGAACGGCCCTCGTTCACCGGAGGCGAACCACACGCCTCGTGTCGGTGAGGCCCGGCCCGTCCAGCCGCAGGAAGTACACGCCGGCGGGCGTGGCTTGCCCGCCCGCGTCCCGGCCGTCCCAGCCGACCGCATAGGACGCCGGCGCCGGAGCCTCGATGACTCTCTCCAGGATGCGGCGACCCGCTAGGTCGTACACGCGGAGCCGGTAGGCCCCCACTGCACCCGAGGCCACATCCAAGGTCAGCGTGACCCCGTTGCTTGTGGGGTTCGGCAGCGGCGGGCCGAGGACGGTCGCTGGCGGCGGCGGGATCGGCTCGGGCTGCTCGCACCCCACGGGCAGTGCCCCGATCAGGCCGCACGGACCGTCCGGGCCGCACGGCGAGCCGGGCCGCAGCGTGTAGGTTCCCTCCGGCGGGGGGGCGCAGAAGAGCGGGTCCGCGGAGAAGTTCCCGTCGATGCCTTCCATCCCCGCCAGCGCGCCCACCCAGTCGCCGCCGGGATTGCCGTAGATGTTCGAGCACGTGATCGTGATCGGCGACAGGGGATCGCAGTGGATGGCATTCCCAAAACGCGAGAACGCGAAGATGCTCCGGTCGACTGTCAGTGGCCCGCTGCGGTACATGAAGATCGCGCCTCCCTGACCATCGAGGGGTGCCCCGTTGTCCACGAAGGTGCAGGCCCGGAGGTCGAGACTACCCGAGAGCACCGCGATGGCACCTCCCGGAGACCATGTCGCCAAGTTCCCGATGAAGGCCGTCTCCTCGACGGTCACGTGACACGTCTGGACCACGAATGCTGCTCCTCCCAGGCTCTCATTGCCGGAGAACACACATTGGCTTATGAGACCTGGGGCCGTTCGAAGCAGTATCGCGCCGCCAACTGCCGGTCCTCCACCTCCGCGAAATCCAATTCCCACGATTCGCGTCGAATCGCCGATGAACTCGAACGCTAGGCACTGCCGATCCCCCTGACCATCGAGGATGCAAGCCGACGGGTCGCCCGACGCCGAGCGAATCGTGAGGACCTTGCCGACGACCAGGACGTTCGTGTTTCCGGCCCCACGAAACACGCCATCGGTAAGAACGATCTCGTCTCCGTCGGCTGCCGCATTCACTGCCTCCTGAATCGTGAAGTAGGTGCCGGTATAGTCCGGATGAACGGTGAGCACCTCTGTCCGGGCCGGCAGAGCTACGACGAGAGCGAGCGCGAGGACGCGCAGCCAGTGGACTGTGCCTCGACCCACGTCCCGCGCTCCACTCACGTCTCGCGGCCCCCTACCTCACGAGAATGGACTTCACGGTTGCGACATCAGGACCGGCGGTCGCGTGGATGAAGTACACGCCGGATGCGGCCTTGAGGCCGTCCGCGCCGCGGCCATCCCATGCTGTCGAGTGTCTCCCCATCGTTGCCGGCCCATCAATCAGCTTCCGGACCAAACGACCGGTGGCGTTGTGCACCGACACAAGCACGTGCGCCTCCTTGCTCAGCGAGTAGGTGATCAGGACGCCATCTGTCGTGGGGTTCGGCCGCGGGGCCTCGAGCAGGAGAGGCAGCGGCAGCGATCCCCCTGAGATCGTGCTCACGCTCGTCTCCGCGCCAAAGAAGTCCGCCTCGGCGACGTGATGCGAGTCGACGGCACCGTCCCCCACCTGGGTGAAGGTGCCTCCGAGGAAGACTGCTGGCCATGCGACGGCGCCAGCCAAGCCGATCCCACCAAGGGCGTCCTCGTGAAAGGCCTCCCACTCGCCCGATGCGAAGGAGAAGCGGGCGAAGCCTCGAGATTGGGAAGGAAGGACACCGCGCCGGGTCAGCACTTGATCGAAGTCGCCAACCGCGTAGAGGTGGTCGCGTGTAGCGAGCAGCTGGCGGATCACGGCGCTGCTGTTCTGAGCGGACGTCATGGGACCCGGATGCGGATACGTTCCCGGAACGAGCGGGCCCCATCCGCCCGGAGCACTGCCGCCCACGTACGAGACGATCACCGGGGACTCCTCGTACCCCTGCCCGTCCTCGGTGCCGAAGTCGCCCGCCGCGTACACGGACAATCCCTGGTCCAGGGCCATCGCGTCGTTGGTCTGGACCATAGTGTACACCGGTGCGCCCACCGGAAGGCCTTCGAACGAACCGTCCGAGGGATCCAGCCATGCGCAGTTCTGCACCACGTACGCCGTCTCCGTGTTGAACAGGAAGTGGAAGCGCCCCCCAATGATGACCGCCCCATCGAGCGGCCAACCTGGCGCGTTCACCTCCAGGACGGCGTCCACCGCTCCCTGCGAGTAGCCGTCCTGCTCCACGTACCAGACCTCGGACGTGATGGGGTACCCGAACGGCTGCCACCGTTCGTAGAACACCGCGGACGGGTCGTACTGCGCGAGGCCGTGCAGGTCGCCGTTGCCGGGGGTTCCCGTGCCGCGGAAGTCGCCGGCCACCAGGAACTTGCCGTTCTCGCTCCAGTGCTCGATGGCGCGGACCTCCATCGCATACGGGCTTGTCACCGGCGGTGCGTCCGTGTACGCGCTGGAGTTCGCGACGACAGCCAGCGGCTGACTTGGATCGTCGCTGCCAACCAGAAGCGCCCCACTCGACGGGTTCTGGTCCGCCGCCAAGTAGGCGTACGAACCGGAGAGCGCGGAGAGCGTGTTCCAGAGGCTCGGTATGTCCCAGGTGGTTGACAGCGCGCCGCCGCTCCTCGAGATCGTCAGTCGCGCGAAGTTCGGCACGCTCAGTCCGTCCACCGCCGCGAACGCACCGCCCACGATGAGGGTGCTCGGGTTCGACGCGAGCGGACGGATGAGCGTCACGTTTCCGTCCGCGCCCTTGCCGGAGCCGGGCTCGTCGTACTCCTCCGACCACTCGAACGGCAGCCCACCCGTCGACTCTCCCGAGAGCATCATGGGGCCTGCGCCGCAACCGAGCGGCGCACCGGTCGTGTCGGGGTCGCTCCCGTTCGACGAGAATCCCGCGACACGGGGAACGAACTCGTACGTGTACGCCGTCGTGTCGCAGGAGACGAGGACGATCTCGTCCATCCCGTCCGACGGACCCAGGTAGAGGTGGCCTCCCGAGCCCGCCGAGTCCCAGACGGTGACGGTGCCCAGAAGGGCGTCCACGTCGCTGCCGGTCGGGCAGCCCCCGATTCCCAGGAGCAACCGCGGGAACGTCCCCGCGTTGACGATGCCGCTCGACGGCGAGAAGCCGAAGGCGAGGATGTCGCCCTCGAGCGTCGCGTCGAGGGCGGAGGCGCCCTGCTCCGAGCAGTTGAGCCACAAGTACAGCGTGTCGATGCCCACGGGCGTCATGGAGACGTTCGCGTGAGGATCTGAGTCGCTCATGCTGAGCGTGAGGTCGTAGCCCGCCCGGACCCCGCAGGGGACCAGGAGCGGCAGAGTACAGGCAAGGCTCGCGAGGCGACCGAGATTCGATCTCATCTTCCAGTCCCTCCCGGCGGGGCGCGACGTTCCGGCGCCGGAATGCGTCGCGTTCCGCGGCACGGTAGCAAGTTGCACACTTGGCAGGTCCCTCCTGCGAATCCAGATCACTTGCTCCGTGCCATTCTTGTAGAACAACGAAGGGGGGGGGGATCAAGCGGATTCGATGCGAGCTGACGGATATCAGTTTGGCAATTGTCACTCGGCGGAGGTGCCACAAGATGTTGTCGTGCAACGGGGTCATCGGCCCGCCGGCGTGTGGAGACGGTGAGTCTCCCGCTTCGGAGAGCCCGGGCTTCTCGGGAACCGGGCTACGACCCCCGGTGGAGAGTCGTACCGGCCGGCTGAGGGGGCGACGACGAGCGGACGAGAGAGTCCTGGGATACGCGCCGTTGCCCCGTCGACGTTCACGGAGTCCGAGGTAGTCCGCCGCCGGCTGCACGGAGGCACGGTGCCGCCGGCCGCCCGACGGGGCGATCCCCGGCCGTTGACACCCCCCGGGGGCGTGGCTACGTTCCTGATCCCGTTCACCCCCATTCCGCGAGCAAACCCCGGATGAGCACTCCCGTGCCCCGCCCGCGCCGGTCGCGCTCCGCCGCCGTCCTCGGCGTGCTGCTTGCCGGCGTCGCGCTGCGGCCGGCGGCGGCGGCGCCGCCCGTGTTCCTGGATCCGGAGGACATCCGGCCCGGCATGCGCGCCACGGTGAGGACCGTGCTGCAGGGCACCGCGATCACGGACCTCACGGTGGAGATCCTGTCGGTGGTGCACTCCACGGGCCCCGGCCAGGACCTCATCCTGGCGCGCGCGCTCGGCGAGCCGCTCGAGTCGCAGGGGGTGTCGCAGGGGATGAGCGGCAGCCCGGCCTACGTGGACGGAAAGCTGCTCGGGGCCGTGTCCACCGCGTGGTCCTTCGCGAAGGAGCCGCTGCTCGGCATCACCCCGGCGCGGCAGATGCAGGCCGAGGCGGCGCGCAGCGCGCAGGACGCGTCGCCGCCCGCGAAGCCCGGTCCGCGCGCCACGCCGCTGGACCCCCGCCGCGCGCCGCCGGCGCCGGCGGCGGACCGGCGCGGCATGGCGCCGATCGGCGCGCCGCTCGTGCTCTCCGGGTTCGATTCCCGCGTGGTGGCGCTCGCGGCGGACTGGCTGTCCCCCTGGGGATTCACCGTCACCGAGGGCGGGACCGCCGGGCGCACGCAGAAGGGCGGCGCCATCGAGCCGGGTGCCACGCTCGGCGTGCGCCTGGCCGGCGGCGACGTGGACATGACCGCCATCGGCACCGTGACCTGGGTGGACGGGGACCGCGTGCACGGGTGGGGGCATCCGTTCTTCCAGGCGGGCGACGTGGAGATGCCGCTCGTCACGGGCTACATCCACGCGGTTATCCCCAGCCAGGCGATCTCCTTCAAGATGGGCTCGGGCGGCGACGTGGTCGGCACGATCACGAACGATCGCCGCTCCGGGATCTCCGGGCGGCTCGGTCGCATGCCGCGCCTCACGTCCTTCGACCTCGTGATCCGCGACGCGGACGGCGGCGAGACGAAGCACCACTACGAGCTGCTGCGCGACCGTCACCTCGGTCCCGTGCTGGTGGGACTCGTGGCCACCAGCTCGCTGCTCGCGAGCGAGGGCCTGATCGCGGACGAGACCGTGCGGTTCCGGCAGCGGCTCGTGCTCGAGGACGGGCGGGACACGGTGGTCGAGACCATGTTCACCGGGGAGCAGACCGTGGAGCGGATCGCCACGCTGCTCTCGCAGGCCACCACCGCCCTCGCGCAGAACCCGTTCGAGGACGTGAAGGTGGACCGCATCGAGGCGGAGATCGTGCTGGAGCCCGGCATCCGCGCCGGCTTCCTCACCGGGGTCACGCTGGACGACGACACGCCCCGCCCCGGGGATACCCTCACCGGCACGTACGTTCTGCGCGACTACCGGGGCGCGCGGAGCACGCACCGGTTCCGCATCCCGCTCCCGGAGGACGCGCGCGAGGGTCGCTACCTGCTGCTGCTCGCGGACGCGGCCACCGCCGAGCAGTACGAGGCGGAGCGGGACCCGCGCTCGTATCGCCCCGAGACCCTGGACGAGCTGCTCGAGCGCATCCGGCGGCTCGCGCGCACGGACGCGGTGCACGTGCACCTGTACCGGCAGTCGCAGGGCGTGCAAGTGGACGGGCGGCCGCTGCCCGACCTGCCCGCGTCCGCGCTCTCCATCCTGGGCGGCGCCGCGCGCAGCGGCGTGGCGGAGGAACTGCCCGCGGAGATCGTCCACCGCGAGGCCGTACCGACGGGCACGTTCGTGCAGGGCGGGCACACCATCCTCTTCGAGGTGCGGAAGGAGAAGCCGTGAAGCACGGGGGCATCGCGGCGAGGCTCGGAGGCACCGCGGCGGCGCTGGCGGCGATCGCGGCGGCGCCGGATGCGGCACGCGCCGTCTCGCCGAAGTACTGGATCGCGGACACGCCCGAGGACTTCCTGAAGGGGCAGGCGAAGGGCGTGTCGGTCACGAGCGACGGGGCGATCACGCTCGCGCCGCGCGTGGACACGCTGGCCGAGCCGGACGTGCCGTACCTTTGGGATGCGGTCGCCGACGGCAAGGGCCACGTGTACGTGGGCACCGGGGACGAGGGCTGGATCCTCCGCGTCACGGGGACGCGCGCGGAGCCGTTCTTCCAGTGCGCGGCGATGGAGGTCCTGAGCCTGGCGGTGGCGAAGGACGGAACCCTGTTCGCCGGCACCGCGCCCGAGGGCTTCGTCTACCGCATCCGTCCCGACGGTGAGGGGCGCGTCCTGTTCGACGCGCCGCAGCCGTACGTGTGGGATCTGGCGATCGGAACGGACGGGAAGCTGTACGCCGGCGCGGGGCCGCGCGCGGCGCTGTGGCGCATCGATCCCGGCAGCGGGGACGCGGAGCTCGCGGGCGAACCCGCGGACAACCACGTCGTCTCCGTGGCGGCGGGCCCGGGCGGACGCATCCTGTTCGGCACGGAGGGCCGCGGCCTCGTGGGCGCGGTGGAGAACGGGCGGCTGCGCGTGCTGCATGACGCCCTGGAGGGCGAGGTGGCGGCCGTGGCCGCCGCGCCGGACGGCGCGGTGTGGGCCGCCGCGTCCGCCGCGGCGGACTCCCGGGAGAACGCCACCGCGGACGCGCCGGACTCCACCGCGGACGGAAGCGCGAACCCGGACGGCTCGGATCCGTCGGACGACGACTTCGCGCACTTCTTCCGCGTGACGCCGGAGGACGACGGGAAGGGCGTCGTGTACCGCATCGACGCCGAGGGCAACGCGCGCCGGATCTGGGAGTCCGGCCAGGGCGCGGTGCTCCACCTGCTGCCGCTCCCCGGCGGCGACGTCCTCGCCACCACCGGCGACGAGGGGCGCGTCGTCCGCGTGTCGCCGGACGGCCGGGCCACGCTGCTGCTGGACGCGGACGAGGACCACGTGGTGTGCGCCGTGGAGGATCCCGCCACGGACGGGTGGATCGTGGCCACCGCCGGGCCCTCGCGCGTGCTGCGGATGTCGGCGGGCGCGCGCGAGAGCGGCACGTACGAGTCGCAGGTCCTGGACGCCGGCCGCCCCGCGCGTTGGGGGCGCCTGGACTGGACCGGCGACGCCGCGGGCGGGCGCGTGGCCTTCGCCGTCCGCACCGGGAACACGGACGAGCCCGATCCGTCGTGGACGCCGTGGTCGGATCCCCTGAGCGGCGCGTCCGTGGCGCTGGACCGCGCCGGCGCGCGCTTCCTGCAGTGGCGCGCCGTGCTGTCCGGCGGCGGCGCGCGGGCCGCGGCGGTGCGGCGCGTGCGCGTGTCGTCGCTGGAGAACAACGTGGCCCCGGTCCTCGACAGCGTCGAGGTGATCCCCTCGGGCACGCGCTTCTACGACGAGGAGCCGGACGCGCGCCCGCGCCCGCTGTACCAGGTGCTGCCGGGCGGCGTGAGCGTGCAGTACGCCTTCGACACCGCCCCCGGGAAGTTCCCCCCGGAGCAGCGCGCGCCGTGGACCCAGGGGCTCCGGCAGATCCGGTGGAAGTCCGTGGATCCGAACGGCGACGAGCTCGTGTTCGACCTCGCGTTCCGGCGCGAGGACGAGACCGAGTGGAAGACGTTCGGCGAGGAGGTGGAGGGGACGAGCTGGACGTTCAACTCCAACGGCGTGCCGGACGGGCCGTACTCCGTGCGGGTCACGGCGTCGGATCGCCGCGCGAACCCGTACGACGAGCGGACCACGTCGCGCGAGAGCGAGCTCTTCCTCGTGGACAACACGCACCCCGCGTTCCGCGAGATCGAGTGGACGCGGGAGGGTGCGAAGGTGCGCGTCACCGGCGTCCTCGCGGACGAGCTGTCGGACGTGGTGCGCCTGGAGACCTCCGTGGACGGGGGAGACTGGCAGGACCACCCGCCGGCGGACGGCATCTTCGACTCCGCGTCCGAGCGCGTGGACGTGACCGTGGAGGTGGAGGGGACGAAGGAGCACTCCGTCCTGCTGCGCGGCATGGACCTCGCGGGCAACATCACGGCCACGCGGGTCCTGGTGCGTCCTTGAGCGCGGACGCCGCCGGGCCGACGCCGGCCCGGCGGCCCGCGATCCTCCTGGACCGCGACGGCACGCTGAACGTGGACCTTGCCGAGGGCGTGCAGTGCGTGGAGCACTTCCGGCCCATTCCGGGCGCGTTCGAGGCGGTGGGCCGGCTGTGCCGCGCCGGCTGGCCGGTCGCGGTCGTGACGAACCAGTCGATCCTCGCGCGCGGCTGGGCCGATGCCGCCGCGGTCGACGCCATCCACGACGAGTGCCGCCGTCTCGCCGCCGCGCACGGCGGCCGCTTCGACGGCTTCCACGTGTGCCCCGACCTGCCGGACTCCGGCAGCCCGCGCCGCAAGCCCCGCCCCGGGATGCTGTTCGAGGCGGCGGAGCAGCACGGCTACGACCTGCCCCGCTCGTACATGATCGGCGACTCGCCGGGCGACCTCGCGGCGGGCCGGGCCGCCGGCGCCACGCCGCTCCTCGTCCTCACCGGGAAGGGCTGGCGCACGCGCGAGGAGGGCGGGCATCCGGCGGACCGCACCTTCACGGATCTCGCGGAGGCGGTAGACTGGATCCTCGCCAAGCGCGGGGGGTGAGATGACGGACCGGGAGGTGGCCCTCTCGATCGTCGTGCCGGCGTACCAGGAGGAAGCGCGGATCCGCCGCTCGCTCGAGACGCTGGCGGCGTTCCTGCGTGCGCGGGGGGAGCCGTTCGAGGTGATCGTGGTGGACGACGGCAGCCGGGACGGCACACCGGCCCTGGTGGAGGAGTTCGTGCGCGGCCACGACGGCTTCGCGCTCGCACGGCTCCCGGAGAACCGGGGAAAGGGCGCGGCCGTGCGCGCGGGGATGGCGCGCACCCGCGGCGCCCGCGTGCTGTTCACGGACGCGGACCTCTCCACGCCGCTCGAGGAGCTGGACGCGCTGGACCGCGAGCTGGCGAACGGCGCGGACGTCGCGTTCGGATCGCGGGGGATGGCGGCGTCGCGGCTCGTCGTGCGGCAGCCCTGGTACCGCGAGCGGATGGGGAAGATCTTCAACGGCATCGTGCGCCTGATCACCGGCATCCCGTTCCGGGACACGCAGTGCGGCTTCAAGCTGCTGCGCGGGGACGCGGCGCGCGCGCTGGCCGCGGAGATGCGCGAGGACGGTTTCTCGTTCGACGTGGAGCTGATCCTGCTCGCCCGGCGCCGGGGCCTGGCGCTGCGCGAGGTCCCGGTGGCCTGGCGCAACGACCGCGGCAGCCGCGTGAACCCCGTGCGGGACTCCGCGGCGATGCTCGCCTCCCTCCCGCGCATCGTCCGCCGCGCGGGGAGGTACCGGTGACGGGGCCGGCCGCGGACGCGCCGCCGGCGGCGCCGCCCGTGGCGCTGCCCGTGCGCCGCGCGGAGGCGCGGCTCGTGGCGGCGCTGCTGGCGGTGTTCGTGCTGCTGGCCGGGACGTCGATGCTCCGCAAGAACCCCACGTTCGACGAGACCGCGCATCTCGCCGCCGGCATCTCCTACGTGCAGACGGGCGACTTCCGCATGAACGCGGAGCATCCCGTGCTCCCGAAGCTGTTGGCCGGCGCGGCGGCGTCGCTCTCGGGAGTGCGCGCGGACACCACGACCGCGTCGTGGGCGGGGAAGGAGCAGTGGGACTTCGCGCGGGAGACGCTGTACGGCGAGGGCCGGGACTGGCGGACGATCCTCCTGCTGGGCCGGCTGCCCATGGTGCTGCTCGGCGCGGTACTCGGCTTCCTCGTGTGGCGGTGGGCGCGGGATCTCGCCGGGCCCGAGTCCGCCGCGCTGGCCCTGGCGTTGTACGCGTTCTGCCCCAACGTCCTGGCGCACACGCGGCTCGTCACCACCGACGTGCCGCTCACCCTCTGCGTGACCGGCACCGCGTGGAGCCTGTGGCGCGCGTGGCGCGGCGGCTCGTTCGCGCCGATGGTCGCGGCCGCGGCCTTCACCGCGCTGTCCATGGTGACGAAGTTCTCCGCGTTCTCCTACGGTCCGGTGTGGCTCGTCCTGGCGCTGCTGCCCTCGCCGCGCCGGTCCCCCGGCCGGGCCGTCGCGCACGCGGCCGGCTACCTGGCGCTGTCGTTCGTCCTGACCGAAGCCGCGGTGTTCGCCGGCTATGCCTTCGCGTGGGACTGGACCACGATGCGCGAGCTGGGGCTGGCCGGCCGCGGCGTGACCGCGGAGACGATGTCCCCGCTGCGGCGCGTCCCCCTCGAGATCATGGCGTCCATCCCGTGGCCGTCGCGGGACTTCGCGCGCGGGATGAAGGACATCCTGCTGTTCACCGAGGCCGGGCATCCGGTGTACCTGCTCGGGAGGACCTCGGACTCGGGGTGGTGGTGGTCGCCGCTCGTGACGCTGCTCGTGAAGATGCCGCTGCCGCTCTTCCTCCTGGCCGCCGCCGCGAAGCTCGAGTGCTTCCGCAACGCGAAGGCGCGGCGCGCGGACCTGCTGTTCCTCCTCCTGCCCGCGCTGCTGGTGCTCGCCACGAACGTGGCCGCGAACCTCGGGCTGGGCGTGCGGCACCTGCTGCCCATGTTCCCGTTCGTCATGATCCTCGGGACGTGGCCGCTGCGCTTCGGCTGGCCGGCGAAGGCCGTGCCGCGCGCGGCGCTCGCGCTGCTGGCGGCGTGGCAGATCGGCGGCGCCGCCTTCGCCTACCCGCACTTCCTCCCGTACTTCAACGAGATCGCGCGCCTCGCCGGCGGCGGCGCCCGGATCCTCGGGGACTCCAACCTGGATTGGGGCCAGGACCTGTCCGCGGCGGCGGAGCGGCTGCGCGCGCGCGGCGTCACGCAGGCCATCCTGGGCTACTTCGGGACCGCGAACCCGTTCGTCGAGGGCATCGAGTGGCAGGTGCTCCCGCCCACCCAGCGGGCGAAGTCGGCGGATCCGTGGGTCGTGCTGCCGGCCGCCGGCGAGCAGTGGCTCGTGCTGAGCACCACGAACCGGCAGGGCATCTACTACCGCGCGCCCGGCGGCGGGCCGCCGTACCCGTGGCTCGAGGGCGTGGCGCCGGTGGAGACGGTGGGGCACGGGACGATCGCGCTGTACGAGATCTCGGGGCTCGAGGAGGTGCAGAAGGGCCTGGCCGACGTGTACCTGCGGCACGGCCTGGGGTCCGAGGCGGAGCACGCGCTGCGGCGCGCGCTCGGGCTCGTCGCCTATGACGCGGAGTCGCGGCGGAAGCTGGTGCGGATCCTGGTGAGCCGCGGCGAGCTGGAGCGCGCGGACTCCACGATCGTGAACGGTCCCAACCCGGACGTCGCGATGCTGCTGGAGTGGCTGGACATCCGGAAGCGCATCGGCGACCCGGAGCGGGTGCGGGCCGGCTTCGAACAGGCGCTGCGCGGCTTCGCGCAGAGCGCCGAGCTGAAGAACGCCTACGCGTGGTGGCTGCAGGAGACGGGCGTGGACCTGGACGAGGCGCTGCGGCTGGCGAACGAGGCCGTGCGCTGGGACGGGAAGGACCCGTACTACCTGGACACGCGCGGCATGGTGCACCTGCGCCTCGGGCACGCCGCGGACGCGCTGGCGGACTTCGACGCCGCGCTCGCGGCGGCCGGCGGCGAGCTGCCGGAGATCCGCTGGCATCGCGCGCTGGCGCTGGACCTCGCGGGCCGGACGGACGAGGCGGCCGCGGCGGCCGAGGAGCTGGCCGCGCGGGACGACCTGGGCGAGGAACTGCGCGCCGACGTGGAGACGTGGCTCTGGGAGCACGCGCGCTAGGTCGCGTACCAGTCCGCGCGCGTGAGCGGCACCCGGCTCCGCCCGTCATCCGGCTTCACCAGGAGGAGCTGGACCACGTTCAACCGTCCCACGGCGAACGCGTGCGCGGCGCCCGCCATGTACAGGCGCCAGATGCGGTAGGTGGGCTCGTCCACGAAGCGCAGCGCGTCCTGCCGTCGCGCCTCCAGGCGCCGCACCCAGCGGCGCAGGGTGATCGCGTAGTGCTCCCGCAGGCTCTCCGCGTCGCGCACCTCGAAGCCGGCCTCCTCGGCGGCGCGAACCACCGCGTGCAGCGTGGTCAGCCGGCCGTCGGGGAAGACGAAGCGCGTGTCGAAGGTCTCGCCGGACAGCCGCTCCTCGCGGGCGCGCCAGACGATCCCGTGGTTGAGGAAGGCGCCGCCGGGGCGCAGCAGGGAGAACGCCTTCGCGAAGTACCGCGGGAGCATCTCCTCGCCGACGTGCTCCACCATCCCCACGCTGGCCAGCTTGTCGAAGGGGCGATCCTCCGGGGCGTCGCGGTAGTCGCACACCGCGATGCGGCACCGGTCGGCCAGCCCGCGCTCCGCGGCGCGCCGCCTCGCCCAGCCCGCCTGCGCCTCGCTGACGGTGATGCCGAGGGCGTCCGCGCCCCACCGTTCCGCGGCGTGCAGGACCAGGCCGCCCCAGCCGCAGCCGATGTCCAGGAGCCGCTCCCCCGGCCGCAGCCGGAGCTTGCGGCACACGAGGTCCAGCTTCCGCTCCTGCGCGGTGTCCAGGTCGTCGGTCTCGCGCTCGAAGTACGCGCACGAGTACACCATGCGCCGGTCGAGCCACAGCGCGAAGAAGTCGTTCGACCGGTCGTAGTGGAAGGCGATGCCCTCGCGGTCCCGGCCCCGGGAGTGCAGCCGCCCGCGCGGCGACGCCGCGTGCACGTGCGGCGCATCGCGGCCGTCGTCGCCGGCGGGGAGGCGGCGGAGGGCGTTCGCCAGCCGCACCCGGTCCACGGCGGACACGCCGCCGCGAAGCAGCCAGTCCGCCGTGCCGAACGCGGCCTCGAGCTGGCCGCCCACGTCGAAGTCGCCGTACACGTACGATTCCCCGAGGTGCGCGTCCGTGCTCCAGTCGCGGAACATGCGGCGCACCGCGCCGGGGCGGCGGATCGTCCAGGTGAAGCGCGGCGCGGGCGTCTCGGCGGGCCACGTGGTTCCGTCCCACAGGCGCAACGTGAAGTCCCGCGGGTGGTAGCGCCGGAAGAGGATCTCGAAGAAGCGGAGGGCGCGTTCCGCGGCGGGGTCCGGCGCGGCGGGCCTCGCGGGGGCGGGCGCTCCGGCGGATGGCGGCGCTTCGGGGGTATCGCTCCGGGGTCGCGGCATGACCACCTCCCGGTCTTCCCCCATGCTACGAACGCCCGTCGCCCTCGGCAACCCGGCGGCCGGTCGCGCCGGCGAGGCGTGCCAGGCCGGGGAACCGGGCGAGTTCCGGGAACGTCCCCGCGAGGTCCAGCGCGCGCCGCGTGCGCGCCAGCACGATCCCGGACACCGCCACCGCCGCCGCCGCGGACACGACGACCGGCGGGCGCGCCGCGAACTCCAGGGCGGCGAGCACGGCCACGCCGGCGAGTGCCGCCAGCAGGGGGCGGCCCGCCACCGGGTCGAACGCGCGCACGCCCCCGGTCTGCCGCAGGCCCCATTGCTTCAGGAGCGTGTGCACGCCGAGCGTGATCATCGTGGCCATCGCCGCGCCCTTCGCCCCGTACCGCGGGATCAGCGCGAGGTTGCCCGCCACGTGCAGCACGAGCGCCAGCACGTTCACGAGCACGGAGTAGCGGATGCGCCGGTACACGCCGAGCGCGAGCGCGTTCGGGCCGGCCGCGGCGTGCACGTAGTAGGCGAGCGACAGCAACGCGAGCAGCTCCCCGGACTCCGCGTACTCCGCCCCGAACAGGAAGGACGCGAGCGGCCGTCCCAGCGAGAACGTGATCGCGAACACCGGGAAGCCCAGCACCGCGATCCACGTCGTGGCGCTCCAGTACAACCGGTTCACGCCGGGATGGTCCCCGCGCTGCAGCAGCCGGGCGGCCAGCGGCGTGAACAGGATGCCGAAGATGTCCAGGACCACCTGGTTGAGGCGGGCCACGGGGAGCACGGCGCGCATGGCGGCGACCGCGGTCGCGCCCGCGAGATTGCCGAGGAGCACGGCGTCCGTCTGCATGATGCCCACGAAGACGAGCTCCGTGGTCAGGAGCGGGAGGGCGAAGCCGAAGATCTCGCGGGCCGGCACCCGCATGCCCGCCCAGGCGGCGCGGCCCCACAGCCCGCGCTCCTTCAGCAGGCCGGCCAGCATCGTGCCGTAGAAGCCGAGGCCGAGCGCCCCCGCGATCACGTACCCGATCGCGAGCGCGACCGGCCCGCCGCCCTGCAGCGCCAGCACGAGCACGGCCGCGAGCCGCAGCGCGGGCGCGAGCACGAAACGGCGCACGAAGATGGCGCGGGGCCGGCCGAACACGGAAAACAGCTCCAGGAAGAGCCGGTCGAAGCCCTGCAGGGGCGCGAGCAGGGACAGCACCGCCAGCGCGACCGCGGCCGAGGGATCCGCGGCCAGGCTTCCCGCGAGCGTTCCGCGCAGGCCGGCCATCACGAGCGCCACCGCGCACCCGCCGGCCGCCGTGCTGGCGAGGGCGAGGACGATCGTACCGAGGATGCGCGGGCCGTCGCGGGACTCGTCGTACATCGGGACGTACCGCGACACCGCGCGCGGCAGCCCCAGCCCGATCAGCCCCTCGGCCAGCGCGGCCACCGACAGCGCGTACGCGAAGACGCCGTACCCCTCCTTCGAGAGGATCCGCACGGTGGCCACCTGCACGAGCAGGTTCAAGCCGAGCGAGATCATCCGTCCGAGGAGGAGCAGGCTGGAGCCGCGGATCTGCCGCACCGACTCCCGCCGGCCGCCGCCTGCCTCCGCCTCGCCCGGATCCGGTCCCGGTCCCGTCACGTCCGCCTCCCGGTCACACGCGGTGCGTCAGCCACGTGCCGCGCCGCACCATCCACACCGCCACGCCGCCGCCGAGGAGCTGCCCGAGCGACACGCCGGCGATCGTCCCCGCCGGTCCCCAGCCCATCCCCTTCCCGAGCAGCAGCATCAGGGGCACCGTGAGGAGCCACGCCGAGCCGAGCTGCAGGTACATCGGCGGGACGTTCTTGCCCGCGCCGGAGTACGCGTGCTCCGCGCCGGCGCTCAGCCCCAGGAAGGGCAACCCGGACGCGAGCACGCGCAGGTACGCGGCCCCCGGCGCCACGAGCTGGGGATCCGGGAAGAAGAAGTACGTGATCGGCTCGGCGGCCACGAACGCCACCGCCGCGAACACGAACAGCGAGCCGGACGCGAGGCGCATGGTCATCACCGCGGTGAGCCACGCGCGCAGGAGCCGCCCCGCCCCGAGGTGCTGCCCGATGAGCGCGGACGACCCCAGTCCCAGCCCCGCGATCACGGTGGCGCCGAAGCGCAGCACCTTCTGGCTCATGCCGAAGAGCGCCACGGTCTGCGTGCCGTAGTCCGCCACGAGCCGCACGAGCGCGCTGGCGAAGAGCGCCATGCTGAGGCTGGACACGCCGGACGGGAGCCCGACCTTCGCCATGCGCCACGTGCCGGCGGGGCTGGGCCACGGCGCCGCGAGCCAGCGCACGCGCACGGGCGAGTGCGGCGAGGCGAGGCCCACGAATCCCCAGACCGTGACCGTGACGAACCCCGCGGCCGACGCGATCGACGCGCCGAGGATGCCCAGCTCCGGGAAGGGACCCGGGCCGAAGATCAGGAGCGGATCCAGGAGGAGGTTCACGAGCGCGCCGGCCAGGCTGATCCACATCCCGAGCGCCGGGCGGCCGATGCCGCGGAACGCCGTGTACACGGAGAAGCTCACCAGCGGGAAGGGGAGGAGGGCGCATTGCAGCACGCCGTAGCGGCGACCCAGGTCCACCACGTCGGGTGCGGCGCCGAGCCAGCCGAGCGCGTGGGGCAGCAGCGCGATGCCGATCGCGCCGCAGACCACGCCGATCGCGGCCTTGCCGAAGAAGGTGTTCTTGATGGCGCGCTCCGTGCCGATCATGTCGCCTTCGCCGAAACGCCGGCTGATCACCGCCACGCTTCCGGACCCGATGATCCCGTTCGAGAACGACAGGATCCAGAAGAACGCGGAGAACACGGTGACCGCCGCCACCGGGCCCTCGCCGAGCTTCGCGAGCCAGAAGACGTCGGCCACGTCGTACAGCGAGAGCAGCAGGAAGCTGAGCGTGGACGGAAGCCCCATGTGCACGAGTTCGCGCAGGGACGAGCGCTCCATCTCCGGCGTGGGGAACTCGCGCACGCCCTCCCGCCGGAGGATCTCCGCGACTCGGGGTGACGGGGTCGTCGGGATCACGGGGCACTCTCGCGGGATTTGCCGGGAAGGCGGATCGCGCGCAGGATACAGGAGATCCGGCACGTCGCGGGGACGAAGGGAACGCGGGGCGGGCCGCCTCCCGCGAGCCGGATCGGGGAGGTACCCATGCGGAGCGCAAGCGCGGCCGTGGGCGCGGTGACGGCGCTGGTGGCCGGGCTGGCGGTGCGCCTCGCCGCGGCGGCCGCCGGAGGGACGCCGGTGGAACCCCCCGCCGAGTTCCTGCTCGGCGCGGACGTCACGGCGCTGGATCGGCTGGACGTGCGCGGCGCGGCCTATCGGGATGCGGACGGCGGGGCGCCGCGCTCGGCGCTCGGCATCCTGCGGGACGCGGGCTTCGACGTGTTGCAACTTACGGTTCTCGTGGATCCGGAGACCGGGTACCTCGGCACGTCGCGCTCGGCGGCGATGGGGGGCCGCATCCAGGGGGCGGGCTTCGGGCTCCTGTTGCAGCTCCGCGCGGCGGACGCGGAGGACGGGCCGCGCGCCGTGGAGATCCCGCGGCGCTGGGCGGACCGCTCCGACGAGGAGCTGGTGAAGGCGGTGCGCTCCTACGCCGCCGGCACCGTCCGCGCGTTCGGGGAGATGGGCGGGAGGCCGGACTTCCTGCGCGTGGGGGAGGACCTGTCGCACGGGTTCCTCGGCGAGCGCGGCCGCGTGGGGCCGGACTCCTCGACCGCGGCGTGGGACCGCTTCGCCGCGCTCGCGGGGGCGATGCTGGAGGGCGCGCGGTCCGCCGCGCCGGGCGTGCGCGCGGTGCTGCCCCTCGCGCGGGGCGATGCGGCGTGGTGCACGTCCGTCGTGGACTCGCTGGCCGTACGCGGCGTCTCCTTCGATCTCCTCGGCGTGGTCTGGCTTCCGTGGTATCGCGGGACGCTGCCGGAGCTGACGGAGCTGCTGGGGGCGCTGGCCGCGAGGCACCCCGGCCGGGTTCTCGTGCTGGAGACGGCCTACCCGTGGACCTTGCGCGGGTTCGACGGGACGCTGGACGAGGTGGGGCAGCCGTCGCAACTGCATCCCGGCTACCCCGCCACGCCGGACGGGCAGGCGGCGTGGTTCGCCGACGTGATCGCCGCGGCGCGGGAGGCCGGCGCCGCGGGCGTGTTCTGGGGCGACGCCGTGTCCATCGCCGCGCGCGGCGTGGGCTCCTCCCGCGAGAACCTGGCGCTGTTCGACGAGCGGGGCCGCGCACTGCCCGCGCTGACGGCGGGGCGATAGACCGTGGACTCCGGCTACCGCGCCATCACCATCCGCCGCGTCTCGGTGCGGCCGTTCGCCGTCACCTGGTAGAACGCCACGCCGCTCGCGAGCGATCGGCCCGCGTCGTCGCGGCCGTCGAACGGGATGCGCACGAGGCCGGGGCCGACGCCCTCGCGCGCGAGCGTCCGCACGAGGCGGCCGCCCACGTCGTAGATGCGGATCGACACGTCCGTGCGCACGGGGACGCCGAGCTCGAACTCGGTGGCCGACGCGAAGGGGTTCGGCCGGTTGCCGAGGACCACGAGGCCTTGGGCCTGCGCCAGCTCCTCGATGCCGGTGGGCGATCCCACGCTCGCCTCCGGCGACGGCAGGCTGCGGTTCGCGTGCACGTCGAAGGCGGTCACCACGTAGTGCAGCGCGGAGGACGGCGCGCCGGCGTCCACCAGGGTCGTGTCCGCGGCGCTGCCGAGGTACGTGGCCTCGTCCGGGATCACGCCGGGTGTGGGGCTCCGGTACACGGCGTAGTCGCGCAGGTCGCCGGCCGGCACCCGGCTCCAGCGCAGCACCACGTCCGGGCCGCTGCGCTGCGCCGCGAGCATGGCCGGCGCGGCGGGGGCGAGGTTGTCCACGGAGTGGCCGCCCAGGGCGTTCGACCCGTACGACTCGTAGTCGTCCCACTGATGGTGCGCGACCACCATGAACTGCTCGTCGCCGGGATCGCCGGCCACGGAGTCGGCGCGCGTGGGCGTGGCGAACGAGTAGCCGTCCCAGCCCTGCGCCGCCTGCGTGCCGGCCAGTTCCCAGTAGAAGCCCGGCGGCGAGGCCAGGTACACGGCGCCACCGCCGCCGCCGTCGCGCAGGCCGAGCGCTTCGAGTTCGCCCGGCGCGTGCAGAACGCGCCCGCCGTCCGCCGCCGGCAGGGCGTCCACCGCACGCCAGATCGAGTAGTGCCCGATCGTGCGCGGCACGGTCTGATCGCGACCGCTCGCGAGCCAGTTCACGGCGACCACGCCGCCCTCGTCGTTCGGCACGTCCGCGACCGACGTCACCGTGGGCTCGGGGCATCCCCAGGCGCCGAAGCGGCCCTCGATGCGCTGCAGGTAGCTGCGTGCGTTGCCGGAACGGTAGTCGTCCCAGGCGATCCACAGGTTGCCGGACTCGTCCGCGCAGACCGCGGAAGTCCACTGGCCATCCGCGGCGGTCGTCACCGGAACCCCGGAGGAGGCCCACTGCGCGTCCCCGACGGCGTTCACGCGCTGCGCGCGGATGTCCACGGTCGAGGCCGGCTGGTCCAGGTACGTGACGAGGAGCCCGCCGTCCCCGTCCGGCGCGAGGCGGGGGAGGAACTGGTACCCGGAGGCGGTCGCGACGGGTCGCCCCTGGGACTGCCAGACCGCGGTGCCGGCGGAGGTCAGCCGCTGCGCGTAGACGTCGGAGGGCGAAACGCGATTGTCCGTCCAGGCGACGAACGCGCCACCGGAGTCGTCCTCCAGGAGCGCGGGATCGTACTCGTGGGTGGTCATCGTGCAGACGGCGATCCCGTTGGCGGACCAGCGTGCCGCCCCGGCGGCGTCCACCCTCTGGGCGTAGACGTCCTGCGACGAGCCGCGGCTGTCCAGCCACGCGACGATCACGCCGCCGGCGCCATCGCGGACGACCTGCGTTGCGAGCTGGGTTCCCGTCGCCGCGCAGACCAGCACGCCGTCCGGCGCCCAGGACGCGGAGCCGGGCGCGGCGATGCGTTGGGCGTAGATGTCACGGGCGCCGCTGCGGCCGTCGCTCCACGCGACGATCGCCCCGCCCGCGTCGTCGGACGCGAGCACGACGTAGTCCTGGGAACCGGATGCGGTGCATACCGGCACGCCGCTCGTCGACCAGACCGCCGTGCCCGCGCCGTTGATCCGGCCCGCGTAGACGTCCGTCTCGGTGGCCGGCCGGCCGTCCGCCCACGCCGCGATCACGCCGCCGGTTCCGTCCGGCACGGTGAGCGGGAAGCCCTGGAATTCGGGCGCCATGCACAGCGCCACGCCGTCCGGGGCCCACAGCGCCGTGCCGGAGGCATCGATGCGCTGGGCGAAGATGTCGCCGATCCCGCCGTTCCGGTAGTCGTTCCAGTTGACCACGGCGCCGCCCGCGCCGTCCGAGACGATGCCGTTCGGATACTGGCCGTCCGGGGCGAGACACACCGGGACGCCGCCCGGCGCCCACAACTCCCGCCCGCGGGCGTCGTACCGCTGGGCGTAGACGTCGGGATGCACGGCGGAGCCGCGGAAGTCGGTCCAGGCGACGATGGCCCCGCCGGCTCCGTCGGACACGACCCGGGCGTCGTACTGCGTCGCGCCGGTGGCTCCGGCGACCGGCCGCCCGTCCGCGAACCACTGCGCCGGCCCGGGGACCGGGAGAAGAAGAACGGCGAGGACGGCGGGAAGGGCCGGGTGCGGGGGGAGCGGGCGCGGTGCCATGGGGGACCTCCCACGTCGCGGACGATGCGGAGGGGCCCGCCCGGCTCCGGGCGGGTCCGGGGCTCGTCCCCGATACGTCCGGGGAGGGAGGGGCGAACAGCCTATCCGGCGGCGGCGATCTCCCGCAGCACCGCGTCCACCGCGGGATCCCTCCCCGCGCGCTCCGCCTCCAGGTCCGGGGCTGCCGGGATGTCCGGGGGGATCCAGAGGCGCCGGTCGTCGGAGTCGCCGTTCTGGTGGTAGCGCGACGAGATGGACAGCAGCAGCCGCGAGTACGGGAGCGTCACGAGCGTGGTCTCGCCCACGAAGTTCGGCCGCGATCCCGTGGGCTCGCCCACGAAGCGCGCCGCCGTGTGCGTTTCGAGCTGCGCGGCCAGCGCCATGGCGGCCGAGAACGTCTCGCGGCCCACGAGGACGTAGAGGCCGCCGGGCCGGTTGAAGGTCTCCGACGCGATCAGCCGGTGCAGGAGCGGACGCCACAGCCGTCCCTGGCCGCCGGGGTTGTTGCGGAGGTCGAGGAGGAGCGCACGCGCCCCGGTGTCCTCCGCCGCGGCGAACACGCGGTCCGTGAAGTGCTCGAGGGTCTCCTCGTGGGTATCCAGCACGGCGTCGATGCGGACGTACAGCGCCGGTCCGAGGGAGTGCATCCACAGGGGCTGCTCGCGCTCGCGGTAGCGCAGCGGCGGCGGCGCGCCGGACAGGTCGGCGAGCCGGTGGCGGTCCAGCGCCTCGACGCCCCCGGCGCCCAGCACGACCTTGCCGCGCGAGCCGTCCGTGCGCGTCACCTCGAACGCGTATCCGCGCGACGCGTCGCCGAGCCCGAGCTCCTCCAGCACGTCCGGATCCGCGGCCGCCCGCACCACGCCGTGGCGCGCGCCCCACGCGTTGTCGCGGGACACCGAGGAGTCGACCCGCGCGATCACCGTCTCCACGTCCACGTCGCCGATCCGCGTGACGCGCCCGCCGAGGAGGTCGCGGTGCGCCGCCGTGGCCGCCGCGATGCGCACGCCGTCGCCCGCGCGGAACAGCTCCAGCGGAAGGAATCGCGGGTTCGCCGCCGCGCCCACGTGGTACAGGCGATGGACGTTCGACACGAGCGCCGTGTGCCCGTCGCCGAGGGACGCGAGCAACCGGCGGATGCCCGCGCGCAGCTCCACGTCCGAGGCGCGCGGGATGCTCGCGCGCAGGGCGGCCAGCGCGGACTCGAAGCGCGCTTCCGGCAGCACGCCGAAGGGTCGCCAGTGGACCTCGCGGATGCGGCGCGCGAGGAAGTCCAGGTCGCGCGACCAGCGCGCGGTCCGGTCCGTCACCGCGGGGTCGGGGAAGCCGGCGATCTCGCGGAAGCGCGGGTCCTCGCGCAGCGAGTCCAGGTCGTGGTCGTGCGGGACGAGATCCTCGTTCGCGAAGCCGGCGGCGTACGCGTCGCGCAGGGCGGCGAGGGCGGCGTCGCGGCGGCCGGCCAGCGCGTGGGCGCACGCCGTGTCGTACAGGCAGACGGCGGGGGCGGTGCCGGCGGCGCGGGCGCGATCGAAGGCGGCGATGGCGTCGTCGTGGCGCGCGAGACGCAGGCGGGCGGCGCCGAGCGCGCGCCAGACGGCGCCGTCGTCGGGGCTCATCGCCACGAGCTCCTCGTACAGCGCGGCCGCGTCGGCCCAGCGCTCCGCCTGCATGGCGGTGCGGGCGTCGTTGCGCAGCGCGATGGGGGACGGGGCGGCGGCGGTCAGGAGCAGCAGGGCCGGAACGAGCGTGCGGATCAACGCGACCTCCCGGAAGCGGGAACGGGGTGCGGCCCAGTGTGGGGGACCGTTCCGGCCGTGTCTTGAACGGGAGTCGCGCCGCCCTCGTGCCGGGCCTGTCGCCGGAAGCGGGCCGGCGGGACGCCGAAACGGGCCCCGAAGGCGCGGGTGAAGTGCGCCTGGTCCGCGAAGCCGAGGTCGGCCGCGAGCGCGGCGAGGGGGAGGTCCGTGCCGCGGAGCGCGGCGGCCGCGGCGGCGAGGCGGCGCGCGCGGACGTGCGCGCCGAGCGACCGCCCGAACCACCGGCGGAACGCGTTGGCCGTATGCGTGCGGTGGCGCGCGTGCCGCGCCGCGCAGTCGCGCAGCGACGGGGCGGTGAGCGGCGCGGCGTCCAGGTCGGCGCGCAGATCCGAGAGCCATCGCGGCGGGTCGGCGCGCGGGCTCGCGTGCAGGGCGCGGGCCACGAGCTCCAGGGCGGCGCACTCCGTTCGGAAGGAATCCGCCGCGCCGGCGGCCGCGTCCAGCCGCGCGACCACCGGCGCCGAGCCGTCCGGGTGCAGGAAGACCGTGCCCCGCAGCGGCGCGACCAGCCCCGCCGTCACGGCCGGGTCCAGCTCCAGGATCTCGCCGTGCGCGCCCTCCGCGCCCACGTCCAGCGCGTGGAGCGCACCCGCGGGGGACACCCGGACCTCCCCGGGTCCGCAGGGGCGCGGACCGGAGGGGAGCTGTTCGCGGAAGCCGCCCGCGCGCACGAGGCAGACGTGCACGACGGAATGGCCGTGGCCGCGGAGCCGGTGGTCGGCGGGAAGGGTGAACGACTCGGGACGCATGGCGGCGATGGTACGGGAGCCGCGTGCGCCGCGTTGCCCGCCGCAGGGAACGGAGGGCCGACCGGTCCGTTCCGCCGGTCGGACGGCCGTTCCCGGCGGACGGACGTTCAGGGAGCCGGCTGCCGTCCCGTGGCCCGCACGAGGGCGCCCACGTCCGCCGCCGCGGCGGCGGTCCACACTCCTTCGCCCAACCGCCACCCCCAGTTCCCCTCCCGCCGCCCCGGCACGTTCATCCGCGCCTCGTTCCCCAGCCCGAGGATGTCCGGCACGTTCAGCACCGCCAGCGCCGCCGGCGACAGGAGCGCCATGCGCACGAAGTCCTCGTGCACCTTCGTCCCGTCGCCGCCGGTCAGCAGCAGCACCCGCGCCCGCTCCTCCTCCGCCTCCTCCCGCGGCCGCTTCGCCGACGTGAAGATCCCGTCCTCGAACCAGCCGCGCACCGTCTCGTTGTCGTGCGATCCGGTGTATACCACGTCGTCCACGCGGTGCTGGTGGAACGCGTGCTCGTTCAGCTTCGGATCGCCGCCGAACGCCCAGAGCATCACCTTCATGCCCGGGAAGCCCAGCTCCTTGCGCAGTTCGATCACGTCCGGCGTGATGTCGCCCAGGTCCTCCGCCACGAACGGCAAGGGTCCCAGCGCGTTCTTCAGCGCGGCGAAGAGCCGCCGTCCCGGGACGGGCTGCCACACGCCGTTGCGCGCGGTGGTCTCGCCGCCCGGCACCGTCCAGCACGCGGCGAACCCGCGGAAGTGGTCCAGCCGCAGCAGGTCGAAGCGGTCGAGGTTCGAGCGCACGCGGTCGATCCACCAGCGGAAGCCCGTGCGCTCCAGCTCCTCCCAGCGGTACAGCGGATTCCCCCAGAGCTGGCCGTCGTCGGTGAAGGCGTCCGGCGGCGCTCCGGAGAGATGCCGCAGCGTGCCGTCCGGGTGCAGGTCGAAGAGCGCGCGGTTCGCCCACACGTCCGCGGAGTCGTGCGCGGCGAAGATGGGGAGGTCGCCGAACAGGCCCACGCCGCGCTCCGCGGCGTACGCGCGCAGCCGCTTGAGCTGCCGGTCGAACAGGAACTGCGTCAGCTCGATCCGGTCGATCGCCGTGGCCAGCCGCGCCTGCGCCTCGCGCAGCGCCGCGCGGTCGCGATCGCGCAGCGGCTCCGGCCAGCGCGTCCACTCGCGGCCCTGCTCCTCGTGGATCGCCGCGAACACCGCGTAGTCCGCGAGCCACCCGGCCTCGCGCTCGCGGAAGGCGTCCCGTTCCGCGCGAAGCTCCGCCGGTCCCTTCCCCTCCGTGAACGCGCGATGCACCTCCGCGAGCATCGCCCGCTTCGCCGCGATCACCGCGGGGAAATCCACGCGCGCGGGATCGCCCGCCGGGATCGCCACCGCGCCGGCGGCGGACAGCAGGCCGTCCTCCACCAGCCGCTCCGGCGAGAGCAGCAACGGGTTCCCCGCGAACGTGCTCGGCGACTGGTACGGCGAGTCCCCGAACGCCGTGGGCCCGAGCGGCAGCACCTGCCACCAGCGCAGCGCCGCCGCCTGCAGCGTGTCCACGAAGCGCTCGGCCGCCGGCCCCAGGTCCCCGATCCCGGGCGATCCCGGCAGGCTGGTGACGTGGAGCAGGGCGCCGGCGCTGCGCGGGATGGGCGCGGCGGCGGCGCCGGGCGGCGGCGTGGTGCCGGTGGGGGCCGCGAGGGTGGCAGGCGCGGCGTGCGGGGCGGGCGCGGCGGGATCGGGCGACTCGGCCACGGGATCACCTCGGCGAATTCAGGGCGCGGCAGTCTACCATGCGCGCGGCCGTGCGCCGGTAGCGGACAGCCTCGCCGGCCGCACGCTGCCCGCCCGTCGCCCCGCGCCCGCCGCCGCGGGTATAGTCCCGGGGTTCGCCCCGCCGGTTCCTTCCCCGCCTCCCGAAGGAGTTCCGCATGAGTCGCGTACGTGTGCTCGTGGGGACGCGCAAGGGCGCGTTCGTCCTCTCCTCCGACGGCCGCCGCGCGGACTGGTCCGTGGACGGCCCGCACTTCGCCGGCTGGGAGGTCTTCCACGTGAAGGGTTCGCCCGCGAACCCGGATCGCATCTTCGCCGCGCAGTGGACGAGCTGGCACGGCCAGTTGATCCAGCGCTCCGACGACGGCGGCAAGAGCTGGGAGGCCGTGGGCAACACGTTCGCGTACGCGGGGAGCACCGGCACGCTCCAGTGGTACGACGGCACGCCGCACCCGTGGGAGTTCAAGCGCGTGTGGCATCTGGAGCCGTCGCGCACGGATCCGGATCGGGTGGACGCCGGCGTGGAGGACGCGGCGTACTTCCGCTCCACGGACGGCGGGAAGACCTGGGCGGAGCTGGCCGGGTTGCGCGAGCACGGCTCCGGCCGGTACTGGCAGCCGGGCGCGGGCGGCATGGGGTTGCACACGATCCTGCACGATCCGAAGCACCCCGGCCGCATCTACATCGCGATCTCCGCCGCGGGCGTCTTCCGCACGGACGACGACGGGAAGACCTGGCGCCCGATCAACAAGGGCCTGAAGACCGAGTACTCGTTGCCGGACCCGGACGCCGCCGTGGGGCACTGCGTGCACCGCATCGCAATGCACCCGTCGCGGCCGGATGTCCTCTTCATGCAGAAGCACTGGGACGTGATGCGCAGCGACGACGCGGGCGAGAGCTGGCACGAGGTGAGCGGCAACCTGCCGAGCGACTTCGGCTTCCCCATCCAGGTACATGCTCA
>CAYYFX010000053.1:0-27238 GCA_964471155.1 uncultured Gemmatimonadota bacterium | reverse complement strand
AGAACTTCCCGAACCCGTTCCGCGGCACGAGCAGCGTGACGTTCCGGATGCCGGATACCGCGAACAGGCCGTAGCTCTCGCGGTAGTTGACCGTGATCCAGTGCCCGTACGCCTTGGCCACGCCGTACGGGCTGCGCGGGTGGAACGGGGTCAGCTCGTTCTGCGGCGTCTCGCGCACCTTGCCGAACATCTCGCTGGACGAGGCCTGGTAGAAGCGGATGGACGGATCCACCTGCCGCACCGCCTCCAGCGCGCGGGTGACGCCGAGACCCGTGAACTCGCCGGTGAGCACCGGCTGCGCCCAGGACGTCGGCACGAAGCTCTGCGCGGCGAGGTGGTAGAACTCCCGGGGCCGGAACGCCCGCAGCGCGTCGATCATGGACGTCTGGTCGTGGATGTCGGCCTGCAGGATCGTGAGCCGGTCCCGCAGGTGCTCGATGCGCTCCGCCTTGTCGGTGCTGGATCGCCGCACCACGCCGGCCACCTCGTACCCCTTGGCCAGCAGGAACTCCGCGAGGTAGGACCCGTCCTGGCCGGTGATGCCGGTGATCAGCGCCCTCACGCGGGCACCCCCGCGTCGGCCCGCGCGGCCACCGCGCGCTGCATCGCGCGGAGCATCTCGTCGGCGCAGCGATCCCACGAGTACTCCCCGGCGTGCGCGATCGCGCCCGCGGACAGCCGCGCGCGCAGCGCGTCGTCCGAGACCAGCCGGTCGACGGCGCGCTCGAGCCCGGGACCGTCCCCGTGCGGCACGAGCAGGCCGCTCGCCTCGTGGCGCACGGCCTCCTTCAGGCCCGGCGAGTCGCTCGCGATCACCGGCGTGCCGCAGGCCTGGGCCTCGAGGCAGGTCAGCCCCCAGCCCTCCTTCGGCGAAGTCATCACGAATCCCCAGGCGCTGCGGTACAGGCGCACCTTCTCCTCCTCGCTGACGCGGCCCACGAACCGCACGTACGGCGCCGCGCCGATCCGCTCCGCGTGCCGGCGGAGCGGGTCCAGATAGTCCCCGGATCCGGCGACGGTCAAGCGCAGATGCGGGTGCCGGGACGCCCCGAGCCGCCCCACGGCTTCCACCACGAGGTCCAGCCGCTTGTACCGGCGGATGCGCCCCAGGCACAGCAGCGAGGGGTGCGGGTCCCGCGGCGGATCCGCCGCCGGGCGGTACCGCGCATGGTCCAGGCCGTTGTGCACGACCTCGATGCGGTCCGCGCGCAGCCCGCGCCGCACGAAGTCCTCCCGCGTCGTGCCCGAGACGACCGTCATCGCCGTGGCGCGGTATACCCACGGCAGCACGAGCTCGCTCGCGAACACCACGCACGCCACCGGGAACGGCGCTTCCTGGAAGATCGTCCCCCCGAACAGGTGGTGCCCCCGCCCCACCACGGGCGCCGGCGACCACAGCGGCGTGCACAGCGGGATCTTGTTCAGGTTCTCGACGACGACGTCGTAGCCCTCCTCGCGGAACAACCGGCGCAGGGCGCCCGGCACCGCGAGGTGGAACGTGTGCCGCCCGCCGACGCGCACGATGCGCAGGTCGTCCAGGCGGTCCTCCGCCGGCGCGTCCCCGTAGCCGGAGCACAGCAGCGTGACCCGGTGGCCCCGGCGCGCCAGGCGGCCGAACGTCTCGTGCACGGACAGCTCGGAACCCCCGGCCCAGGGGTTCGTGCGGTCGTTCCAGTCGAGGACGAGGATCTTCAGCGTCACTGGCCCACGGCGAGGCGCTTGGCCAGCACCTCGGGAAGTCCCGCGGCGCGGATCTTCCGCGCGGCGGCGTCCAGATCGTACTCCACGCGGCGGGCCACCATCCGCCGGGCGGCGGGATCCCACAGCGCGTAGGACGCGCGCCAGTCGCCGTCGCGCGGCTGGCCCACGCTGCCCACGTTCAGCAGCGCACGCTCGTCCTCCGCCACGTGCACGACGTCGTCCTCCGCCACGACGAGCCGGCCCTTGCGCAGCAGCACGCGCAGCGCGACGTGCGAGTGGCCGACGAAGCAGACGGACTCCGGGCACGCCTCGAACGCGTTCCACGCCTCCTGCTCCGTGAGGATGTAGTGCCACGCCGGCGGGTCGTCGGGCGAGGCGTGCACGTAGCGCGTGTCCCCGTCCACGTGGTCGTACGGGAGTGCGCGCAGCACGTCGAGGTTCTCCTTGGTCAGCTGCTCGCACGTCCAGCGGATGGCCACGCGCGCCACCTCGTTGAAGTTCTCGGCGAGCCGCGGGTTGCAGGCGGCGGCGTCGTGGTTGCCCAGCACCATGACCGACGCCTCGGCCCGCACCAGCTCCAGGCACGCGTTCGGATCCGCGCCGTAGCCGACGACGTCGCCGAGGCAGTGGATGCGCTCCGCCTTCTCGCGGCGCGCGTCCGCGAGCACCGCCTGCAGGGCCTCGAGGTTCCCGTGGATGTCCGAGATGACGGCGATCACGTGCCGACCTCTTCCGACGGCGCTTCCCGCGCGATCCGGTCCAGGACCGCGTTCACCAGCCCGGCCGACTCGGCCGAGCTGTATTTCTTCGCGATTTCCACGTATTCGTCGATGGAAACCTCGGGAGGGATCCACTTCCAGAAGAGGATCTCCGCCGTCCCCAGCCGGAGGATGGACCGGTCCACGACGCCGAGGCGGGCGAGCCCCCACCGGTCGCAGGCCCCCTCCAGGACCCGGTCGACCTCGGTCCGGTGGGCGCCGACCGTCTCCAGCAGCTCCTGGGCGAACCGGCGCGCCTCCGCGTCCCCCTCGCCCTCCGGGTCCATGTCCTTCAGCGCGTCCTCGAGGCCCTTGCCCACGAGGTCCAGCCGGTAGAGGGCCTTGAAGGCGGTTTCCCGTCCGAGCCGGCGGCGTCCCATCAACCCTCCCGGATCCGGACGGCGAGATCCGCCATCTCGAGCGCGGTGCGCGCCGCGTCGCGGCCCTTGTCCCCGGCCGCGCCGCCCGCGCGCGCCAGCGCCTGCTCCGGCGTGTCCGTGGTCAGCACGCCGAACGCCACGGGCACCCCGCTGTCCAGGGCGACCCGGGACAGGCCGCGGGCGCACTCCCCGGCCACGTGGTCGAAGTGGGGCGTCTCCCCGCGGATCACCGCGCCCAGGCACACGACGGCGGCGTACCGCCCGCTGCGCGCGGCCAGCGACGCCGCCAGCGGGAGCTCGAACGCGCCCGGCACGCGGATCTCGTGCACGTCCTCGCGGGCCACGCCGCAGGACACCAGCTCCTCCACCGCGGACCGGGCGAGGCGCGAGGTCACGAAGTCGTTGAACCGCGCCACGACGACGGCGATGCGGCCCCCGCGCGCCTCCGGCCGTCCCTCGAAGGACCTCATCCGCGGGGCGGTCCGGGCAGGTCCGGCAGCAGGTGCCCCAGCTTGTCCCGCTTGGTGGCGAGGTACCGCAGGTTCTCGGGCTTCGGCGGCACGGTGAGCGCCACGCGATCCACGATGGTCAACCCGTAGCTCTCCAGGCCGATCCGTTTCGACGGGTTGTTCGTGAGCAGCCGCATGCGCCGGACCCCGAGATCGAACAGGATCTGCGCGCCGATGCCGTAGTCCCGCTCGTCCGCCTTGAAGCCGAGCATCTCGTTCGCGCTGACGGTGTCCGCGCCGCGGTCCTGCAGGTTGTACGCGCGGAGCTTGTTCGCCAGGCCGATGCCCCGGCCTTCCTGCCGCATGTACAGCAGCACGCCGGAGCCGGCCTCGTCGATGGCCTTCATGGCCGCGTCCAGCTGCTCCCCGCAATCGCACCGGCGGGAGTGGAACAGGTCCCCGGTGACGCACTGCGAGTGGACCCGCACGAGCGGATCCCCTTCCGCGAGGCGCGCGGGATCCCCCTTCACCAGCGCCACGTGCAGGTCGTCCTCGTACGTGCACGCGTACAGGACCATGGTCCAGTGCCCGAAGTCCGTCGGCAGCGGCGTCTCCACGAGACGGCGCACCAGGGACTCCGCACGGCGGCGGTACCTGATGAGGTCCTCGATGGAGATGAGCGTGAGGCCGTGCGTGCGCGCGTATTTCCGCAGGTCCGGGAGGCGCGCCATCGTCCCGTCGTCGTTCAGGATCTCGCACAGCACGCCCACCTCCGGGCGACCGGCCAGGCGGCACAGGTCCACCACGGCCTCGGTGTGGCCGGCGCGGCGCAGCACCCCCGCCTCCACGGCGCGCAGCGGGAAGATGTGTCCGGGGCTGGCGAAGTCCCACGCCTTCGCCTGCGGATCCGCGAGGCGGCGCAGCGTGACGGCGCGCTCCTCCGCGCTCACCCCCGTGGTCGTCCCCTCCACCGCGTCCACCGAGACAGTGAACGGCGTCTTCATCTTCGCCGTGTTCCGGTCCGTCATGAGCGGGAGCCGGAGCCGGTCCGCCACGTGCGGCGCCATGGGCGCGCACAGGATCCCGCGGGCCCACCGCACGATGAAGTTCACCGTCTCGGCCGTGGCCGCGTCGGCGGGCATCACGAGGTCCCCCTCGTTCTCGCGGTCCTCGTCATCCACCACGATGACCATGCGGCCGGCGCGGAAGTCCTCGATGGCGCGCTCGATCGGGTCCAGGGGCGCGTCGTCCTTCGTTTCCACGAGGTCCATCTCCATCCGGCTCAAGGCTGCACCCCCCGCGCGTGGAGCACGTAACGGGCGAGGACGTCCACTTCCAGGTTCACTCGAGATCCTTCCCGCAAGTCCTTCAGATTCGTCAGATGGAGCGTAGTCGGGATGAGCGCGACCGCGAACCCCGTGGGACCGGACGCGGCGATCGTGAGGCTCACGCCGTTCACCGCCACCGACCCCTTCTCCGCGAGAAAGGGGCGCAGGGCATCCGGCGCCTCGATCTCCACCCACCGGCCGATGCCGTCCTGCCGCGAACTCCGCACGACGCCCACGCCGTCCACGTGACCCTGGACGAGGTGGCCGTCGAGAGAATCGCCGATTTTCAAGGGAAGCTCCAGATTCGTCGTGTCCCCCGCGGTCAGGTCGCCGAACCGGGTCCGCCGGAGCGTCTCCGGCACCATCTGGACCTCGAACACCGGCGGCACGAGGCGCGTGACGGTGAGGCAGACCCCGTCCACGGCCACGGAGCCCCCGAGCCCCAGGACGGCGGCGGATTCCGGGGCCTCCACCGCCAGGAGCGCTCCCTCCGCGGTCCGCTCCAGCGCGCGGATCCGCCCTGCTTCGCGAATGATGCCGGTGAACATGAGGCTACCCTCCGGGCGACTCCAAGCGTCCCGTCACCAAGATATCCTCCCCGAGGATTTCGACCTCCGTCTCCCGGAGCGCGATGGCGCCCTCCGGGGACCGGATTCCCAGGTCCCCGGCCAGCCGCGGACCGGCCACGCCCCCGAGGATCCGGGGCGCGACGAAGATCCAGGCCCGCCCCGCCAGGCCTCCGGCCAGGAGCGCCGTGTGGACGGCCTGCCCGCCCTCGGCGAGGACCGCGTTGCAGCCGAGGTCGGCCAGGGCGCGAAGGAGGGCCGGAAGGTCCGGGCGCCCGCCGGGCCCGGGCGGCAGCCGCAGGACGCGCACTCCGCGATCCTCCAGGCGCCGGGCGCGATCCGCCGGCGCGTCCTCCCGGGTCGCCACCCAGACCGCCGCGCCCGCTTCGGCCCGGCGCCAGAGGGCACGGTCCGCGGGGGCGGCCAGGTTCGAGTCCAGCACGACCGCCGCCGGGTCCCGGACCGGGCCGGGCAGCCGGACCGTGAGCTCGGGGTCGTCCTGCTCCAGGGTTCCGCGGCCGACGAGGACGGCGTCGTGCCGGTCGCGCAGTTGGTGGGCGCGCGCGCGCGCCTCCGGCCCGGTGATCCAGCGGGATCGACCGCCGTCCGCGCCGAGCCGTCCGTCCAGCGTGATCGCGGCCTTCAGCGCGACGAACGCGCGGCCGGCGCGCACCCGGTGCAGGTACGCCTCGTTCCGGCGGGACGCCTCCCCCGCCAGCACGCCGACCTCGACGGGGATCCCCACCTCCCGCAGGGTCGCGACCCCGCGGCCCGACACCCGCGGATCCGGATCCTCCAGCGCCACGAACGCGCGCGCGATCCCCGCGGCCACGAGCGCGGGGGCGCACGGCGGGGTGCGTCCCGTGTGCGTGCAGGGCTCGAGCGTGCAGTACAGCGTCGCTCCCCGGGCGGCGCCGCCGGCGGCGGCCAGCGCGACGGTCTCGGCGTGCGGCGCGCCCGCGCGCTCGTGCCAGCCCTGCCCCACGAGGCGCCCGTCCCGCACGAGCACGGCGCCCACCATGGGGTTCGGGGACGTCCGGCCCTCGGCCCGGGACGCGAGGTCCAGCGCGACGCGCATCCACGCGAGGTCGGCGGCGCGGGGAGCGGTCATGGCGTGGCCTCCGGCACTGGGTGGGGGCCGGCCGGTCCGGAACCGGCTCCGGGCCGGCCGTCGCGTCCGCACGAACTCCGGGACGCGACACTAGGGAGCGCCCGGGACAGCGTCAAGAAAGCCGCCGCGTCCCGCCACGGCGCGCGCGTACACGTCCGCGAGCCGCTGCGCCAGCGGGCCGGCGACCGCGCCCGCGGCCCGCGCGCGTGCCGCGGCGCCCAGCGCCCGTGCCTCCGCCGGGTTCTCCGCGAGCCGGCGCAGCGCGCGCCGCAGCGCCTCCGGATCCCCGGGCGGCACCACGAGCCCGGTTCGTCCGTCCTCCACGAGATCCGGCAACGCGCCCGAGCGCGCGACGATCGCGGGCACGCCGCACAGCGCGCCCTCGACGACCGCGAGCCCGTATCCCTCGCCCGTGGACGGCAGCACGACGGCCCGCGCGGCGCGGTACCGGTCCGGCAGGACATCCGGCGGGACCATGCCATGGAACGTGATCCGTTCCCCCAGCGGCGCGGCCGCCCGCACGAGCGCGGCGCGCTCCGGTCCGTCCCCGCACACGTCGAGCCGCACGTCCGGACCGTCCCCCCACGCCGCGAGCGCGCGGAGCACGTCGCCCACGCGCTTCTGCCGGGTGAGGCGCGCCACCACCAGGAACCGGGCCGGCGCATCCGGCGGCGGATCCTCCGGCGGCGTGAAGCGCGCCCCGTCCGCGGGCATCGGCAGCACGACGCGGTGCGCCGCCGGCACGCCCCACCGCGCCACCTCCCGGTCCAGCGCCGCCGATACCGGCAGCACGGTCGCCGCGTCGCGCGCCACGCGCCCCGCCACCGGGCGCAACGGCGGGAGGCGCTGCACGAGTCGCACGTCGGTGCCGTGCAGCGACAGCACCCACGGGATGCCGGACCGGCGCGCCACGCCGCGGACCAGCACGCCCCCCGGCACCCACCAGTGCGCGTGCAGGAGCGCGGCGTTCGTCTCCCGCGCCGCCTCCGTCACGGCGCCGCGGAACGCGCGCAGGAAACGGGCGAACGCGGCGGGGCGCCGGAGCGCCGCGCGGTGCATCTCCCCGCGGTACGCCAGTCCCTCGGCCCGCGCCCCGCGCACGTCGAAGCGACGGACGTGCACGCCGTCCATGTCCTCCCGCGCCGGCGCGCCCTCGTCCCCGGGCGCCACGACGGTCACGTCCCACCCGTGCGCGGGCATCGCGCGGGCCAGGCGCAGGAGGAAGCTCCCGAAGGGATCCCGCGGTTGCCGCGGGAAGACCTGCGCCGCCCAGACGACGCGTTTCATGATCCGCGTCCCCGGCGCAACCGGAGCGTGAGCGCCACGGCGAGAACGCAGATCTCCGCGGCCATGGTCCACAGGCGCGCCGCCACCGCGACCACGTGCACGGGATGCCCCGGCAGCACCGGCGCGAGCGTGGCGCCGAGGATCTCCTCGCGCACCCCGATGCCGCCGGGAGCGATGAGCGCGACGAGCCCCGACACGTACGCGAGGCAGTACGCGCCGGTCACCGGCAGCAGCGTCCGCCACGCGAGCGGCGCGAAGGCCGCGGCGAAGACCCAGAACGCGATCCCGTGCGCGAGCCAGACCGCCGCGAACTGCACCGCCATCCGCGCGACGCCCGCGCGCGACGGCGCGCGCACGTCGGTCACGCGCAGCCGGCCGGGCAGACGGCGCAGGGTGGCCGGGAAGATCCCCGGCCAGACCACCGGGACGAGCACCGCCGCCGCCGACGCCGCCACGACCGCGAGGCGCAGCCCGTCGGAGGCGAACAGCCCGGGAAGGAGCGCGAAGCCGAGCCACGCGCCCGTCGCCACCATGAAGCCGAAGGAGAGGCACGCGATCGTGACCGCGAGCCCGGGCGACACGCCCAGATCCGACGCCACGAGCGCCACGCCGGTGATCTGCCACACCTTCCCCGGAATGTACCGGCCGAGGTTGGAGATCGACCAGAACTGGAGGGCCGTGCCGTACGGGATCCGCACGCCGAGCGCCCCCGCGATGGACGTCCACAGCCCGGCCAGGGCCGCGTACAGCGCGATCAGGAGCGCGGTGGCGAACAGCACGACGCCCCAGGAGACGTCCGGCGGCGCCGCCCGCACCTCCCGCCACGCATCCGCGAAGTTCGACGCGAGGACGGCCAGACCGGCGAGCCCTCCGGCGATCTGCAGCGCGCGCATCACGACCGGGCGCGGCCCCGCAGCCACGCGACGATCCCCGCCGCGGCGAGCAGCGCGAGCGTGGCGAGCGTGATGGCGCGGCCGATCTCGTAGGGCACGGACCGGAACCGCAGTTCCACGACGGACTCCCCCGCGGGCAGCGGAACGGCCCGCAGCGTTCCGTACGCCCGGAGGATGGGCAGCTCCGTTCCGTCGCGGTACGCGTGCCAGTACGGGAACCAGTTCTCCGCGTGCACGAGCAGGCACGGCCGCTCCGCGGCCACGCGCGCGCGGATCACGTTCCCGTCGTACTCGTAGTCCACCGTGCCGGGCGGGCGGCCGTCCCCGGCGGGCGGCGACGCGGGAATGCCGGGATCCTCCTCCAGCAGCACCGTGCGGGCCGGATCGAAGTCGTCCGCGAGGAGGCGCGACGCCACCGCGGCGCTGCCCTCCGCCCGTTCCCACTCGTCCACGAGCCGGAAGCGCGGCAGCCAGTCCGGCACGGGGAACGGGTTCGGCAGATCCGTCCGGTCGTGGACGATGTACTTCACGTTCAGCACGCGCAGGAACGGATACCCGCCCTCGTTCCCGGCGAGGAGTCCCTCCGCCGCGGGCTCGCTGCGCAGCGCACGGTACCACGCGAGCTCGTTGTCGTGGAAGCCCAGCGTGGACTCGATCCCGAAGTAGCCCATCTCGTTCGCGGTCAGCCCGGGCGCGACGGGCATGACGCGGAACTTGTCGGTCGCGCTCTCGGCCGCGATCCGCGCGAGCAGGGGCGGCGCCTGGATGAACGGGCGCGGGTCCGTGACCGCGATGAACCGGCGGTCGATCCGCCACAGGTCCGCGACCGTGAGGAGCACGAACGCCGCGACGAAACCGATCCACGGGATGGATCCGCGCCGGCCGGCGTGCAGCAGCCCCGCGCCCGCGGCCAGCACGACGGCGGCCGTGAGCGCACCCGCGCGGAACGCGGGCAGGTTCGCCGCCTGCGTCTGCCGCAGCGCCTCCGGAAGCTCCGGGCGCAGGAGCCCGTTCCAGAACCCGGTCACCGCGCCCGCCCCCAGCCCGATGAGGGCAAGCACGCCGGCGGCCGGAAGCCCCCACGCCAGGGCCGGGTGCCTCGCGCCGCGGGCCGTGCGCCCGGTGTCGAGGTCGTGCAGCGCGTGCGCGGCCAGCGCGACCAGCGCGAAGGCCGCCCCGAACATGAGCAGCGGCGGCGCGCGGAACAGCTTCACCTGCGGCACGATGGCGTAGCAGATGCGGTGGACCGGCGTGTGCTCCCCCAGCGCGTACAGCACGCAGAACGCCGCGGTGCCCGCCAGGAACAGCCGCGTGGCATCGCGGCGGCGGAGCGCGAGCGCCGCCAGGAACAGCGCGAGGATGCCGGGAGCATCGGAGTTGATCTTGAACGGGTTCCGGCCCCAGTAGCCGTTCGGGGAGTTGCAGAACTCCGGCACCGCCATCGACGCGATCTCCTCGGGGTGCAGGCACCAGGATGTGGCGTGCTCGTAGTCGGTCCGGTTCGACCGGACGCTGAACCCCTCCGGGTTCTTCACGTACGCCACCGCCGGCAGGAGCTGCACGGCGGCCACGAGCAACCCGACCGCCAGCCCGCCGCCGAAGAGCCCCGCCCGCCGCGCCAGCCCGGCGCCGCGCGGCGCCGTGCCGCCCGGAAGCGGGACGAACAGGCGGAGCACGAACAGCGCGGCCACGATCCACAGGAGGTGGTACGCCATCTGCACCTGCGCGCTGAGGATCGCCAGCCCCACCGAGACGCCGAAGAGCGCGAAGCCGCGCACGCCGCCGTCGCGCATGGCCCGCTCCAGGAGGCCGAGCACCAGGGGCGCGAGGCTGGTGACGTAGATCTTCCCGTCCTGCCCCGCGTAGATGTAGCTCACGAGGACCGGGCTCAGCATGTAGGCCACCGCGCCCCACCACACGGCGGCCGGCCGCAGCGAGAGCGTGCGCAGGTAGAACCCCATGAACACGCCCGCGAGCACGACGTGGAGGATCAGCTTGTGTCCCAGCCCGCGGTACACCGGCATGAGGAACTGCAGGACGGACGAGGGGAAGAACGTGTCGCCGTGGGTGGCGTCCAGGAAGGGGAGGCCGCCCAGGATGTACGGGTTCCAGCGCGGCAGCTCGTGGAACGTGCGCACGAAGTCCACGAGCAGGCCGCGGAAGAAGAGGCCGCCCGGGATGGAGTCCGTGCCGAAGAGCAGGAGGTTCGAGAAGAGGTAGTCGCCGAACAGCACGGCGGCCAGCGCCGCGAGCGTGAGCTCGAGCCGGAGGCGGCCGAGCACCGCGAGCGCGCCCGGCCGCGACACCGGCCGGTTGCGGGGCCGGCTCAACGCCCCCCCGCCTTCGCCGATCCGCCGTTGGCCGTCCCCGGGCCCAGCGCGCGCACGATCGCCTCGCGCACGCGCGCCATCTGGAACGGCTTGTACAGCACGTCGGACAACCCCGCCTCGGACGCCTTCACGATCGAGTGCGACGGGTCGTAGCCGTACGCGGTCATCAGGATCACCTTCGTCCCCGGATCGGACTCGCGCACACCGGCGAAGACCTCGTACCCGTTCTTGCCGGGCATCTTGATGTCCGACAGCACGAGGTCGTAGTGCCGCTCCCGCGCCATGTCCACCGCCTCGGCGCCGTCCCGGGCCGTGTCCACCTCGAACCCCTCCAGCGCCAGGAAGTCCCGCAGGAACTCGCGGATGTACTCCCGGTCGTCCGCCACCAGGATGCGGCCGGACAGCTCGCCGCCGGGAAGCTCCAGCATGCGGATCTCGCCCACGTACTCGGTGGTGGTGTAGGCGCCGCCGCGCGCGATCGCCTGCAGCCGCCCGGTGAGACCCGCGATCTTCAGCGCCTCCTTGGAGATCACCGACAGCCGCTCGACCTCCTTCTCCAGCGTGCGCTCGAACCCGGCGCGCTCGTACATCTCGCGGACGTCGGAGCGGTCCAGTGTGAGCAGCGACACCTGCCCGGCCGAGAGGATCTCCTCCAGGAAGTTGTTGATCTCGTGGCACAGCGTGGCCGCCACCTCGCCCAGCGTGGCCGCCTTCTCCGCCGCCACGACCTCGCGCTCGAGGCGCTTCCACGGACGCAGGTCCCGCGAGATGCCGGCCGTGCCGAGGAACTCCCCGCCGGCGCCGTACAGCGCGGACGCGGACAGCGCCACGGGGATGGGCTCCCCCTCCTTCGGGCGGAGCTGCGTCTCGTGCCCCTCGAGCTGCCCGGGACCGCCCTGCTCCGGCGACATCAGGCGCCGCATGATGTCGCGGGCCTCCTCCGGGGAGGCGTACACATCCACCACGGACCGCCCGATCACCTCCTCGCCCTTCCAGCCGAGCATGCGCGTGGCGCCCTCGTTCCAGACCACGATCCGTCCCTTCGGGTCGGTCGTGATGATGGCGTCGCGGGAGCTGCGCACGAGGTTGCGTAGGTAGCCTTCGGTGCGGGCCAGCTCGAGCAGCAGCGCGCTCTGGTCGATCGCGAACGCCGCTTCCCGCGCGAACAACTCCAGGATCTGCAGGCTGTCCGCGGTCGGGCGGCGGCCGTCCTCCGGATCGTCCACGGAGATCGTGCCGAGCACGCGGCCGTCCTTCCCCACGAGCGGGACGAACAGCAGGTCCTCGGGATGCCAGTCCACGAACTCCTCGGCGCGCCGCGCCGTGGACACGCCCACGCCCGCGAGCTCGGTCCCCAGGCGGGATTCGTGCGGCACGAAGTAGGAGTTCCCGATGCGGTAGGTCTCGTCCAGGACGCGGCGGCGCATCTCCGGCGACAGCGAGGGCCGCTCCTCGAGCCTTCGCGCCTCCTCCTCCGTCAGGCCGGCGTGCGCGCGTTTCCAGATGTTCCAGTCCGCGTCCACGAGCGTGATCACGCACCGGCGGTAGCTGCACGAGCCCGTGATCGCGCCGGCGATGAGGCGGAGCTGCTCGTCGAGGTCGGCGGAGGCCAGCACCGCCCCGGACACGTCCAGGAGCCGGGTGAGCTGCCCGTGCTCGCGCGCCCGCGCCCGCGCCTCGAGGGAGGACCGTTCGCGCTCGCGGGCCAGTTCCGCGGACAGCCGCGCGATCCGCCCCGACGCGTCCTCGTCCGGTCCGGCCCCGCCCGGCGGCGGCTCCGTGGTCATGCCGTCTCCCCTTCGGCGGCGCCGTCCGGCACCAGCGCGCGCGCGAACGCCGCCGGATCGAACGCCGCCAGGTCGTCGATGCCCTCGCCCACGCCGACCAGCTTCACCGGCAGGTCCAGCGCGCGGCGGATCGCGAGGACCACGCCGCCCTTCGCGGTGCCGTCCAGCTTCGCCAGCACGAGGCCCGTGACCCCGAGGCTCGTCGAGAACGCCTCGGCCTGCCGCACGCCGTTCTGCCCGGTCGTGGCATCCAGCACCAGGAGCACCTCGTGCGGCGCCCCCGGCACGACCCGGCCGGCCACGCGCCGCACCTTGGCCAGCTCGTCCATGAGGTTCGTCTTCGTGTGCAGCCGCCCGGCGGTGTCCACGAGCACGACGTCGCAGCCGCGCGCGGCCGCCGCGGTGAGCCCGTCGTGCACGACCGCGGCCGCGTCGGCGCCCTCGTGGCCGCGCACGATCGGCACGCCCGCGCGCTCCGCCCACTGCGCCACCTGCTCCACGGCCGCGGCGCGATACGTGTCCGCGGCCACCACGAGCACCTTGCGCCCGTCGCGCGCCAACCGCGCGGCCAGCTTGCCGACCGTGGTGGTCTTGCCGGAGCCGTTCACGCCCACGAGGAACACCACGCCCGGGCCGGCCTCCGGGAGCGCCAGCTCCCCGCCCGAGCCGGCGAGGCGCTTCCGCACGGACTCCCGCAGCTCCGCGAACACCTGCCCGGGCCCGGGCTCGGACCAGCCGCCCGACGCGCGCCGCACCTCGGACACGATCTCGCCGGCGGTCACGGCACCCACGTCCGCCGCGAGCAGCAGCTCTTCCAGCCCCTCCCACGTCGCCTCGTCCGGCGTGCGGCGGCCGCCGAAGAGCGTGCGGACGCCGTCCGAGATCCGCGAACGCGTCCGGGCCAGCCCGTCCCGCAGGGCGGCCAGCCCGCGGCCGAACGTGAAGGTCAAGCCGACCCCTCGAGCACGAGCTCCGCGGCGGACTGCGCGCCGCCGTTGCCGCGCGCGGCGGCGAGGTCCTCGCCCTTGCCCAGCCGCACGGAGACCAGCTTCGACACGCCCGGCTCCTGCATCGTGACGCCGTACAGGTAGTCCGCGATCTCCATCGTCTTCTTGTTGTGCGTGATCATCACGAACTGCGTCTTCTCCGCGACCTTCCGCAGCATCGCCAGGAAGCGCCCGATGTTCGCGTCGTCCAGCGGCGCGTCCACCTCGTCCAGGATGCAGAAGGGGCTCGGCTTCACGAGGTAGATGGCGAACAGGAACGACACCGCCGTGAGCGAGCGCTCGCCGGACGACATGAGCGAGATCGACGAGAGCCGCTTCCCGCGCGGACGCGCGAAGATCTCGATCGGCGCGTGCAGCGGGTCCTCGTCGCCGGCCAGGCGCACGTCGGCCTGGCCGCCCTCGAACAGGGTGCCGAAGGTCTGCTGGAAGTTCGCGCGCACCTGCTCCAGCGTGTCCATGAACAGGGCGCGCGCCTTCCGGTTGATGCGCCGGATCGTGCGGCGCAGCCCCTCGCGCGCCTCCTCCAGGTCGTCGCGCTGGGCCTTCAGGAACGTGTACCGCTTCTCCTCGCGCTCGTACTGGTCCAGCGCCACGAGGTTGACGGCGCCCATGCGGTCCAGCTGGGTGCGGAGGTCATCCCGCTCGCGCCGGGCCGCCTCGCGCGCCTCCTCCGCCGCCTCGCGGAACTCCGCGAACGCGTCCAGCGCGCCCGGCAGGCGCAGATCCACGGAGTACTCCCGCTCCACGCGGGCCGCGATCTCCCGCCGGTCCGACTCCACGCGCGCCGCGCCGAGCTCGCGCTCGTGCGCCGTCTGCGCCGCGTCGTCGCGCAGCCGCGTCCAGCGCGTGCGCTCCGCCTCCAGGCCGCCGAGATCCTCCAGCACCGCGGCCCGGCCCCGCGCCTCGTCGTCCCGCGCGGCGCGCGAGCCGTCCAGCTCGGACGAGATCCCCGCGAACGCCGCGAACCCCTCCTCCAGCGCGCGCGCGAGCTCCCCGAGCTGGCGGTCGGTGACCTGGACGTCCTCCGCGCGCCGCGCGATCCCCTGCTCGTCCGCCGCCCGCGCCGCCTCGGAGCGCTCCAGCTCGACCGCCACGCGGTCCCGCTCCGCCTTCGCCCCGGCCAGCTCGAGCCGCGCGTCGTGGCAGGCCTTCTGCAGGCGCTCGCGGTCCTCGGACGACGCCACGAGCTCCTCCTCGCGCCGGCGGCACTCCGCGTCCGCCGACTCCTGCCGCGCCGCCGCGTCCGCCACCGCCGCGGTGCGCGCCGTACGGTCCCGGTCCACCTCGGCGCGCCGCGCCGCCACCGCCTCGCGCTCCTCGCCGACCGCGCGCCGGCGATCCTCCACGCCGGAGCGCTCCGCGCGGCTGCGTGCCACGCCGCGCTCCACCTCGGACAGCGCGTCGCGCTTCGCGTCCCGCTCGGCCGCGAGCCGCGCCAGCTCCGCGGACACGGCCTCGCGCGCGGCGCCCACCCGATCGCCCGCCTCGTGCGCCGCGGCCCGCAGCCCCTCGAGCTCCGCGGTGCGGCGCTCCAGGTGCGCGATGCGATCCGCGCGCCCCAGGATCCGCGGATCCTCCTTCCGCGCGGAGCCGCCGTGCACGATGCCGGGATGCTCGGCCCACTCGCCGCCGCGCGCGACGAAGCGCAGGCCGCGGCCCGACTCCCCGCGCGCCAGGCGCACGGCGTCCTCCAGGGTCTCCACCACGATCGTGCGCGCGAGCAGGCGGTCCAGCACCGGGGACAGCTCGTCGGGCACGCGCAGGAACTCCCGCGCCCGGCCGATGACCGCGGGGTCGTCCGGCACGGCCGGCAGGGCCTCCGCCGCGGCCGCCGCGAACGCGGCGCGGTCCACGAGCGTCGCCCGGCCCTCGCCGGCGCGCAGGGAGCGCACCGCGTCCAGGGCGCCCGGGGCGTCCGGCACGATCACGTACTCCACGGCGGACCCCAGCGCCGAGTCGAGCGCCGCCAGCAGGTCCTCGCGCGTGACCCGCAGCGCGTCGCCCAGGGACGACGCCCGCCCGCTCGCGAGCAGCGCGCGCGCTCCCGCCCCGAAGCCCTCGTGGGCGTCGCGGAGCGCGCACAGCATCTCCAGCCCGGACCGGGCCGACTCCAGCATCACGGCGAGCCGGGACTCCTCCTCGCGGAGGCTTTCGCGCTCGCGGTCCAGGTCCGCGCGGCGCTCCTCGCGCGCGCGCAGCTCGTCGCCGAGCCGCGCCATGTCCGCCTGCAGCGCCACCAGCCGCTCCTCGCCCTCGGCCAGCTCCCGGTGCCGCGCCTCCGCGGAGCGCTCCAGCGATCCCGCCTCCTCGTCCAGCGTCGCGGCGCGGTCCGCGAGGTGGTGCTCGTGCGCCTCCAGGTTCGCCAGCTCCGTCCGCCGCGCGCCCACCTCGCGCGCGCACTCCTCCGCGGCCTCGCGCGCGCGGGCCAGCGCCGCGCGGCGCTCCGCCAGGTCGGACTCGACCGCGGCGAGGCGCGCCTCCATCTCCACCAGCGCCGCCTCCCGCCCGGCCAGCGCGGCGGCGCGCGACTCCAGATCCGCCTGCATCGTGTCGCGCCGCGCGAGCGCCTCCCGCACGCTGTCGGCCAGCGCCGCGGACTCCTCGGCGAGACGCCGGCCGGACTCCAGCAGCGCCTCGCGCCGCTCGCGCCGCACGAGGTTGTCGCTCTCGATGCGTCGCGCCTCCTCCGCCAGCGCGTCCACCTTCCGCTGCGCGGTGGAGAACGCCGCGTCCGCCTCGGCGGCCTTCAGCCGGCGCGCCTCGATGTCCGCGTCCAGCGCGGCCACGCGCGCCGCCGCGCCGTCCCGCTCGGCCCAGCTCTCCGCCAGCGCGGCCTTCAGCCGCTCCTCCTCCGCGTCCAGCCCGCGGATCTCCTCCGCCGCGAGCCCCACGTCCAGCGCGCGGAGCCGGTCGCGGATCTCCTGGAAGCGCTGCGCCGCGCCCACCTGCCGCTTGAGCGCGCGCACCTGCCGCTCCACCTCGTGCAGCACGTCCTCGAGCCGGCGCAGATCCTCGTCCGTGGCCTCGAGCTTCCGGCGCGCCTGCCGCTCGCGGATCTTGTACTTCATGATGCCGGCAGCCTCTTCCAGCAGCTCCCGCCGCTTCTCCGGCTGGTCCGCCAGCACCATCTCCACCATGTCGCGCTCGATCACGGAGTACGCCCGGCTGCCGAGCCCGGTGTCCATGAAGAGGTCGTGGATGTCCTTGAGCCGGCTCGGGACCTTGTTGATGAGGAACTCGGGCTCGCCGTTGCGGTACACGCGGCGCGTGACCGTCACCTCGGCGTAATCCACCGGGAGGATGCCGCGCGAGTTGTCCACGGTGAGCGAGACCTCGGCCACGTTCAACGGCTTGTAGTCCCGCGTGCCGTTGAAGATCAGGTCCTCCATGCGCGCGCCGCGGAGGTTGCGGGCGTTCGCCTCGCCGAGCACCCAGCGCAGCGCGTCGGTGACGTTCGTCTTCCCGCAGCCGTTCGGCCCCACGATGACGGTGATGCCGTCGGAGAAGTGGATGTCGAGCTTGCGCATGAAGGACTTGAAGCCGAAGAGCTCGAGCGTCTTGAGGTTCATCGATCCTCCCGTCCCGTCACCGTCCCGTCTCTCCCCTCTCCAGTCGATGGACCTGCGCGTACTCGCGGCCGCCCGCGCGGATGCGCGCCGCCGCCTGTTCCGCCTCGGCGCGCGTGGCGAAGGGTCCCGCGTACACGCGCCACCACGTGCCCTTGTCCGGGATGTCCGTGCGGTGGATGAACGCGGGCGTCCCCTGCGCGGTGAGCGTCGCCGCTTCCTTCGCCGCGCCGTCCTCGGACTTCACGGACTCCAGGTGGACGCCGAAGACCGTCCCTGCCGCGACGGCCGCGGGCGTCCCGGTCGCGGCCGCGCTCCCGGTCGAGCTCCCGGTCGCGGGCGCGCTCGTCCCGGCCGCCGTCGCCGGCGGCGCGTCCGCCGACACCGGAACCGGGGTCTCCGCGACCGGCTCTCCCGCTCCGGGTCCCGGCTCCGTGGCCGGGGATTGCCCCGCGGGCGGCGCCGCTGCGTCCGCCCCGCCCGGGGAGACCACGACGGCCTCGTCGGGCGCCGAGGCGGTTGCCGCAGGCTCCTCGTCCACGACCGGCGCGATCGCCGCCGGCTCCTCGTCCACGACCGGCGCGAGCGCCGCCGGCTCCTCGTCCACGGCCGGCGCGATCGTCGCCGGCTCGTCGCCCAGCACCGGCGCCGCGGGCGGCGCCGTCATCGCGGGCGGCGTCTCCGGCGGCGTGGCCGCGCGCGGCCAGAACATCACCGCCAGCACGACGGCGGCCACGGCCACTCCCCCGAGCACCCACGGCGCGTTGGAGCGCGGCCGCGCCTCGGAGTCCCCGGCCGGCTCCCACGCGGCCGGGGCCGCCGCCCGCGCCGGGGCGGGCGCCTCGGCGCGCGGAAGATCGTCCGCCGCCTCCCGCAGGGGCTCCGCGACGGCCGGGACTACCGGCGCCGGGGACGCCGGGAGCGCGGCCTCCGCGGCCGGGACCGCCGGAAGCGGCGGGACCGGAACCGCCGGCGACGCCGGCGCCACCGCCGCCTCCTCCTCCACCTCGTCCTCCGTGAGCGCGCCCGCGCGTCCTGCGCGGGTCGAGGGGGTCAGCACGAGGACGCCCACGCAGCGCGTCTTCCCGCACCGATCCCGCAGGGCGCGGGTCCGCTCGGGATCCGAGGCGCCGAGCTCGTGCACGAGGATCCAGCCCTCCACGTGCGCGAGCAGCGGCTCGGCCGCGTCGACATCCCCGGGGGCGGGCCCGTTGACGAAGAGCACCTCGCCGCTCCGCGCGAGCTCCGCGAAGAGCCCCGGCACCGACTCGGCGCCGTACGTCCCTTCGAGGTCCAGCGTGCGCGACCCGACCGGCAGCAGCGCCAGACCGGGAGTCAGCGTGGGCGACACGACGCGCGGCGAGCGCACACCGTAGCGCAGCACGTCCACGAGCCCCTCCTGCGCGCGACGGCGGTCGTCGAACGACAGGTGCGCGGCGCGGAGGTCGGCGTCGATCAGGACGGTCGTCCGCTCCGAGGCCAGCCCCGCTGCCAGCGCCGCGGAGACCTCGGCGCGCGTGGAGGAGGAGACGTCGCCCAGCACGCCGACGGATCCGTCGGCGAGCAGCGGCGATTCGAGCAGGCGGTCGCAGATGCGTTCCACGTCGCGGCGGATCCCTTCGACCGCCGGCCAGGCGGCCGCGACCGGGCCGTCGACCTCGGGACCCGCGGACAGGTGGCCCAGCAGCGGCAGCTCGAGCTCGAGCGCCGCTTCCTCGGGCGTCCGGAAGCCGGTCACGGTGGCCATCCTCACTCTCCTCCCGTCCCGCGGAACCGCGCCTCGATCAGTCCGACGCACTCGTCGTCCTCGGACGGATCCAGGGAGCGCGGGTCCAGCAGGACCCGGTCGTCCGCGATCCGCCCGATCACCGGGGTCGGGAGCCCCCGGAGCGCGCGTGCGAGCTCCTCGGCCGTGAGCTCCCGGTGCGTCAGGGCGCAGGCCGACGTGGGCAGCGCCTCGCCCGGCACGGCCCCGCCGCCCACCTCGCTGGCGGCGGCGACCTTCCGCGCCGAGAGTCCCGGGATCCGCGCCAGGCCGCGCACCATGGCGTCCGCGCGGGCGGACAACTCCTCCGCGGTGGCGCCGAGCGCGCGCAGCACGGGAAGCCGCTCCCGCGCTCGGCCCGCATCTTCCAGGAGATCCAGCGTGGCTGCAAGGGCCGCGATGGTGAACTTGTCCACGCGCAGCGCGCGCGCCAGCGGATTGCGCCGGAGCCGGTCCAGCACGGCGGCCCGGCCGAGGAGGATGCCGGCCTGCGGCCCGCCGAGGAGCTTGTCCCCGGAGAGGGTCACGACGTCCACGCCGGCGGCCAGGCTGGCCGGGAGGCTCGGCTCGTTCCGCGTCGCCGGCGTCCCGTGCAGCGAGCCCGAGCCCAGGTCGTGCAGGACCGGGATCCCGCGCGAGCGTCCCAGCTCCGCCAGCTCCGCGAGCGTCGGCTCCGCCACGAACCCCTCCTGCCGGAAGTTGGAGCGGTGCACCTTCAGCAGCAGGGCGGTTTCCGGTCCGATCGCGCGCGCGTAGTCCGCGAGGTGCGTGCGGTTCGTCGTGCCGACCTCGACGAGGCGGGCGCCGGTGCGCGCCATCACGTCGGGCAGGCGGAACGACCCGCCGATCTCCACCAGCTCGCCGCGCGACACGATCGCCTCGCGTCCCTGCGCCAGCTCGTTCAGCGCGAGCACGAGCGCGCCGGCGTTGTTGTTCACGACCAGCGCCGCCTCCGCGCCGGTGATCTCGCACAGGCGCGACTCCACGTGCGCGCCGCGCGACGCGCGGCGGCCGGTGTCGAGATCGATCTCCAGGTCGCACGCCCCGCGCGCGACCTCCACGAGCGCGTCCACGACCTCCGCCGCGAGGCGCGCGCGACCGAGGTTCGTGTGCAGCACGATGCCCGTCGCGTTGAGCACCCGGCGCGGCCCGCGCCGCCGCCCCGTCACCCGGCGCGCGACCTCCGCCGCGAGGTCGGCGGGCGACGGCGGCGCGGCGTCGCCCGCGCGCAGCGCCCCGCGCGTCTCGTCCAGGAGGCGGCGGATCTCCCGCACCACGACGGGTCGCGGCTCGCGCTCCAGGAGCGCGGCCACCGCGGGCTCGGCGAGCAGCTGGTCGACCGACGGGAGCCGTCGCAGGATGTCGTGCAGCGGTGTGGACATGGATTCCGGAGGGGATGGAGGCACGGGCCATGGTGCCGTCTCGGCGCGCCGAGCGTCAAGCATCAGCCCTTCCCGGACGACGCCGGCGCCGGGACCGCGATGCGGCGCAGGAAGTGCAGCCCCTCCGACGTCACCGCCGACACGGCGGGCCGCTCGGTTCCGCCCGGAAGCGCGGCCCCGCCGGTGGCGCCGTCGCGCGCGCCTCCCGACGCGAGCGCCCGCGCGATCCCCTCGCGCGACTCGCCCTCCTCCCGCACGGCCGCGAGCACGAGGTGCATCGCGTCCCACCCGACCGCGGTGGCCGTGGTCGGCGGCACGGCCGCGGCGTCGCAGGCGGCGAGGAAGTCGCGCACGTGCACCGTGGTGTCGGCCGGCGCGAAGAAGGACACCCACCGCACCGACCGGCCCGACGCCGCGAGCGGCGCGAGGCCCTCGAACGGCCAGCCCTCCGGCACGAGGAAGATCGCCTCCTCCACCGCCGGGCCGAGGTCGGACGTCGGGCCCGTGACCGGACCGCCGCCGAGGATCCAGACGACCTGCACGCCGTCCGCGGGGGCGACCGCCGGCGTCCGCGCGCGCGGGTCCAGTTCCAGGTCCCAGCCGATCCGGCCGCCCAGGGACTCGAACTCCGCACGGAAGGACTCCGAGAGCACGCGGGCCGCGTCCCCGCCCGGACGCCGCACGATGCCGGCCGTGCCGGCGCCCAGATCCTCGCGGGCGAAACGCGCACCGGCGATCCCGAGGCTCGACAGCCGGTGCAGCGCGAGCACGCCCGCCGGCGCCGGGGCGCTCGGCGCCGCCAGCGGCGACAGCGCGAGGAAGGGAACACCCCGCGCCGCGGCGAGCGCGGCCACCGCGCGCGCGGTGGCCGCGCTCCATCCGCCCGCGACGGCGACCACCCGTGCCTCGTCCGCGAGTTCCTGGAAGCGGCGATGCGCGACGCCGGGCGATCCGTGCGAGTCCCGTGGCAGGATCTCGAGGGGAACGCCGGAACCGCCGGCCGCGAGGCGCATGCCTTCCACGATCTGCTGCCCGGTCGCCGCGTCCGGGCCCGACAGCGGCACGACCACGCCCACGGCCGCACCCTTGCCGGCGTCCGGCGGCGCGCTGCAGCCCGCGAGGGCCGCGGCGACGAGCGCTCCGACCGCGGCGCGGCGCATGGTCAGCGCGAGCCGCCCGCAGCCGCGCCCGGCGCCTCCGGCGCGCCCGCGGGCGCCAGGACCTCCGGCGTGGCAGGCACGAGGGCGCCGTCGCGAATCACGAGGAGACGGACCTCCTCGCCGGAAGGACGGTCGGGCCAGAACGGGCGCAGGCGCAGCATCTCGCCGAGCGCCTCGGGGCCCCTGGCGCCGCGATCCAGCGCCCACAGGACGGCGGCCAGGGCCCGGTAGCCCTGGATGTGGAAGCGCGTAGGCTCCGCTCCATCAACCTGTTCCACCTCGGATCTCAGGTGCTGTGCGAAGTCGGACGCGGGATCGTCGAACGCCTGCACGGAGAGCAGGGTGCCCTCCAGGTTCGTGGAGCCGGGGCGGAACACCTTCGATGCGGTCCAGCCGCCGTGCCCGAGCAGCCGCGGCGCGAACCCGTAGAACTCGAGCTGGGGCACGAGCGCCTCGAGGTCCGTCGCCTCGCCCGGAACGTACACCGCATCCACCGCGGCCTCCTGCAGCAACTCGAGCAGCTTCCGGAAGTCCCGTTCGCCGGGGTCGTAGGCCACCGACAGGATGAACTCCCCGCGCCGGCTCTCCACCGCCTCGCGAAAGACGCGTTCCCGCTCTTCCGCCGCGGGGTCCCTCGGCACCAGCGCGCCGAAGCGGAGGGCGCCGAGATCCCGGATCGCCGCCTCCGCCAGCGGCTCGATCAGCTCCCGCGCCGGCGGGTCCAGCGGCAGCACGTACCGGCCCGCGGAGCGCACCGCCGGATCCGTGGCCATGGGCGCCACGAGGGGCACGCGGAACGCGTCCGCGAGCGCCGCGGCGCCGAGCGCCGGGACGCTCAGCAACGGCCCGACGAGCACCACCGCCCCGCGGTCGAGCGCCTCCCGCGCCGCCCTCGTTCCCGTGGCCAGCTCGCCCGCCGTGTCCAGGAAGACCGCGCGCACCGGGGGCCCGTCCGCGCCGGCCGCGGCGTTCCGATCCGCCAGCGCGACCTCCGCCCCGAGCCGGAACGCGCGCCCGAAGTTCTCGAACCGGCCGGTGAGCGGCAGCAGGAGCGCGACCACGGTCTCGGTCCCCGGCGCCCGTGCCGCGAGCTGCCGCGCCACGACGTCCTGCGCGGGGGTTCCCGCCGCGGCACGCGCGAGCGCCCGCAGGGCTCCCGCGTCCGCCCGCGCCAGCGATGCCTCGAGCGCGGCGGCACGGCGGGCGCGCCCGTCCGCCGGCGACGTCGCCAGCGCCCGCAGCTGCGCGCGGACCGCGCCGTCCTCGTCGCCGGCCTGCCCGGAGAGCCGGGCGACCGCATCCCAGGCCGGCGCGGCGACCGCGGGGTCCGCGCTGCCGGTCAGGCCGAGGTACTCGATCCGCGCGTCCTCGGGGCGGCCCAGCGCCTCGAGCATCCACGCCGCCCGCAGGCGGAGACCCTCGGCCTCGCCGGGCGCGGCGCCCGGGATGCGGCGCTGGAGATCCTGCAACTCCGCCGCGGCGTCCTCGCCGGTCGGCGGAGGCTCGTCCTCGAGCAACCCGGCGTCCCGGGGCGAGCCGGGGAAGTCCGCGGAGTGCCGCGGGGACGGGGCGCACGCCGCCGCCGCGAGGGCCAGGAGCGTCGCCAGGACGCGGGAGACGTGGACGTACCGGCGCAACGTCAGGTCCAGAGCTTGCCGAACTCGTCGGGGTCCATTTCCTCGAGCTGCTTCTGCAGCTTCTCCATGGACTCCTCGGAAGTCATCTCCTCGACACTCTCGTCGTCGCGCAGCAGCTCCTCGCGGACGAAGATCGGCGAACGCGTGCGCAGGGCGAGCGCGATGCAGTCCGACGGTCGGGCGTCGATGGTCAGCACCTCCGCATCCCGCTCCAGGAAGACCTTCGCGTAGTAGGTCTTGTCCCGCAGGTCCACGATGGCGATCCGCGGCACCCGCGCGTCCAGACCCTCGATCACGGTCTTCAGCAGGTCGTGCGTGAGCGGGCGCTGGAACTTCCGCCCGGTCAACTCGATCGCGATGGCCGACGCCTCGGACGGGCCGATCCAGATGGGCAGCATGCGGGCTCCGCCCTTCTCGCGCAGCATCACGACCGGCGTATGGGTGCGCTCGTCGATCGCCAGGCCCGACACCGCCATCTCGATCTCGCTCATGGTCACTCCCCGGACGGCGCCGGCTCCTCGGGCGCCTCGTCCAACCCCGGCGCGGCCTCGCCGTCCTGGCCGGAAGTAAGCATCCACCCCGCCGACTGCGCAAGTTCCGAACCCGGGAACTCGTCCACGACCCGCTGGAACGCCGCCCGGGCGCCTTCCGCATCGCCCAGCTCCTCGGAGCGCGTGAAGCCGATCATGAAGATGGCCTCCACGACGTGCGGGTCGGCGGGGTACCGCTCCACCAGCTCCTCCCACAGGGCGATGCGCTCCGCGGGATCCGGGCTCTGCTGCGCCCGCGTGAACAGCTCCTCGGCGGAGCGTCCCGCGGGCTCGACGATCTCCGCGTGGTACTTCTCCTTCAGCCCCTCCACGAGTTCCGGCAACCCCTTGGTGCTCCGCTCCCGCACGATCCGCGCCTCGACATCCGCGCGGACCTCCTCGAACGGGCGCTGCCGCGCCTCGCGGACCTCCTCGATGCGCGCCACGTGGAACCCCTTCGGGGTCTCGAACACCCCGGTGATTCCGCCGTTCTCCACGGCGAAGACGGCCTCGTGGAACGCGACGTGGTTGCCCAGCCAGGGCACGGCCTTCCCCCGGCGCACCGGCTCGGGCAGGAGCCCCTTCGCCTCGATCACGTACGGCTCGACGGAGAACTTCTGGCACAGCATCTCGAAGGGCTGGCCCTCGAGCGCCATCTCGCGCACGCGCTCGGCGATGACCCGCGTCCGCGCCACGAGGAGCCGCACGCGCCGCGTCTCCTCCGTCCGGTACTCGTCGCGGTGGGCGTCGTAGAAGGCGCGGGCCTCCTTCTCGTCCACCCGGGCGAGGCGGCCCTGCTCGCGGTCCAGCATGGCCTGGACGAGGATCTGGCGCCGCGAGGAGGTCAAGCGGCGCTGCACCGCGTCGTCCCGCTCCAGCCCGGCGTCCAGGGCCGCGCGGTACAGGACCTCCTCCTCCACGAGCTGGCGGAGCAGTCGCGCGCGCCCCGCATCCGTGGCGTACTCGGGACGCGCCATCTGCGGGAGCTCGGCGATCCGTGCATCCACGTCCGCGGTCGTGATCGCGCGGTCCGCGACGCGCGCGAGCACCGTGCCGTCGCCGGAGCCGCCCGGACCGCTGCATCCGGCCGGTCCGAGAAGGATCAGCGCCGCGCCAGCCACGGCGCCGGCTGCGAGCCGGCCCGCCGCGCGCTCCCCGCTCCCCGCCCTGCGGATCAGGCCTCGTCCTCCCCCGCGTTCCTCGCGGCGGCGGCCACGGCCTCGTCCCTCGCCTTCTTCTCGGCCTCCTCGCGCGCCCGGCGGGCCGCCGCACGCTCCACCGCGAGCCGCGCCGCCTCCTGGGCCTCCTTCTCGCGGGCCGCGCGGGCCTCGGCCTCGACGCGCTCCGCCTCCTGGCGCAGGTTGATCTCCTCGTCCCACTTGCGCTGCTCTTCGCGGGCGCCGTCCTTCGAGCCGCCGTCGCGGTCCACGAAGAGGCGCACGTTCGTCTCCACCTCGGAGTGCACGGCGAGCGGGATCTCGAACACGCCCAGCCGCTTGATGGGCGCCTCCAGGCGGATCCGCCGGCGGTCGACGTCGATGCCTTCCTTGTGCAGCAGGATGGCGATCTCCTTCGCCGTGACGGCGCCGAACGCCTTGCCCTCGCGGCCGATCTTCAGCGTGGCGAACACCTCGTGCCCGGCCAGGAAGTCCGCGACCTTCTGCGCCTCGCCGCGCGCCTTGCGGTCCCGCACCCCGGAGAGCTTTCCCTCCTCGGCGAGGATGCGCACGTTGCCCTGCGTCTCCGGCATGGCGAGCCGGCGCGGCAGCAGGAAGTTGCGGGCGAACCCGGCCGAGACGTCCAGCCGCTGCCCGCGCTTGCCCACCTCGGGCACGTCCATCGTGAGGATCACCTTCATGACGCTTTTCCCCCTACGTTCCGTCGTCACTCGAGGAGTGACGGAAGGAGAGGGGGTTGCTCCCCCCCTCGGGACCCCGGACACGCCGGAAATCGAACCACGTGTCGAACAAGCCCAGTCCCGCCGCCGCGAGGGGGAAGACCGGGAGGAAGACCACCGCACCCACCGCCAGCAGCACCGCGCCCGCGCGCTTGCCCACGCCCGCACGATCCAGCCAGAACGCCTGCACCGCCACGCCGCGCACCGCATACAGGGTCCCCGCCGCCATCAGCAGGTTCCCGCCCACCCCGGCCAGGAACTCCGGCGCCCCGCGCTGCACCGCGAGCACGGCCACGAGACCGGCCACGACCACCGCGACGAGCGCGTCCGGCAGGTCGAACCGCGTGAACGGACCGAACGGCCGCCACGCGCGTTCCGGGAACAGCCGGGACGCCACGCGGTACGCCACCGCCAGCGCCGCCGCCGAGAACACGACCTCGAGCCCCACCCAGGTGTTGCGGATCAGCCCCAGCGCCACCTCCGTGTCCAGCGCCGCCCCGTCCCCGCCCGCCGCGGGCCGGGACCACACGCGCTCCAGCTGCGCCGACATCTCCGGCGTCACCGGGTCGAACCCGGACAGCGCGAGACCGACCGTCCACACCGCGACGGGCAGCGTGCCCCACGCGAGCGCCGCGCCCGCCGGCTGCCCGCTCCGGACCAGCGCCCCGAGCACCACGCCCGCGACCGCCGAGGCCGCGAACGCCGGCAGCCCGTCCGGCACGCCGAGCGCGAGGATGCCGGCGGTCGGCAGCGCCACCGCGATGCCGCCGGGCACGCCGCCGAGCGCCGCCCCGGCCACCGTGGCCACGGGCAGGGCGAACGCGAGCAGCACGCCGGCCGCCGGGAATCCCGGAACGGCCGCCGCGGCGGCCGTGACGGCCGCCAGCCCGAGCAGGCGTGGATTCACGGGGCCGCTCCCTAGATGTAGTGGTCGCTCGTGTACGGGAGGAGCGCCATGTAGCGCGCGCGCTTCACCGCGACGGTGAGCCCGCGCTGGTGGTACGCGCTCGTTCCCGTGATACGCCGCGGAACCAGCTTGCCGCGGTCCGTGACGTACCGCCGCAGCCGCTCCACGTCCTTGTAGTCCACGATCTCGATCTTGTCCTGCGTGAACCGGCAGACCTTGCGCCGCCTGTCTCTCATCATGAGTCCTCCGGACATCCGCCGCCCCGGCGCTCGGGCCGCGAGGCTCGAGGACCGGGACGGTCGGACGGGTTCCGCGCCGCGCGCGGTCTAGAAGGGAAGGTCGTCCGCGGGGAGATTCTCTTCCCGCGATTCGGACGGGCCGCCGGCGTACGCGGGCGAACCCTCGGATCCCCCGCGCTTGTCCAGGGCCTGGACCCGGTCCGCGGTGATCTCGACACCCGAGCGCTTCTGTCCGTCCTCGGTCTCGTAGGAGTAGCTGGTCAGCCGGCCCTCCACGAGCACCGCGCTGCCCTTCTTGAGCGAATCCCCGAGCCGCTCGGCCAGCTGCGCCCAGGCCACCACGTTCACGAAGCAGGGGTCGTCCTTCCACTCCCCCGACTTCGGATCCTGGTAGCGACGGTTGGACGCGATGCCGAACTTCGTGAGCGCGGTTCCGCTCTGCAGGTACCGGGTCTCCGGATCCCGCGTGCAGTTCCCCGTGATGAGGATCTTGTTCAGCGAGGGGAGCCTCAGCTCTCTAGTCACGTGAGTCCTCCTCACCCGCTCCGGCGGTGGCGG
>CAYYFX010000052.1:10189-27318 GCA_964471155.1 uncultured Gemmatimonadota bacterium | reverse complement strand
GTTGTTCTTCTTGCGGCGGCACAGGACCTGGATGACGCGCTCGATCTCCTCCTCGCGCCCGATCACCGGGTCCAGCTTGCCCTCGATGGCGAGCTGCGTGAGGTCCCGGCCGAACTGGTCCAGCGCCGGGGTCTCGCTCTTCTTCTCCGCCTGCTTGGCGCCGCCCGCCTGCGCGCTGCCGCCGAGGAGCTTCAGCGTCTCCTCGCGCACGCGCTTGCGGTCCGCGCCCAGCTCCATGAGCACGCGCGCCGCCACGCCCTCGCCCTCGCGGATGAGGCCCAGCAGCAGGTGCTCGGTGCCGACGTAGTTGTGGCCGAAGAGGCGCGCCTCCTCGACGGAGAGTTCCAGCACGCGCTTGGCGCGCGGCGTGAAGGGGATCTCCCCGATCGTCAGGGTGCCGCCCGAGGTCGGCACCATGTTCTCGATGCTCTGCCGGATCGTGTCCAGGTCGAGCCCGAGGTTGTTCAGGACGGTCGCGGCGATGCCCTCGCCCTCGCGAATGATGCCGAGGAGAAGGTGCTCGGTCCCGATGTAGTCGTGGTGGAGACGCCCCGCCTCTTCCCGGGCGAGGTACATCACCTTCCGCACGCGCTCGGTGAAGCGATCCTGCATCAGAGCTTCCTCCCGTCCTCCCGGACATCCGGATCCCGGACGATTATACGGGCTGTCGCCGAGTCCCTCACCGTTCCCGCCGGCGGGTCCTCGGCTCGGCGAACGCGTGCGAACCCCGGCTGGCCCCGTCTGTTCGGATGCATCGACCCGCCCGGACGATTCCTTGACCTGCCGGCCCGGATCACCCTTCCGCCGGGCATTCCGCCAGCTCGGCGCGCACCAGCCGGGCCCTGGCCCATTCCGCCTCCTCGCCCTCCAGGATCCGCGCCTCCTGCCGTCCAAGATGCGCGGGTTGGATGCGAAGCGCCAGTCGGTTGAGCATTTCCGCCGGGACGCCCTCGAAAAGGTTCATCCACTTCCCGAGACGAACGTCTGATGTGGCTGCCATGACGGCATCTACGGTGAGAAGGCGAGCGCTTCCGAGCAGGCCGAAGGAACGGTGCACCCGGTCCTCCAGGCGCCGCCGGCGGCTCCGGTCCTCCAGCAGGCGGTCCCGGGACTCGTCCTCGAGCTCCAGGATCCGGCGCGTCAGGCGCGAAAGCGTGCTCACGGTCTCCTCCTCCGTCCAGCCGAGCTTGCGCTGGTTCGAGATCTGGTAGAAGTCCCCGAGGGCGCGGGAGCCTTCCCCGAACCAGCCGCGCACGGCCATCCCCATCTCGCCCACGGCGCGGTGCACCTTCCGGATCTCGCCGGCAAGCACGAGTCCGGGGAGGTGGACGAGAACCGACGCGCGCATCCCGGTGCCCACGTTCGTCGGGCAGGCGGTGAGGTACCCGCGGTCCGGCGATGCCGCGAACTCCAGCGGGCGCTCCAGCTCGCGGTCCAGCGCCACCGCGGCCGCCAGGGCCGACGCGGGATCGAACCCCGAGGTGACGGACTGGATCCGGAGATGATCCTCCTCGTGGATCATCACGGCCACCCGCTCGCCCGCCGCCACGCAGACGCCGCCCGACCCCTGCCGCTCCTCGAGCCGCGGCGTGAGGAGATGGCGCTCGCCCAGGAGCCGGCGATCCCAGGCCGAGAGGTCCTCTAGGGCCCACACTTCGGCGCGGTCCAGCGCCGGAGCGGCGCGCAGCGCGTCGCGGATCCGCGCGAAGGCGTGCTCCAGGGCCGCGGGGTCCGCCCGGTGCGGGAACGGGACGCCGGCGAGATTGCGCGCGAGCCGGACGCGGCTGGACAGCACCACGTGCGCCTCGGGCCCGCGGCCGGACAACCACTCGGCAACCCGCATGCCCAGATCCGCCGGGGTCACGGCGTCCCCTCCCGCCCCGCGCGGCGGATGCGCTCGCGCAGCTTCGCGGCGCGGTCGAAGTCGCCCGTGCGCATCGCGTCGTCCAGCTCGCGCTCCAGGCGGCTGCGCTCGTCGGGCGGGTCCGCGCCCCGATCCGCCCGCGGCAGGCGGCCACGGTGCAGCGAGGCGCCGTGCAGCCGCTTGAGCAGCAGGTCCAGGTCCTCCTCGAAGGTCTCGAAGCAGCGGTCGCAGCCGAACAGCGAGACGCGGTGGAACTCCTCCGCGGTGAGCCCGCACCCGGGGCAGACCCGGCGGTCCGCGGCCGCGTCCGCGGCGGGCGGCTCCTTCGCGGGCGTCGCGCCGCCCTCGCCTTCCGGGCGCGCGGGCGGCAGGAAGCCGAGCTCCCGCGCGCACGCCGGGCACACGAGCATCCTGAGGACCTTGCCTCCGGAGTACTCCGAGTACCGGATCTCCCCCGGCGCCTTGCCGCACCGCTCGCAGTTCACGGCGCCGCCGGCCCGCCGACCCGCCACGCGGCGGCATCGCCGAGCTGCCCCGCGTCCACCGGCACGAGCGACCCTTCGCGCAGCATCAGGACGCGGTCCGCGCCCCGAGCCAGCTCCGGATCATGCGTGGCGATCACGAAGGTCGCGCCGCGCCGCCGCCGCAGGTCGTCCAGCAACGCGTGCAGGGACGCGCCGGTGAGCGGATCGAGGTTCCCCGACGGCTCGTCGGCGAGGATGACCGCGGGATCGTTCACGAGCGCCCGCGCGACCGCCACCCGCTGCTGCTCCCCGCCGGACAGCGCGCCCGGCGCGTGATGCCCGCGCGCCTCCAGCCCGACCTCGGCGAGCGCCGCCGCGGCCCGCTCGGCGGCCTGCGCGCGCGGCCGCCCGTCGATCAGCAGCGGGAGCATCACGTTCTCCAGCGCCGTGAAGTCCGGGAGCAGGTGGTGGAACTGGAACACGAAGCCGATCTCCCGGTTGCGCAGCCGGGCGAGCTCCCGGTCCGAGCACCGCGACACGTCCCGGTCGCGGATGCGCACCGTGCCCTCGTCCGGGCGGTCCAGCGCGCCGAGGCAGTGCAGGAGCGTGCTCTTCCCGGAGCCGGACGGCCCCACGACGGCCACCTTCTCCGCGCGGCGCACGCGCAGGTCCACGCCGCGCAGCACCTGCAACCATGCCGGGCCCGAGGCGAACCGGCGGGAGATCCCGAGGCCCTCCAGGACGAACTCCGCGTCACTCATACCGGATGGCCTCCACGGGCACGAGCCGCGACGCGCGCCACGAGGGGTACAGGGCGGACAGCAGGCAGATCAGGAGGGCCAGCCCGGCCACCAGCGCCACGTCGCCCCACCAGAGCTGCACGGGAAGCGTGTCGATGAAGTAGACGTCCCCCGGGAGCGGCAGCCGGTACCGGTCCAGGCCGAGGCAGCCCAGCCATCCCGCCAGGCAGCCGAGCACCGTGCCCAGCCCGCCGATCGCCACGCCCTCGAGCAGGAAGATGTTCCGGACGCCGCGCCGTCCCGCGCCGAGGGACATCAGCACGCCGATCTCCCGCGTCTTCTCCAGCACGATCATGATGAGCGTGGACGCGATCAGGAACGCCGCCACGGTGAGGATGATGGCGAACAGCAGGTAGCCCACGAGCTTCTCGATCTTCATCCACAGGAACAGCTGCCGGTTCTGCCGGATCCAGTCGTTGGCCCACAGGGCCGGCTCCGTGATGCCGGTCTGGATGCGCCGCCCGATCTCCGGCGCCGCGTCCATGTCCGCCACGCGGACGAGGATGCCCGTGACGCGGTCGCCCATGTCCAGGGCGTCGGCCGCGGCCTCCACGGAGGCCAGCGCGAGCGCCGAGTCGTACTCGTAGATCCCGGACTCGAAGGTGCCGGTCACGAGGAGCGTGCGCATGCGCGGGATGCCGCGGCGGCGCGCGTCCGGGACCGTGGCCACGACCTGGTCCCCCAGCGTGACGCGGAGCCGCGCCGCCAGGTCCCGTCCGAGCACGACCCCCGGGACGAGCTCCTCCGCGCCCACCTCCTGGAGGTCGAACGACGCGCCCTCGGGGCGGATGCGCTCGAGCACATCCGTCACGGCGCCCTCGTGCTCCGCGTCGACGCCGCGCAGGATCGCGCCCTCGGACTCCGCGTCCGACGTGAGCAGCACCTTCCCGAACACGAAGGGCGAGGTGGCCGTCACGCCGTGGAACTGCTCCACGCGCGCGCGCACGGAGTCCGGGTCCGCGATGCCCTCCTCCGCGGGATCCAGCAGGACGATGTGCGCGTTCGTGCCGACGATGCGGTCCCGCACCTCGCGCGTGAACCCGTTCATCACGCCCAGCACGACGATGGCCGCCGCCACCCCGACGGTCACGCCGCCGACCGCCAGCGTGGTGATCAGCGTGCGGAAACGGCTCTTCCCCTTCGCCTGCAGGTAGCGCGAGGCCACGAACCACTCGAAACTCACGCGCCCTCCCCGCCGTCCTCCGCGCCGGTGCCGTGCGGACCTGCGGACCCCTCCGCGCCGTCGGGGCCGCCGGCGCCCTCGGGGCGCATCTGCGGGAAGAGGATGACCTCGCGGATCTGCTCCCGGCCGGTGAGCACCATGACGGTGCGGTCGATGCCGATGCCCAGGCCGGACGCGGGCGGCATCCCGTGCTCCAGCGCGCGGAGGAACGGCTCGTCCAGCACCATCACGTCCTCCTCGCGCCCGCCCCGCGCGATCTGCTCCTCGAAGCGGCGCCGCTGCTCCACCGGATCGTTCAGCTCGGAGAAGCCGTTGCCGACCTCCATGCCGGCGAGGTACGGCTCGTACCGTTCCACGAGGTGCGGCGCGCCCGGCTTCGCCTTCGCCAGTGGCGACAGCGCCTTGGGGTGGTCCGTGACGAAGGACGGCTCGAACAGCTTCGGCTGCACGACCGCAGAGAACAGCTCGTCCGCCAGCCGCGCCTCCGTCGCGTCCGCCGGCGCGTGCACGCCGCGCTTCTCCAGGGCCGCGCGCAGCCGGCCCGCGTCCAGCGCGGAGTGGTCCTCGCCGGTCTCCGCCTCCAGGGCGTCGAAGAACGGGAGGCGCTTCCACGGGCGGGAGAAGTCCAGCGCCCGGCCGCGGTACTCGATGCGCGGCGTCCCGTTCGCGGCCTCGCACGCGGCCGCGAACAGCTCCTCGGTCAGCGCCATCCCCGCGCGGTAGTCCGCGTACGCCTGGTAGATCTCCACCATCGTGAACTCCGGCTGGTGCGTGCGATCCATGCCCTCGTTCCGGAAGTCCTTCGCGAACTCGTACACGCGCTCCAGCCCGCCCACCAGGCACCGCTTCAGGTACAGCTCGTTCGCGATCCGCAGGAAGAGCGTGATGCCCAGGGCGTTGTGGGTCGTGCGGAACGGACGTGCGGTGGCCCCGCCGTGGATCGGCTGCAGGATCGGGGTCTCGACCTCCAGGAAGTCCTTCCCGTCCAGGACGCGGCGCATGGCGGAGATGATCCGCGAGCGGGCGATGAACACGCGCCGGGAGTCCTCGTTCACCACGAGGTCCAGGTAGCGCTGCCGGAAGCGCAGCTCCTTGTCCGCGAGCCCGTGCCACTTCTCCGGCAGCGGGCGCATGGCCTTCCCCAGGAGCGCGTACGACGCCGCCTGCACGGTCACCTCGCCGGCCCGCGTGCGCATCATGCTGCCGGTCACGCCGAGGAAGTCCCCGAGGTCCAGGAGGTCCATCCGGTCGTACGCCTCCGGGCCGACGAGGTCCTGCTTGAAGTACACCTGCACGCGCCCGGTCCGGTCCGCCAGGTGCAGGAACGCGGCCCGCCCCATCTTCCGCCGCGCGACGACACGCCCCGCCACCGCCACCGCGGCGGGCTCCGCCGCCCCCTCGTCGTACGCCGCCAGCGCCTGCTCCGCCGTGTGCGTCACCGGGTACCCGTTCGGGTACGGGTCCACGCCCAGCTCCTCGAGCCGCGCGCGCTTCTCGCGACGGAATCGGATCTGGTCGTTCTCCGACGCCTCGGGCGCCCCGGTCCCGGTCCCGGTCACGGTCACCTCTTCTCCTCCGCCCCGCGGGGGGACGTTCCCAGCCCGGCCAGCAGCGCGGCCTCGATGAAGCGGTCGATGTCCCCGTCCATCACGGCCTGCAGGTTGCCGTTCTCCAGGTCCAGGCGATGATCCTTCACCAGCGTGTACGGCTGGAAGACGTAGGAGCGGATCTGGTTGCCCCAGGAGATGTCCGTCTTCGTCTCCTCGATGGCCTCGCGCTTCGCCCGCTCCTCCTCCAGCTTCCGGTCGTACAGGCGCGACTTCAGGAGCGCCATGGCGGTGGCGCGGTTCCGGTGCTGCGACCGCTCCGTCTGGCAGGTGACCACGATCCCGGTGGGGATGTGGGTGAGCCGCACCGCGGAGCTGGTCTTGTTCACGTGCTGTCCGCCGGCGCCGGACGCGCGGAACGTGTCCCACTTCAGGTCGCCCTCGTCGATCTCGATCGCCACGTCCTCGTCCGCCTCCGGGTACACGAAGACCGACGCGAACGACGTGTGCCGGCGCTTCTGCGCGTCGAACGGCGAGATCCGGACGAGACGGTGCACGCCGGATTCCACCTTGAGGAGGCCGTACGCCCACTCCCCGCGGATGATGACGGCCGCGCTCTTCAACCCGGCCTCCTCGCCCGGCTGCTGGTTCACGATCTCCGCTTCGAAGCCCTTGCGCGCCGCCCAGCGCAGGTACATGCGGAACAGCATCTCCGCCCAGTCCTGGCTGTCCACGCCGCCCGCGCCCGGGTTGACGGTGAGGATCGCGGCGCGCGCGTCCGCCTCGTCGCGGAACAGGCTGCGGACCTCGAGATCCTTCAGCTCCGCTTCCAGCTTCTCGATCCCGTCGCGGACCTCGCCCTCCGCGGCCTCGTCCTCCTCCTCCTGCGCCAGCTCCGCGAGGACGCCGAGATCCTCCAGCCGCCGTGCGGCGCCGTCGACCGCCTCCACCCAGCCCTTCTCCGCGGAGATCGCGCGCAGCACCCTCTGCGCCTCCTGGGCGCGATCCCAGAAGCCGGGCTCGACGGTCTGCGCCTCCAGCTCGCCGATCAGGCGGCGGCGCTTGTCGACGTCAAAGGAACCTCCGAAGGTCGGCGAGCCGTCCCTCCAGCGCGGTCAACCCGCGGCGGAACTCCTCGTTCATTCGTCCCCTCCCGGCGCCTCGGGAGACTCCGGCGCCGCGTCAGTGTACCCGGACCGATCCGGCGCGTCGCGCCCGAGATCGGCGAGCGCGCGGCGCACCGCCGCCTCCAGCGCGGCGAGGTCCCCGTCGTTCACGACCACGACGTCCGCCCGCGCCACGCGCGCTTCGTCGTCGATCTGCGCCGCCATCCGCCGGCGCGCCTCCTCCCGGGGAACCCCGCGTGCCGCCAGGCGATCCAGACGGATGGCCTCGGACGCCGTCACCACGAGGAGGGCGTCCAGCGGGTACGGCGGCGAGGCCTCCACCAGCAGCGCCGCGTCCACCACGACGAGGCCCGCCCAGCCGCTCCCGCGCAGCTCCGCGAGGGCCGCGGTCACGCGCCGGCGCACCTCCGGGTGCACGAGCGCCTCCAGATCGGCCCGCGCGGCCGGGTCGCGGAAGACCAGCCGCGCGAGCGCGGGTCGGTCCACCGAGCCGTCCGGCGCCAGCACGCCGGCACCGAAGCGCGCGGCCACGCGGCGCGGCAGCTCCCCGCCGCGGTAGGACTCCGCCACGATCGCGTCGGCGTCCAGGATGACCGCCCCGCGCGCGGCCAGCAGGCGCGCGACGGTGGACTTCCCGGCGCCGATCCCGCCGGTGACGCCGAGCACGAACATGCCCGCGGGGGGGCCCGCGCAGGCCGCGGCCACGTCAGTGCGCCTCGGCCCAGTTCGACCCCGCGCCGCAGTCCACCACCAGCGGGACGTCCAGCTCCGCGGCCCCGCTCATGCCGGCGGTGGCGATCGCGATCACGCGCGCGCGCTCGGCATCCGGGCAGTCGAACACCAGCTCGTCGTGCACGGTGAGGATCATCCGCGCCTCCAGCCGCGCCGCGCGCAGCTCCGCGTCCACGCGGATCATCGCCCGCTTCAGGATGTCCGCCGCGCTCCCCTGGATCGGCGTGTTGATCGCGATGCGCTCGCCGAAGGCGCGCGTGCGCGGGTCCCGGCTGCCGATCTCCGGGATGGGGCGCCGCCGCCCCGCCAGCGTCCGCACGACCATCTCCTCGCGCGCCTGCCGCTGCGTCGCCTCGATCCACCGCTGCACGCCGGGCAGCCGCTCGAAGTAGCTGCGGATGAAGCCGCTCGCGTCCTTCGTGGGGATGCCCAGGGACTTCCCCAGGTTCACCGCGCCCATCCCGTACGTCACCGCGTAGTTGATCGTCTTCGCCGCGCCCCGCTGCTCCGGGGTCACGGCGTCCTCGGCGACGTCGAAGATCCGCGCCGCGGTGGCGCGGTGCACGTCGGCGCCGCGCCGGAACGCCTCCACCAGCGCCTCGTCCCTCGCCATGTGCGCGAGGATGCGCAGCTCGATCTGCGAGTAGTCGCACGACACGATGACCCAGCCGTCCGCGGACGGGACGAACGCCTTCCGGATCTCCCGCCCCTCCCAGGTACGGATCGGCACGTTCTGCAGGTTGGGGTCCGCGGAGGAGAGCCGCCCGGTGGCCGCCACCGCCTGCTGGAACGTGGTGTGCACGCGCCCGGTGCGCGGGTCCACGAGCGTCGGGAGCGTGTCCACGTACGTGCCCTTCAGCTTGGAGATCTCGCGGTGCCGGAGCACGAGCCGCACCACCTCGTGCTCGGACTCCAGCTCCTCCAGCACCGCGGCGCTCGTGGACAGCCCCGTCTTCGTCCGGCCGCGCGGCCGCAGGCCGAGCTTCCCGAAGAGCAACTCCGAGACCTGCTTGGGGCTGGCCAGGTTGAAGCGCTCGCCCGCCGCCTCCCACGCCTTCGCCGTGATCGACGCGAGCTCCTCCTCCATCCGGGCGGAGAGCGCGCCCAGGAACGGGACGTCGATGCGCACGCCGGTCCGCTCCATCCGCGCGAGCACGTCGGTCAGCGGCATCTCCAGCCCGCGGAAGACGCCGCCGTCGTCCAGGACGTCCAGCGCGGGCTCCAGCAGCGGGCGCAGCCGGAACGCCACCTCCGCGGCCTCGTTCGCGGCGCGCGCCACCGCGGCGAGCGGCGCCCGCTCGATCGGCACGCGCTGCCGGCCCGCGCCGGTCACCTCGTCGGGCGGCGTCGTGCGCAGCGCGAGCTTCTCCTGCGCGAGGTCGGCGAGCCCGTGCCCGCCGCGCGACGCGTCCAGCACGTAGGACGCGAGCATCGTGTCGAAGTCCACGCCGGCGGCGGGCAGGCCCGCGCGCTCGAGCGCCTCGCGCGCCGCCTTGACGTCGTGGCCCCACTTCGGCAGCGACGCGTCGGCCAGCACGGGGGCGAGATGTGTCGCGACGTCGGCCGCCGTCGCGTTGGGCCCGCCGGCATGGGCCAGCGGAACGAACGCGGCGCGCCCCTCGGCCGCGCAGAACGCCGCGCCCACCGCGTCCCCGCGCAACACGCCCCCGGACGGCGGCACGGCCGCGAACGCGAAGCGCCCGGCGGACCGCAGCGCGGCGGCCAGCGCGGCGAGCTCCGCGCCGGACGACGCCACGGCGTATCCCGACGCGTCCGCGGGCGCCGCCGCGGGCACGGTCTCCTTGCGCAGCGACTGGAAGTCCAGCGCCTCGAAGAGCGCGTCCAGCGCGGCCGCATCCGGCGGCCGGGGCCGGAAGGAGTCGGGGTCGGCCACCTCCACGTCGGTGCGCAGTTCCACCATCTCCCGGGAGAAGCGCACCGACTCCCGCGCGGCGAGCAGGTTGTCCCGGAGCTTCCCGGGCTTCATCGCCCCGGCCGCCGCGAGCAGCGCCTCCAGCGAGCCGTGCTCCGCCAGGAGCTTCGCCGCGGTCTTCCGCCCCACACCCGGCACGCCCGGGACGTTGTCGGAGGAGTCCCCGGTCAGGGCGAGCAGGTCCACGATGCCATCCGGCCCCACGCCGAACGCCTCGCGCACGCCGGCAGCGTCCAGGACGCGCGGCGGCTCGCTGGCGCGGCCGAGCTGCACGACCGACACGCCGTCGCGCACGACCTGCAGCAGGTCCTTGTCGTTCGACACGATCAGCGCGTGCATGCCGCCCTCCGCGGCGCGCAGGGCCACGGCGGCCAGCACGTCGTCCGCCTCGAACCCGTCCACGGACACCCGCGCCAGCCCCGCCGCGTCGAGCCAGCGGAAGATCCAGGGAAGCTGGGACTTCAGGTCCGGCGGCATCCGCTCCCGCTGCGCCTTGTAGCCGGCGAACCGCTCGTGCCGGAACGTGGGGCCCGGCGGATCGAACACCACCACGATCCGCTCCGGCTCCAGGGTCTCGAGCACGCGGCGCAGGGTCAGGATGAAGCCGAACACGGCGCTCGTGACCTGGCCGTCGCGCGTGGTCAGCGGGCGGTCGGCGAACGCGAAGTGCGAGCGGTAGGCGAGCGCGGTCCCGTCGACGCACACGAAGGTCCGCCGCGCGGACTTCGCGGTCATCCCTTCGGTCCGCCGAGCGGTGTCCGGCGCGTGGCGGCGAGCTTCCGGTCCAGCTCCTCGAGGCTGGGCACGAGGATCTCGCGGGCCTTGCTGCCGGTGAACGGCCCCACGATCCCCGCCTCCTCCATCATGTCCACGAGGCGGGCGGCGCGCGCGTACCCGACCTTGAGGCGGCGCTGGATGAGCGAGATGGAGCCCTGCTGGTGCGCGACCAGGATCCGCGACGCCTCCTCGAACAGGTCGTCCTCGCGCTCCGCGGGGTACAGGTCGTCCGTGGCCGCGGCGGCCTCCGCCTCCGCGTGCTCGGCCGGCCGCGGGTTGCGCGTGCGCAGCCACTCCACGACGTCGTTCGTCTCCTCGGTCGAGATGAACGAGCCGTGCACGCGCACCGGCTCCGCCATGCCCACGCCGAGGTACAGCATGTCGCCGCGCCCGAGCAGGCGCTCCGCGCCGATGCAGTCCAGGATCGTGCGCGAGTCCGTGCGCGTGGGCACCTGGAACGCGATCCGCGACGGGAAGTTCGCCTTGATCACGCCCGTGATGACGTCCACGGACGGCCGCTGCGTGGCCACCACGAGGTGGATGCCGACGGCGCGCGCCATCTGCGCGAGCCGCGCGATGCAGTCCTCGATCTCGCTCTTCTGCGCGGACAGCATGAGGTCCGCCAGCTCGTCCACGATGACCACGAGGTAGGGCATGCGCGGCGCGCCCTCCTCGTCCAGCCGCCGGTTGTAGTCCGCGATGCTGCGCACGCCGACGTGCGCGAGCGTGCGATAGCGCGTCTCCATCTCCTGCACGGCCCACTTCAGGATGCGCGCCGCGTCCTTCGGCTGCGTCACGACGGGCGGGATGAGGTGCGGGAGCCCCACGTAGGTCATGAGCTCCAGCATCTTCGGGTCCACCATGACGAAGCGCACCTCGGCCGGGCCCGCGTGGTACAGGACGGACATGATGATGGTGTTCACGCAGACGGACTTGCCCGATCCCGTGGCGCCGGCCACGAGCACGTGCGGCATCCGGTCCAGCGCGACGCAGAAGGGCTCCCCGGAGATCCCGCGGCCCAGCGCGATGGTCAGCGGGGACCCGTCCTCCGAGAACTCCTTCGAGTCCAGCAGCGGACCGAGCCGCACGACCCGCGAGCTGGGGTTCGGCACCTCGATCCCGACCGCGGCCTTGCCGGGGATCGGCGCGACGATGCGGATGGAGCGCGCGCGCAGCGCGAGCGCGAGGTCGTCGGACAGGTTCGCGATGGGCGCCACCTTCTGGCCGGCGGCGGGCTCGATCTCGTAGCGCGTGATCACGGGCCCGGGCTGCACCTGCGTGACCTTCCCGCGCACGCCGAAGCTGTGCAGCGTGCGCTCCAGGAGCTTCGCGCTCTCGAGCAGGTCCTCCTTCGCGAGGGCGTCCCCCTCGGTCTCCTCGTCGTCCTCCAGGAAGTCGCGCGGCGGCGGAACGTACGGCGCCGCCTCGTCGGGCGTCAGCTCGGCGAGCGTGGGACCGGACACGGGCTCGGGCGCCTCGCGCGGCCGCGGCTCGCCCGCCGGTGGGAGCACGACGACGGGGACCGACTCCGGGACGTCCTCGGCCTCGACCGCCCCCGCCGCGGGCGACGCCAACGGCAGCGCGGGCGGCGCGGACTTCGGCCGGACCGGGGCCTTCGCCCGGGCGCGGCGCGGAGGCGCCTCCTCCTCCTCCTCGTCCTCCTCCTCCTCCTCGTCCTCGTCGTCCTCGTCGTCCTCGTCCTCGTCGTCCTCCGCGGACGCGGACTCGGCGCCGGGGCGGAAGTTCTCCAGGGCCTCCGACGTGGCGCGCTGCGCGAGGTCCTTCGCCCCGCGGGCCGCGGCGGTGAGCGGCGCGCCGAGACGCGCGAACGGCGCGAACACCGGGAGGCCCAGGGTGGCCACGAACGCCGCGGTGGCGCCCACCAGCGCGATGGCCGCCCCCAGCCCGCCGAACAGCGCGCGCAGCGCGCCGACGACGCCGGTCCCCGCCCAGCCCGCGAAGAGGGCCGCGCCGGGCTCCAGGTCGGGGCCGCGCAGGGCCACGAACGACTGCGCCAGGACCGCCGCCACGGCGGCCGCGATCAGGACCCGCCGCCGGAATCCCGGCAGCGGGCGCGCCGCCGCCAGGCGCACGGCGAACGCGGCGGCGGCGATGGCCGTGAGCCATGCCCCGGCCACGCCGGCGACGCGCACCAGCCAGGAGGCCGCGAAGTGGCTGACGCGGCCCATGCGGGGCGCGAGGGCCTCGGCGGGCTGCTGCCAGGTGCCGCCCTGCAGGTAGGCGGCCAGGGCGACCATGAGGAGCGCGGCGCCGGTGCCGAGGCCGACCCCGAGCAACACTCGACCCTTCGAGGGGCCGCCCCCCCGCTTTCGCGTCGATCTGGGCATGGGTTTTCGCCCTCGCAGGATCCCGCGGCGCTTCCCGGGGAGGCACGAAGGGAAGCGCCCTCCACCACCCATCCTCCCCGGGTGGTAGTTACACCCGGCGGGGCGGCGGCGTCAACGCGCCGGCTGGGCCTCGGCCTGGCTCTCCGGGACGAGCCGGCCGTCCCGCAGCATGGGAACGGCCGAGGAGAGGTCCACGCGGGCGGCGAGGTCCACGTCCGCCCCGAACCCGAGCGCGGCCAGGTCCCGGCCGTGGCTCGTCCCCCGAAGGAAGCCGGCCACGTCCCCGTCCTGCCGGGCCCAGACCTCCCGGGCCGTGCGGGCGCCGTCGTCCGGCACGAGGTCCGGATCCAGGTCGGTCAGCGCCTCGACGAGGGCCCCCGCGCAGCCGAAGTCCTCCAGCGAGAAGTACGGTCCGGACCCGGCGCAGACGACGGTGATGCGCGGCGCGGCGGCGAGCCGCCGGACCACGGCGCCGAGGTTCACGAAGGCCGCGGCGGTGCAGGCCGCGGCCCCGCCCAGGGCGGCGAGCGTCCGCGCGCCGTTCGTGGTGCACAGCACGATCGTCTTCCCCGCCACGATCGCGTCGCGGTAGTCGCCCGGCGAGTTGCCGAGGTCGAACCCCTCCACGCGCAGGCTGTGCGACTCCCCGCCGAGGACGGTGGCATCCCGGCCGAGCGACTGCGCCAGGCGCATGGCGGTCTCCACGGAGCCCACCGGGATCACGCCGCGCGCGCCCGCGTCCAGCGCCAGGGCGATGGTGGTGCACGCCCGGAGCACGTCGATGACCACGACGAAGCGCTCCTCCAGCGGGACCTCGGCCAGGCCGCCCGGTCCCGGCAGCACCTCGATCCGGCGCGGTCCGTTCATGCCTTCGCCCCGGCCGCGCCGGCGCCGACCTCCGCCGCGGCGCGCGCGGCGGCGCGCTTCGCGTCGAGGTAGGCCGTGTCGTACCGCCCCGACAGGAACGGCGCGTCGTGCAGGATCTCCAGCAGGAGCGGCACCGTGGTCTTGATGCCCTCCAGGGAGAACTCCTGCAGCGCGCGCCGCATCCGCGCGATCGCCTCGTCCCGCGTGGCGCCGTGCGCCAGGACCTTCGCCACCATGGAGTCGTAGTACGGCGGGATGGACGCGCCGGTGAACAGGTGCGTGTCCACGCGGATGCCGGGCCCGCCGGGCAGGTGCAGGTTCTGCACGGTGCCCGGGCACGGCGCGAAGTCCCGCGCGGGGTCCTCGGCGTTCACGCGGCACTCGATCGCGTGGCCGCGCGTGCGGACGTCCTCCTGCCGGAAGGACAGGGGCTGCCCCGCGACCACGCGGATCTGCTCCTTCACCAGGTCCAGGCCGGTGATCAGTTCGGTGACCGGATGCTCCACCTGGATGCGGGCGTTCATCTCCATGAAGTAGAAGCGGTTCTGCGCGTCCAGGAGGAACTCCACCGTCCCCGCCCCCACGTAGTGCAGGACCTTCCCCGCCCGCACCCCGGCCTCGCACAGCGCGCGGCGCGTGGCGTCGTCCAGCGCGGGCGACGGGCTCTCCTCGATCAGCTTCTGGTGCCGGCGCTGCACGGAACACTCGCGCTCGAAGACGTGGACCACCCGCCCGGTCGAGTCCCCGAGGACCTGGACCTCCACGTGGCGCGGCCCGAGCACGAGGCGCTCCAGGTACAGCTCCCCGTTCCCGAACGCCGCCTGGGCCTCCGCGGAGGCGGCGCGATACGCCGCCTCGAGATCCTCCGGTCCCATCACGCGGCGCATGCCGCGCCCGCCGCCGCCGGCCGACGCCTTCAGCAGCACCGGGAAGCCGATGGGCTCCGCGGCCGCGCGCGCGTCCTCGAGCGAGCGGACGGGACCGTCCGAGCCCGGGATGATGGGGACGCCGGCGTTCTTCATGGTCTCGCGCGCCGCCGACTTGTCCCCCACGCCGCGGATGGCCGCGGGCGACGGCCCGATGAACGTGATGCCGCAGCTGGCGCAGATCTCCGCGAACTTCGCGCTCTCCGACAGGAACCCGTAGCCCGGGTGGATGGCATCGCAGTTCGTGATCTCGGCCGCGGAGATGATCCGCGGGATGTTCAGGTAGCTCTCGATCGCGGGACCCGGACCGATGCACACGTCCTCGTCCGCGAGGTGCACGTGCAGGGCGTCGCTGTCCGCCTCCGAGTGGACCGAGACCGTCTCGATGCCGAGCTCGCGGCACGCACGGATGACGCGCACGGCGATCTCGCCGCGATTGGCGACCAGGATCTTGCGGAACATGGCATCCACCCGGCTGGCGGGCGGGCGCGGGTCACGCCTCGGAGATCCGCTTCTCCAGTTCCGCCGTCGTCTCCGACTCGAACTGGCTCCAGCTGTTGTCCGAGGAGGACTCGATGCCCTTCACCCGCAGGCTGAACTCGTCCGGACTCGTGCTGTTCGTCAGCGCCTCCTCGTACGTCACCAGCCCCTCCTTGTACAGCTTCATGAGGGCCTGGTCGAAGGTCTGCATCCCGTACTGGATGTGACCCTCCTGGATCGCTTGACGGATCGCCAGAGTCTTCTCGGGCTGGATGATATACTCCTGGATCGTCGGCGTGCAAAGCATGACTTCCGCCGCCGGGACGCGTCCCATGCCGTCCGCGCGGGGGATCAGGCGCATGCTGATGATGGCCTCCAGGCAGGAGGCCAGGAGCAGCCGGATCTCCTGGTGCTGGTGGGTCGGGAAGAACGAGATGACGCGGTTGATGGTCTGGGTCGCGTCGATCGTGTGCAGGGTGGACATGAGCAGGTGACCGGTGTTCGCCGCCGTGATGGCGATCTCCATGGTCTCCCGGTCCCGGATCTCGCCCACCATGATCACGTCCGGATCCTGCCGGAGCACGTGGCGCAGGGCCGCGGCGAAGGACTCCGTGTCCGTCCCCACCTCGCGCTGGGCCACGAGGCCGGTGCGGCGCGCGTGCAGGAACTCGATCGGGTCCTCGATGGTCACGATCTTCGCGCGCCGGTCCTGGTTGATCTTCTGCAGCATCGCCGCCAGGGTCGTGGACTTGCCCGACCCGGTGATGCCGGTGACCAGGATCATGCCGCGCGGCTTCGCGCACAGCGTCTCGATCGCCGGCGGCAGCCCCAGGGTGTTCAGGTTCGGGATCTCGATGGGCACGAGCCGGAACACCATCGCGATCGTGCCGCGCTGCTTGCACACGTTCGCGCGGAACCGGCCCAGCCCCGGCACGCCGAAACCGAAGTCGATCTCGCGGTGGGTCTCGAACTCCTTGAGCTGCTTCGGGGTCAGGATCTGCTCGGCGAGCCGGACCATGTCCTCGGGCGTCACGGACTCGTGGTCCATGGGCTCGAGGTAGCCGTTGATCCGGAACACCGGCGGGAAACCGACGAAGATGTGCAGGTCGGATCCGCTGCGACGGATCATCTCCTCGAGCACGGCGCGGAGCTTCATGGGTCCTCCCCCCGGAGCCGGTCCCGCAGGACCGTCCTCGTCAGGCGGGAGCGACGAGGAACAGCTCCTGCCCGTACTCGACGGCTTGCCCGTTCTCGACCTTGATCTCCGTGATCCGGCCGGAGACCTCCGACTGGACCTCGTTCATCAGCTTCATCGCCTCGACGATGCAGACCACCTGGCCCACGGACACCGTCTCGCCGACGGACACGTAGGCCTTCGCCCCGGGCGCCGGGGCCGAGTAGTAGGTCCCCACCATCGGGGAGACGATCGCGACGACGTTCGGATCGCGCACCGCCGCCGCCGGCTTGGCCGCCGGGGCGGAGGGCTCGACCGGAGGCGGCGCGGCCGCCGGCACCGGCGCCGGCACCGCGGCGGGTGCGGCGAAGGTGACCTGGCTCTCCCGCGCGCGACGCCGCACGATCCGGACGCGTCCGAACGGACGGTCGATCTCGAGCTCCTCGATGTCACTCTCTTCGACCATGCGGATCAGGCGCTTGAGCTTGCCCTCGTCCATGGGTTCCTCCGCCCTTGCCGTTCCTTGCGTTCGCTCGCCCGCCCGCCGGGGCGGGCCGGGTTCAGACCCCGGCCGGATCCGGGAGCCGCGCGCCGTCCAGCAGATCCAGCAGGGCGTCGAGCGCGCGCACCACGCCGACCGCCCCGAGACCCGCCACCTGTCCCGTCACGACGTCCGCGATCAGCGACGTCCGGCGGAACTCCTCCCGCGCGTGGATGTTGCTGAGGTGCACCTCCACCGTGGGCACGCCCACGGCGAGCAGGGCATCGCGGAGCGCGACCGACGTGTGCGTGAGGCCGCCCGGGTTCACGAGGATCCCGTCCACCCGCCCCACGGCGCGGTTCAACGCGTCCACGAGCTCCCCCTCGTGGTTCGACACGACCCAGGCCAGCCGCCGCTTCCGCGCGG
>CAYYFX010000052.1:0-10089 GCA_964471155.1 uncultured Gemmatimonadota bacterium | reverse complement strand
CCGCGCGGATCTCGTCCAGGCCGACGGTGCCGTAGGTGGCCACCTCGCGGCGGCCGAGCAGCGCGAGGTTCGGACCGAACATGGCCAGCACCTCGCCCGTCACGACGGTTCCTGTCGCATGCGGGCACGCAGCATGGCGATGCGGTGCGCGAGGTCCGTGCGGTCCGGGTGCGCGCGGACCACCTGCTCGTAGATCTGGATGGCCTTCTCCTCGAAGCCCTGCCGCTCGAAGATCTCCGCGAGCGTGGCGGAGTACAGCGGGCTCGGCGGGATGCGCGACAGCTCCTCGGGCGTGAGCGACCGCTCGGGCTCCGCCTCGGCCTCCCCGCCCGCCAGCGGCGCCGGGCCCGCCGGTCGCGGCACGCTCGCCGCGCTCGCCGCGCGCGCGACGCCGGGCCGCCCGAAGGGGTTGGCCGGATCGAGCGCGCGGACCGTGTCCAGCGCGGCGTCGGCTTCCACGTCCCGGCCGACGTCGCGCAGGCACCAGGCCATCAGCACGCGCGGCGAGATGGCCGCGGCATCCTCGGCGAGCAGCGGGAAGAGCACCTCGATGGCGCGCTCCGGCCGGCCGGCCAGGCGCAGCGCGTCGGCGAGGCCCATCACGTTGCGCGGACTCGGATCGGCCCACGCGTCGGACTCGAGCTTCGCGAGGGAGTCCAGCAGTTCCGCGCGCGGGCGAGGCTCCGGTCGCATGCCCACCCTCAACGACGGAGGAAATCCAGGGCGGCGCGCGGCGCGCCTTCCGGAAGATCGGCGGCGAAGCTAACGGAGCCCGGACCCGTCGTCAACTGCCACAGGACGCGTCCGCCCGCGCGCTTCTTGTCCACGCGTGTGCGCTCCAGGACCGCCGCGACGTCCAGCCCGGGATCGGCGACCGGGAGGCCCAGCCGCTCCAGGAGACCGGTCATGCGCGCGAGCGCGTCCGTTCCGCAGCGCCCCGCCGCCACCGACAGGTGCACGGCGGCGACCATGCCGAGCGCGACGCACTCGCCGTGGCGCCAGCGCGGCGCGCACGCGGTCTCGATGGCGTGACCCAGGGTGTGCCCGAAGTTCAGCGCGGCCCGCGCGCCCGCCTCGCGTTCGTCCGCGGACACGATCCGCGCCTTCACCGCGACCGCGCGCCGGATCACCGCGGCGAGGCCGGGACTCCCGGGAGTCCACGGCGCGTCGCGCTCCAGTTCGTCCAGCAGCGCGGGATCGCCGATCCACGCCGCCTTCACGACCTCGGCGAGGCCCGCGGCGAAGTCGCGCGGCGACAACGTGGCGAGGAAGCGCGGGTCGCAGCCGACCAGGGCGGGCTGCCAGAAGGCGCCGACGAGGTTCTTCCCCTCGGGCAGATCCACCGCGGTCTTCCCGCCCACGGACGCGTCGACCTGCGCGAGCAGCGACGTGGGCAGGTGGAAGACGCGCAGCCCCCGCAGGTACACGGCCGCCACGAAGCCGGCCACGTCCGTGGCGGCGCCGCCCCCGAGCCCCAGCACGGCGTCCCCGCGCTCGATGCCGGCGGCGGCGAGCCGGCGGCAGGCCGCCTCGACGACGGCGAGCGACTTCGCCTCCTCCCCCTCCGGCAGCGCGACAAGCTCCGTGCGCGCGCCTCCCTCCCGCAGGGCGGAGAGCACGCCCGCGGCGTGCAGTTCGGCCACGCGCTCGTCCGCGAGCACCGCCACGGCGCCCGCGCCGCCCGCGGCGGCAGCCGCCACGCGCGCCGCGGCGTCCGCCCCGATCAGGACGTCGTAGCTTCGCTCCCCGAGCTCCACGCGCACCGCGGCCGGCGCGGTCACGGGCCCTCGGCGGCGGCGACGGGAGCGATCACGGGGTCGCGCGCGGCGCAGCCGTCGCGGAACGTCCGGGCCACGGCCCGGAGCGTCCGCAGCAGCGGCAGCTTCTCGCGATCGGGGGCGTACACGGAGAGGTCGAGCAGGTAGGTGCGGTCGTCCGTCGGGCAGTGGAACGCCCACGCCTCGAAGGGACCGCCGATCACGTACCGGTCGTTCTCCCAGAGGCCGCCCAGCATCACGCCCGGCGGGCCCGTGGGCGTGTGCGCGATCGAGTCCGCGCGGGAGCGCTCCCATACCACCTCGTCCCCGTCGTAGTGCCGGAAGGCGAGCGCGTGCCGCCGCTCCAGCCACTCCGGCGGCGTCCGCCGCACCGCGCCCTGCTCCCAGGACACGAACATCTGCATCACCGGCCCGTCGTGCCAGATCCGCACGAAGGTCGAGGCGTCGCCCGACCGGTCCTGCACGACCCACCCGGCCGGGACGCGCACGCTCCACCCGTATCGCGCCTCCATGGCGGCCGCGGCACGGACGCGCTCGTCGTTGCGGAACAGGTTCGCGACCAGGATGTCCACCGCGGCCGACTCCACCTGTCGCACCAGGCCGCCGGGATCGTCCTCCAGGTTCGTCAGGATCCGCTTCGGGTCCCCCACCAGGAGGAGCAGCTCCTGTCCCTCCGCGAAGGGATCGGTGGTCCGCCACAGGTCCGGCCAGGGGGTGGCGACGCGGGGCGTGACGACGGAGCGGAGCAGCTTGCGGATGCCGTCGTGGTCCTCGGGACCCACGACGAGCACGTTCTTCCGGCTCTTGTAGAACCGGAAGTTCTCCAGCGCGTCGACGGTCACGTCGAAGCGCGGCTCCGGCCGGATGTAGGTGATGTCCTCGCGCAGCACGGCGGCCACGGAGTCCGCGAGCTGCCGGCGCTCGCGCGGCGCGAGCACGTTGACCTCGGACGCGCCGCCCACGGCCGGAACGGGCTTCCGGTCCCCGCAGCCGGCGAGGAGGGCGAGGAGCGCGAGGGCGAGGCCCGCCGGGGCGGTGTCAAGTCTCATGCGTCCCCCGAAACCGCCGGACGCTAGCACCCGCCGCGGCGCATGGTCAACGACGCGCGGCTTCCCCGTCGGGCGCGGGACGGAGCGGGACGAAGGGGTCCCGCATGCGCTCCGTGCGCACGTGCAGGCCCGGCCGCACGCGCGCCACGTCCACCCGGACCGCGGTCACGATCTCGTCGGTGCCGCGGATCGCGTGCACGTCCACGGTCGTGGCCGGGGCGGTGGACGCCACGATCGCGCAGAGGTGACGACCGGAGCCGATGAAGGCATCGCCGAAACGGGTGATCAGGTCGCCCGCCCGGAGGCCGCCGCTCGCGGCGGGACTGCCGGGCTCCACCCACAGGACGCGGACGCCCGCGTCGTCGTACGCGTTCACGTCCACCTGCACGCCCATGTAACCGCGGCGCACGTGCCCGTACCGCGGCAGGTCGGTCCACGCGCGCGCGCACTCGCGCGCCGGGATGGCGAAGCCCACCTGGCCGGCCGGCTCGACCGAACGCATCCCGGGCTCGATCACGCCGAACTCGTCCCGCACCGGGGCGCGCGCCGCGCCGGACACGCCGGTGAGGATGCCGGCGAAGCGCCCTTCCGCGTCCACGACCAGCCCGCCCGAGTCCCCCGGGTAGATGGGCGCGAGGATGCGGTGGACCCGCACGGGCATCCCGCCCGGCAGGATCTCCACGGTGCCGCCCATGCGGCCGGCGGTCACGGAGAGCGAGCGCCCGTAGGCGGTGCCGAGCACCATGCACGGCACGCCGACGTTCGGCTCCTCCATCAGCGGGAGCGGCTCGACGTCCGGGAACTGCGGCCGGCCGGCGAGCACCTCGAGCACGGCCAGGTCGAAGTACGGGTCCGTGGCGACCACGCGCGCGAGCGAGTGCGCTCCGCCCTCGGCGAAGACCTCCACCTCGTTCTGCCGGCCCACGACGGACGCCGTGGTGAGCATGAGCCCGCCGTGGCCCACGGCCACCGCGCAGCCCACCCGGCGTTTCCAGTGCAGCAGGCGGGGGTCCTCCACCGCGCGGTCGGCCTCGACGCGACACGCCCCGCCGTCCGCGACGACGAGGAACACGCGCGAGCGCCACGCCTCGGTGATGCGCGCGACGGCCTCGTCCGCGAGCTGCGGCGGTCCCTGGGCGAGGACGGGGCCGCTCCCGAGGAGCATGCCCGCCGCGATCGTGAACCGGAGGAGGAGGGGGCGATTCATGATCGGCTCAGAACGACAGGACGGGAACCCCCGGGTTCGCCTCCGGAATCCGCGAACCCGCCTCGAACTCGCTCCGGGGCGGCTCGCCGACCGGCACCCCCCGGACCGACTCCGCGACGGGGATCACGTTCACCGGATCCGCCACCGGAGTGAGGGGATAGTGCCAGTTCGACCGGCGGTACGTCTCCGCCGACAACCCGAGATCCCGGGATGCCGCCGCGCGCGACTCCAGGTAGCGCTCGATGGGCTCCGGCGCGGCGCCGGAGTACTCCACCGCCTTGAAGCGCGGGTCCACCGTCTCCGCGGTTCCGCTGGCCACGAACTCCGCCGCCGTCTCCGCGGCGCCGCCGGTGCCCGCGACCGCCCGCTCCCCCGCCGGGGGCATGGGCGACACGGCCACCCAGGCGAGCAGCGACGCCGCGGCGCCGAGCGGCGCCCAGCGCATCCAGCCGCCCGCCGAGGCCAGCTCGTCCAGCACGCGGATCAGGCGGTGGCGCAACCCCACGCCCACCGCGCGATGCTCCGCGCGGATCAGCGTCCACACGGCCTCGTCGAAGCCCTCGCGCGGCTGCACCGCGGGCAGCTCGGTCAGCAGCGCCAGCGAGTCCCTCAACTCCGCCAGGGACGTGCGGCACGCGACGCATCCCGCGAGATGCGCGTGGAAGCTCCCGGACTCCGCCGGCGACAACGTCCCGTCGATCGCCTCGGAGAGAAGATCCTGCACCCTGTCGCAATTCACGATCCGGTTCCTCCCCGGGTGTCCCCCTCCGGCCCTTCGCCGCGCGAGATCCGCCAGAACACGGACGGATCGTTCGTGCGCCTCGAGGACAGGAGCGGCTCCACCCTCCGCTTGAACTCCAGCCGCGCCCGGTTGATGCGTGATTTCACCGTTCCGAGCGGCAGGTCCATCATGGAAGCGATCTCCTCGTAGGCGAAGCCCTCGAGGTCCCTCAGCACGAGCATCATGCGGAAGTGCTCCGGCAGCGAGTCGATCGCCACGCGCACCTTCGCCTGGCGGTCGTTCAGGTCGGCCACGCGGTCCGGCTGCAGCAGGTCCTCGCGCGTGCCGAGGTGGTAGTCCCCCTCGTGCAGCTCGCGCGGCGTGTCCTCCATCGACACGTTCCGGCGGCGCGCCCGGTTCCGGAGCTCGTTCTTCCCGAGGTTCGACGCGATCGTGTACAGCCACGTCGTGAAGCGCGCCGTCACCCGGTACGTGCCCGCGTGGCGGTACACGCGCAGGAACACCTCCTGGGCGAGGTCCTCCGCGCGGTCCCGGTCCCCGATGAGACGCTGGACGTAGTTCACGATCGGGCCGCGATGCCGCCGCATCAGCTCCGAGAAGGCCTTCTCGTCGCCATGCTTCAGCGCGAGCATCAGGTCCTCGTCGGCCCGCTCGTCTCGGACTGCCATGGCGCGCTCCGGGGTTTTCTTCCCGGGTCCGGGGCGCACGATCCGCAACGGGAGCATTGCCACCTCCGGGCCGGGAACCCGCGGCCCCGTCGAAGGTTCCCGCCGGACCCTGGGAGGTGTCCCACCCTACTCCAGCCGGGCGCTTTCCTCCACCTTCCGGCGAAGCCCCTCGGCGTCCGGGGTCAGGGCCAGCGCGCGCCGCCAGTGATCCAGGGCTTCCCGCTTCCGGCCGGAAGCCGCAAGGATGTCCCCGAGATGCTCGAGGATCACCGCATCGCCGGGAACCGCGGCCACCGCCCGCTCCACGTGCCCCAGGGCCTCCTCCATGCTTCCCTGCTTGAACAGGGCCCAGCCGAGGCTGTCGAGGTAGTACCCGTTCCCGGGGTCCAGCGCGACGGCCCGCCGCAGGACCCGGACGGCCTCGTCCAGGTCGCGGTCGTTCTCGGCCAGCATGTAGCCCAGGTAGTTCATGGCCTCCGCGTCGTCCGGGGCGACCTCCAGCACCCGCCGGAAGGCCGAAGCGGCCTCCTCCACCTGGCCCTGGCGCTCGCGCGCCACCCCGAGGCCATGGAGGGCCTCGGCGTTCCCCGGGCGCAGCTCCAGCGACCGCTCGAAGGCCGACGCCGCCCCGTCCCAGGCCCGGAGCTGGTTCCGGCAGACGCCGAGCAGGAAATGCAGCCCCGCGTTTCCCGGGCTCAGCTCCGCGGCCTTGGCGAACGCCGCCTCGGCCTCGGGGATGCGCCCGGACTCCGCGCGCAGGTAGCCGAGGTTGACCCAGCCCTCCGTGAACGCGGGGTCGATGCGGACCGCCTCCGCGTACTCCCGTTCCGCCGCCGTCGCGTCCTTCCGGTCCCACAGCAGCCGGCCCAGGTGTCGCCGGACGGTCAGGCGATCCGGGGCGGCCTTCGTGACCGTGCGAAGCTCCGTGATCGCCTCCTCCGTCCGGCCCGACCGCAGCAGCAGCACGCCGAGCTGCTCGCGCACGTCCAGGTCGTCCGGGTTCCGCTCCAGGATCGCGCGGGCCTCGGTCTCGGCGCTCGCGGCGTCGTCCTGCAGGAGCTCGATCCGCAGGAGCCGCCGGCGCGCCGAGAGGTTCCCCGGATCGATCTCCAGCGCCGCGCGGTAGTCCTTCTCCGCGCCGGCGAGGTCCCCTCCCGCCTCGCGCACCGCCGCGGAGCTCAGGAGCGCGTCGGCGAAGTCCGGCTCCATCTGCCGTACGGTCTCGTACTCCGCGAGCGCCTCATCCAGCCGGTTGAGCCGGACGAGGAGCTGCGCCCGCCGGAAGTGCACCTGCACCAGGCCGGGACGCGTGGCCGCGGCGCGTCCGAGCTGTTCCACCGCGCCCTCGTAGTCGCGCGCGGCCTCGAGCATCTCGGCCAGGGACAACCGCGCCTCGAAGCGCGTGGTGTCCGCCGCCACGACGCGGCGCATCTTGTCGATCGCGCCGGCCAGGTCGCCGCCGGCGCGGTCGATCTCCGCGAGGATCGACAGCGCGTCCCGCTGCGCCGGATCGACGGCCACCGCCGCCCGCGCCGCCTCCTCGGCCTCCTCCGTCTCGGACAGCTCCAGGTGCAGCCGCGCGATCGTGGCGAGCAGCCCGGGATCGGCCGGCGCGTCGGCGCGCGCCTGCGCGTACTCGCGCAGCGCCTCGCGCAGGAGTCCGCGGGCCTCGAAGAACGCGCCGAGCGAGAAGTGGTCCAGGGAGCCCGGCACGATGGGCTCCTCGGGAGCGCCGGCGGCGGGCGCGGCCGGCGCCGGCAGGAACATCGCCGCGGCGCAGGCGAGCAGCGCGGATCGACCCGGGTGTCGGCTCACGAACGGACCTCCGCGGCTTTGGGGTCTCATCGACTCCCGCCGTCCCGGCCTTGACCACCCGAGGCGGCCCCGGGTTCCAGGCGGACCGCGGAAAGCAGCAGCCGCCCGGTGGGGTGCAGGCGGAATCCCCGCACGTCGCGCTGCAGCGCCGCCAGCTCCATCGTGTGCACGAGCGGCACCCACGGGGCGTCCCGGTGGATCGCCTCCTGCACGTCGCGGTAGATGCGGCGCCGCTCCGCGGGGTCCGGGGCCGTGCGCCCCGCGCGCAGCCGTTCGTGCACGTGCTCGTCCCGGTAGAACGCGATGTTCCCGGCGGGCGGCTCCGCGGAGGACTTGTCGAAGTGCACGAAGAGGAAGTTGTCCGGGTCGCCGTTGTCCGACTGCCAGCCGAGCAGCGCGAGATCGTGGTGCCCGCGATGCAGATGGTCCAGGTACGACTCCCACTCGAAGCTCACGATCTTCGCGCGCACGCCCACCCGGGCCAGGTCCGCCTGCACGGCCTGCGCGACGGCCAGCGGCTGCGGCATGTACGGGCGCGGCGCGGTCATCGTCCACAGCGTGGTCTCGAAGCCCTCCGGGTACCCCGCCTGCGCGAGCAGCTCGCGCGCGAGCTTTGGGTCGTGGTCGTACTCCGGGACGTCGGTCGCGGCGCCGAACACGTTGGGCGGCAGCGGCCCGGATGCCGGCTGCGCCATCCCGGGGTACAGCGCCGCGACCAGCCGCGCCTTGTCCACGGCGTGGTTCAGCGCGCGGCGGACGCGCACGTCCCCGAACGGTGCGTGGTCCAGGTTCATCGCGAGGTACGCCACGTTCATCCCCGGCTCCCGCGCCAGCACCAGCGCGGGATTCGCCTCCACGGACCCGATCTCCACCGGCGACAGCCCGTCCATCGCGTGCAGCCCGCCCGAGATCAGCTCGAAGAAGCGCCGGCCGTTGTCCGGGATGGACCGGAACACCACGCCGTCCAGCCGCGCCGGCGCGCCGTGATACCCGTCGAACCGGACCAGGACGAGCGAGTCCCCCGGCGCCCAGGACGCGAACCGGAACGGTCCCGTGCCGCACGGATCCCGGTAGAAGTCCGCGCCGCGCTCGTGTGCGTGCACCGGGCACACGACGGCGGCGAAGTTGCACGCGAGGTTCGCGAGGAACGGCGCGTGGGACTCCTTCAGGCGGAAGCGGACCGTGAGCGAGTCCACGACCGTGATGGACTGCAGCACCGCGTCCAGCCCGAGGTATCCCCAGAACGGGTACGGCCCGCCCACGCCGTAGTCCTCGTGCGGCGGCTTCCGCATGCCCCACTGGCGCGCCAGGCTGTACTCCACCGCGGCCGCATCGAGCAGCCGGCCGCAGTGGAAGCGCACCCCGGGCCGCAGCCGGAACGTCCAGGTCCGGCCGTCGGCGCTCGCGCTCCAGCCCTCCGCGAGGCACGGTCCGACCGCGGTGCCGTCATCGGCGAAGCGCGTCAGTCCCTCGTACAGGTTGTCGCAGACCTTGAAGGACTCCCCGTCGCTCTCGTGCGCGGGGTCCAGCCCGACGGTGTCGGGGCCGCGGCCGTAGACCAGGACGCCACCGGGGGCGGGTTCCCCGGGGGCACTCCCCGCGGCGGCGGACGCGGCGGGATCCGCCCCGCCGCCGGCCGCCGGTACGGCCGCGAGCAGGGCGCCGGCCAGGAGGCCGGCGAGCGCGGCAGGACTCGGGCAGCCGGCCATCGTCATCCGCGACTTCCGCCGGAGTTCGGGTCCGCGCCCGCGGGCGCGAACCGAAGATGGCGGGCCCGAGAGGATTCGAACCTCCGGCCTTTGGTTCCGGAGACCAACGCTCTATCCAACTGAGCTACGGGCCCGCGAACGCGCGAAGGTAGGGCATGCCCCGGGGGGTGTCAAGGCGACGCGCTCCGGGCCGCCCGTGGACACTGCGCACCCCGGGGGCTATCCTCCCCCGGACTTTTTTCCGAACGTGGGGATGACCCGCGGGGACCCGCGGCAACGGAGGGGCGGATGTTTCCCGAGACCAACGAACAGCTTCCCGACGGCGACCCGCGCGAGACCGCGGAGTGGCTGGAGTCGCTCGAGTCCGTCGTCGAGGCGGCCGGACCGGAGCGCGCGGCCTTCCTGCTGCGGGCGCTCATCGCCCGCGCGAAGCGACGCAACGTGGGCCTCCCCGCCCTCACGCGCACGCCGTACGTGAACACCATCGCGCCCGACGACGAGCCCGCGTTCCCGGGGGACGAGACGCTGGAGCGGCGCATCCGGCGGCTCATCCGCTGGAACGCGATGGCCATGGTGACCCGCGCGAACAAGCGGTTCGAGGGGATCGGCGGGCACATCTCCACGTATGCCTCGTCCGCCACGCTCTACGAGGTCGGCTTCAACCATTTCTTCCGCGGCAAGGACCGGGGCCCCGGGGATCTCATCTACTACCAGGGCCACGCGGCGCCCGGGCTGTACGCGCGCGCGTACCTCGAGGGCCGGCTCTCCGAGGCCCAGCTGGACCACTTCCGCCGCGAGGTCGTGCCGGGACAGGGGCTCTCGTCGTACCCGCACCCGCAGCTCATGCCGGAGTTCTGGGAGTTCCCCACCGTGTCCATGGGCCTCGGGCCGATCACGGCCATCTACCAGGCCCGCTTCAACCGGTACCTCGCGGCGCGCTCGATCGCGGACACCTCCCGCTCGCGGGTGTGGGCGTTCCTAGGCGACGGCGAGTGCGACGAGCCGGAGGCGCTCGGCGCGCTGTCGATCGCCGCGCGCGAGCGGCTGGACAACCTGGTGTTCGTGGTGAACTGCAACCTGCAGCGCCTCGACGGCCCGGTGCGCGGCAACGGCAAGATCAT
>CAYYFX010000051.1:0-27469 GCA_964471155.1 uncultured Gemmatimonadota bacterium | reverse complement strand
ATCTACTCGCAGATCGGGCTGATCATGCTGATCGGGCTGGTGACCAAGAACGCGATCCTGATCGTGGAGTTCGCGAACCAGCTGCGGGATCGCGGGACCGCGCTCCGCGAGGCGGTGCACGAGGCCGCCGCCATCCGCCTGCGGCCCATCCTCATGACCACGCTGGCCACCATCTTCGGCGTGCTGCCCATCGCGCTCGGACTCGGCGCGGGCGGCGAGGCGCGCATGCCCCTCGGCATCGCGGTGGTGGGCGGGATGGTGTTCTCCACGGGGCTCACGCTGTTCATCGTGCCGGTGGTCTACATGCTGCTGTCGCGGCTGTCGCCGTCGTACTCCCGCGAGCCCACGGCCGCCCCCGCGGCCGCGGCACCCGCGCCGGGAGCGTAGTCCCCCGTGCCGGACGTCGCCCGGCCGGGAGCCCGGGGCCGCCGCCGTCGTCCGGTCCGGGTCTCCGCGGCTCCCCGGCGCAGCGGCAGGAGGGGAGCATGACCGGACCGCCGGCGGACCTTTCCCGGTTGCGCATCGATCGGACGGCAGCGGCCCCGCGCCGACGGCGCCGCCCGTGGGTCGTGTCCGCCGTCGTCGGCGCCGCCGTGCTCGCGGCGGCGTGGTTGGGCCCCGGTCGCGCGTTCCTGGGCCGCCCCGTCGTGGACGTGGCGCTCGTGCGGGCCACCGAGTCCGCGTCGGCGACCGCCGGCGTGCCCGTGCTGTCCGCGTCCGGATTCGTGGTGGCGCGCGTGCGGGCGGCCGTGGCGCCGGAGATGACGGGACGGCTCGTGGAGCTGCGGGTGGACGAGGGCGACCGGGTGGCGAAGGGCGATCTCATCGGCCGGCTGGCGGACGCGGACCTCGCGGCGGCCGAGGCGGAGGCCGTCGCGTCGGTGGCGTCGGCGGAGGCCGCGCGGGTCGAGGCGCAGGCCACGCGCGCGGATCTGCGCCGCGAGGCGAACCGGCAGGTGGATCTGGAGGCGCAGGGGCTCTCGTCCACGGCGGCGCGGGACGCCGCGGTCACGGCGGCCGACGCGGCGGATGCGCGCGTGGCCACCGCGGAGGCGCTCGTGGAGACCGCGCGGGCGTCGCTGGCCGTGGCCCGGGCGCAGCTCGCCAAGGCGCGGATCGTGGCGCCGTTCGGCGGGACGGTGCTGGAGAAGAACGCGGAGCTCGGCGAGATCGTCGGCCCGTCCTTCGGCGGCGCGTCGGCCGGCGGCGGCGTCCCCGTGGTCACGCTCGCGGACCTCGCCTCCGTGGAGGTCGAGGTGGACGTGAACGAGGCGTACATCGAGCGCGTGACCCCGGGCATGTCCGCCGAGATCGTCCTCGACGCCTATCCCGGCCGTCCGTACCCGGGGGCCGTGCGGCAGATCGTCCCCACCGCGGACCGGCAGAAGGCCACGGTCCAGGTGAAGGTCCGCTTCGATGCCGCGGACGAGCGCGTGCTGCCCGAGATGGGTGCGCGCGTGTCGTTCCTCGCGCCGCCGCCGGGGACGGGCGGCGGGGACGCCGGCGCTCAGGTGTGGGTGCCGCGGGAGGCGGTGCGCCGCGTGGAGGGGGAGACCGCGGTCTTCGTGCTGCGCGGCGATCGCGTGAGGCTCCAGCCCGTGGGCCTGGGCCCGCCCGCCGGATCCGACGTGCAGGTCCTCTCCGGCCTCGGCCCGGGCGAGCGCGTCGTCACCGGGAACGTGCCGCTCGCCGACGGCGACCGCGTGAAGGTCCGCGGCGGCGCCGGATCCTGACATAGATCAGGTTCCACGACGCGATTCCGCGCGCCCGCGCGGGATCCCGCTCCAACCGGACGGCGCTCCGGTGGTACGCTCGACCGTTGGTCTGTGGCTCCGGATGTCCCGGGGTTCGCGCGACGTCTCTCCAGCGGAGGACCGCTGCATGCTCCGCCCACCCGCCTTCATCCCCGCGCTCGCCCTGCTCGTTCTCGCCCCGCTTCCGGTCTCCGCGCGCTTCGGCGCGGAGCCCTTCACCGAGCTCGGCGCCGGCCGGTCCGTCGCCGCGGTGGAGACGTACTTCATCCCCGCGCGCGACGGCGCATTGCTGGCCGCGCGCGCCGACGAGGCCGAACGCACCGCCGGCACGCCGCACCAGTTCGCGGATCCCGTGCCGATGGCGGTGACGCCGGCGACGCACGGCACCTGGGAGACGCTGGCCGACGGCGCGCGCCTGTGGCGGCTGCGCATCGACGCCCCCGGCGCCACCGACCTGAACGTCGGCTTCGACCGCTACCTCCTGCCCCCCGGCGCCACGCTGTACGCGATCGCCGAGGGCCGGGACTACTGGGAAGGCCCGTACACGTACGAGGACAACGAGTCGCACGGCCAGCTCTGGCTGCCCGTGATCCCGGGCGACCGCGCGCTCGTGGAGCTGTACGTGCCGCGCGACGCGAAGTTCGAGCCGGAGGTGTCGATCGCGCAGGTGGGCTACGGCTTCCGCGACTGGTTCCGCCTCGCGTCGCCCCTGCGCTCCGGGTCGTGCAACAACGACGTGATCTGCCCCGAGGGCGATCCCTGGCGCGACGACATCGCGTCGGTCGCCGTCTACCAGCTCAGCGGCTCGTGGACCTGCAGCGGGCAGATGGTGAACAACACGGCGGGCGACTTCACGCCCTACTTCCTCACCGCGAACCACTGCGGCATCAGCTCCGGGAACGCGGCCACGATGGTCGTGTACTGGAACTTCGAGTCCCCGGTGTGCGGCATGCTCGGCGGCGGCTCGCTCGCCGACAACCAGACCGGCGCGTTCTTCCGCGCGGCGTACTCCACGTCGGACTTCTGCCTCGTGGAGCTGGACGAGGACCCGGATCCCGACTCCGGCGTGTACTTCGCCGGCTGGGACAACACGCCCACCGCGGCCACCAGCATCACGGGCATCCATCATCCCAGCACGGACGAGAAGGCGATCAGCTTCGACAACGCCGCGCCGACGGTCACGACGTACCTGGGCGACGCCTCCCCGGGCGACGGCACGCACTGGCGCATCGAGGTCTGGGACGACGGCACGACGGAGCCGGGCTCGTCCGGCTCCGGCATCTGGAACCAGAACCACCGGCTCGTGGGCCAGCTGCACGGCGGCTACGCGTCGTGCACGGTGCTGGACTCCGACTGGTACGGCCGGCTATCCGTGTCCTGGAACGGCGGCGGCTCGGCGTCGAACCAGTTGAAGGCGTGGCTCGACCCGGGGAACACCGGCGCCACCACGCTGGACGGCTCCTTCCCGTCGCCGTTCCTCCGCTTCGCGTCGGTCGGCGGCACGGACGCGTGCGCGGGCGGCTACGGCGACGGCAACGCGATCTGGGAGCCGGGCGAGACGGTGCAGATCCCGGTCACGCTCACCGCGGCCGGGGCGCCGTTCACGAACGTGTCGGGCACGCTGACCAGCAGCACGCCGGGCGTCACCGTCGTGGACGGCGCCGCCACGTGGCCGAACATCCCGCAGAACGGCTCCGCCCAGTCGAACGCCCCGCACTTCACCGTGCTCATCGACCCGGCCGTGGCCTGCGGCGCGGTGCTGGACTTCGACGTGTCCGTGACCTCCACCGAGGGCGGGCCGTTCCTGTACTCCTTCCAGCACGAGGTGGGGCAGTCGCTCGAGCCGGCCGGCCTTCCCGCCGGCATCCCGGACGGCAACACCGCCGGCGTGACCTCCACGCTGGCGGTGGGGGACAACGTCACGCTCACCGACGTGAACGTCCGCGTGCAGATCTCCCACAGCTACGTCGGCGACCTGATGATCCGCCTGCGCAGCCCGAACGGGACGCTGTACACGCTGCTGGATCGCCCGGGCGTCCCGGCGTCCACCTACGGCTGCAGCAACGACAACATGGACGTCACGTTCGACAGCGCCTCGGGCGTGAACCTGGAGAGCTACTGCGCCGGGTCCAACCCGTGGTACACGGGCGTGGCCGCGCCGGTCACGTCGCTGAACGGGCTGAACGGCCAGTCCTCGCAGGGGAACTGGGACCTCATCGTGTCCGATCACGCGCTTGCCGACACGGGTTCGCTCGTGTCGTGGGAGCTGATCACCACGCCGCCTTTGAGCGGCGTGTGCGAGGTGTGCGAGACCGGCCTCGACGCGCCGATCGTGGCCGCGCCGTCCGGCTTCGGCCTCGCGCCGGTGCGCCCGAATCCCTTCGGCGCCGCGGCGCAGGTCGTGTTCTCGCTGGATCGCACCGGCCCCGTGACGCTGGACGTCATCGACGTCGCCGGCCGCCGGGTGGCCACGCTGGTCGACCGTACCCTGCCGGCCGGTCCGCACGCGTTCCCGTGGGACGGCCGCGACGCGGCCGGCCGCAACGTGGCCGCGGGCATCTACTTCGTCCGCCTCGTCAGCGGCGAGCGGACGGATCTCGAACGCGTGGTCCGGATCCGCTAACCGGGGATCCGCACGCCGTGCGAAGGGCCGGGCCGTCCCGCGAGGGGCGGCCCGGTCCGCTTCCGGTCCGCGGCTGGACGCGACGGCGGCCCATGGCTACAGTTCGCGCCCCGGAGGGACCGCGAATGAGCCTGGTGCGCCTGGAGAACGTGACGAAGATCTACCGCCGCGACGACTTCGAGGTCCCCGTGCTCACCGGGCTGGACCTGGAGATCCCGAAGGGCGGCCACCTCGCCATCATGGGACCGTCCGGCTCCGGCAAGACCACGATCCTGAACCTGGCGGGCGGGATCGACGTGCCCACGTCCGGCAAGGTGATCGTGGACGGGCAGGACCTCGGCGCCCTGGATCGCAAGGGGCTGGCCGCGTACCGCGCGCGCTACGTGGGCTTCATCTTCCAGCTGTACAACCTCATTCCCGTGCTCACGGCGTTCCAGAACGTGGAGCTGCCGCTCTTGCTGCACCGCATGTCGAAGGCCGAGCGCGCGGACCGGGTCATGACGGCGCTGTCGGTGGTGGGGCTCTCCGACCGTGCGGACCACTTCCCGCGCCAGCTCTCCGGCGGGCAGGAGCAGCGCGTGGCCATCGCCCGCGCCATCGTCGCCGATCCCGTGCTGCTGCTCGCGGACGAGCCCACCGGGGACCTGGACGCGAGGTCCGCGCACGAGATCCTGGACCTGCTGGACCGGCTGAACGGCGAGTTCGGGAAGACCATCCTGCTGGTCACGCACGATCCGCACGCGTCGGACCGCGCGCACGAGACGGTCCACCTGGACAAGGGCGTGCTCACGCGCGAGACCGCGGCGAAGGCCTGACCGCGTGCGCTACCTCGGCCTCCTCCGCGCGAACCTGTTCCGCAACGTGCGCCGCACGATCCTCACGTTCGTGAGCGTCGCCGTGGCGCTGTTCCTGTTCGCCACCCTGCGCACCGTCGTGACCTCGTTCGAGGCGGCGGTGGACTTCGCCGACGTGAACCGCCTCGTCGTGCGGAACGCGTCCGGCATCATCTTCGACCTGCCGGAGTCCTACCGGGACCGGATCGCCGCGGTGGACGGCGTGAACGCCGTCACCTGGGCGAACTGGTTCGGGGGCACGTACGTCGACGAGCGGAACTTCTTCGCGCGCTACGCCGTGGACGTGGACTCGTACTTCGCGATGTACCCGGAGTTCGTGCTGCCGGAGGGGGTGCTGGAGACGGTGCGCCGCGAGAAGAACGCCTGCATCGTGGGGGAGGGGATCGCGAACCAGTTCGGCTGGAACGTCGGGGACACGGTCACGCTGACCGGCACGATCTACCCGGGCACCTGGGACTTCACGGTCCGCGGGATCTACGAGGGCGCGGACGCCACGGTGGACGAGCGGCAGATGTTCTTCCGCTGGGACTGCCTGGACGACCGCAACGAGTACGGCTCCGGGCAGATCGGCATCTACATCGTGCAGGTGCGGGACTCGGAGGTCGTGCCGCGGGTGAGCGCGGCCATCGACGCGATGTTCGCGAACTCCTCGCACGAGACCCGCACCGAGACCGAGGCGGCGTTCCAGCTCGGCTTCATCTCGATGATGGGCAACGTGCAGTTCGCCATCAACCTGATCGGGTTCACCGTGGTGCTCGCCATCATCCTGGTGGCCATGAACACCATGATGATGGCGGCGCGCGAACGGCTGCCGGACCTGGCGGTGATGAAGATCCTGGGCTTCGGGGACGGCACCGTGGCCGGGCTGCTCGTGGCGGAGTCCATGCTGGTGGCGCTGCTGGGCGGAGGGCTCGGCATCCTGGCGGCGCGCGTCGTCTTCGAGCGGACCGACTTCACCGCGGGAGGGTTCTTCCCGAGCTTCCTCGTGCGCGGGGACACCATCCTGCTCGGGTTCGGCGTCTCGCTGCTGCTCGGCGCCCTGTCCGCCGTGTACCCGGCGTACCAGGCGGCGCGGCTGCGCGAGGTGGAAGCGCTCCGGCACCTGGCCTAGCCGGGGCGCCAACCGGGGGGAGAGGGACGCATGCCGATCATCTACAACCTGCGCCACCTGCTCGTGCGCAAGGTGTCCACCACGCTGACCGGGCTGGGGTTCGCCATGGTGGTGTTCATCTTCACGTCGATGCTGGCGTTCGTGCAGGGGTTCCGCGGCGCCCTCACCGCCACCGGGCGGGACGACAACGCCATCGTCCTGCGCGCCGGCGCCACGACCGAGATCGAGAGCTACCTGGACCGGGAGGATGCCGCGCTCGTGCGGCTGTCGCCGGAGGCGGCGCGGGAAGCGGCGGCGGCGGGCGGCGCCACGCCCGCGCCGCTGGCCACGTCCGATCTCGTCGTGGTGATCACGCGGCCCAAGCGCGGCGCGCCGGACGAGCCGGCGAACGTGACCGTGCGCGGCGTGACCGCGGGCGTCTTCGCGGTGCGGCCCGGCGTCAGCCTCGTGGACGGCCGCTCCTTCCGGCCGGGGCTGAACGAGGTCATCGCGGGGCGGAGCCTCGTGCGGCGGATCGACGGGACGTCGGTGGGGGACACCCTGCGCTTCGCCGGCCGGGACTGGCAGGTCGTGGGCACGTTCGAGGCGGACGGCAGCGCGTGGGAGTCGGAGATCTGGGGCGACGCCGAGCTGCTGCTCCCCGCCTTCGATCGTCCCGGCTACCAGAGCGTCACGCTGCGCCTGGCGGACGGCGCGGATTTCGACGCGCTGAAGCAGCGGCTGGAGAAGGATCCGCAGCTCGAGGTGCAGGTGCAGCGCGAGAAGCGGTTCTACGAGGGCCAATCCACGCAGCTCGTCACGCTCCTGCGGACCCTGTCCGTGTTCATCGGCGTGATCATGTCGGTGGGGGCCGTGTTCGGCGCGCTGAACACCATGTACGCGGCGGTCGGGTCGCGGACGCGGGAGATCGGCACGCTGCTCGCGCTCGGGTTCACGCCGGGCAGCGTGCTGCGCTCCTTCCTGCTGGAGAGCCTCATCCTGGCCGCGGGCGGCGGGGCGGTCGGCGTCGTGCTCGCCGCGATCGTGTCGCACGGGCGCTCCACCGGGACGACGAACTGGACCAGCTTCTCGGAGCTGTCGTTCCGCGTCACGGTCACGCCCGAGGTGGTCGCCTCCGGGATGGCCTTCGCCCTCGTGATGGGGCTGGTCGGGGGCTACTGGCCGGCGCGGCGCGCGGCCCGCATGCGCCCGGCCGAAGCCGTGCGTTCCGTGTGATGCCGGCCGCCCGCCGCGCCGTCGCGCTCGCCCTCGTTGCCGGGCTGCTGCTCGCCGCGGCGCCCCGCGCGTCGGCGCAGGACGACCTCCTCGTCTCCGTGCAGCTCGGCGGCGCCGCCCCCGTCGCGCCGCCGGAGTTCCCGGACTTCTGGAACCCCGGCTGGTCCCTCGGCGGCGGCGTGGGCTTCGCGCTCACGCCGGAGTGGGAGGTGACCGTGAACGCGCAGTACAGCCGCTTCGGCGCGGACGAGGACGGGCAGATCGAGGACCTGCTGATCACGGGGCCCTCGGGCACCTCCGAGATCGCGTCCCTGGACGGCCGCTCCGCCGGCGCGCTCGCGCTCACCGCGGACGCGCGCCTGCACTGGCGCACGCTCGCCGCCCCCGTGTCGCCCTACCTCGTGTTCGGCGCCGGCTTCTTCTCCCTGGCCACCTCGGACGCGGTGGTCCGCGCCGTGGACCCGTCGTTCCCGGAGATCCAGCTCCCGGGGGAGACGGACGCCGGCCTCGCCGCGACCACCGGCGTCGGCTGCCGGTGGCGACTCGCCGAGGGGCGGTACCTCGGCGTCGAGTCGATCTACGTGATCGGCTTCACCGAGGGCGCCAGCACGCAGATCCTGCCGCTGCGGGTCGGCTTCGCGCAGCGGTTGTAGGAAGGCCGCCCGCGGGCGAGTCGCCCGGCCGCGGGCCGCGCCGTATCTTCCCGGCAGCCCATCCACCGGGGGACTCCCATGCAGGCCATCGTCAAGCGCGTCGAAGGACTCACGTTCCTGGGCAAGGCCGACAGCGGCCACTGGGCCGTCATGGACGGCAAGCCCGAGCACGGCGGATCGAACGGGGCGTCCACGCCGAAGGAGATGCTCCTGGTGGCGCTCGGCGCGTGCACGGCGTTCGACGTGGAGGGGATCCTCCGGAAGCGCCGGCAGGACGTGAGGAGCTTCGCGGTGGAGCTGGACGCCGACGTGGCCGCGGAGCACCCCAAGGTCTTCACCGAGGTGCGGATCACGTTCCGGATCGAAGGGGCGGCCACGACCGCGGACGTGGAGCGCGCGGTGCGTCTCTCCCAGGAGAAGTACTGCTCCATCAGCGCCATGCTCCGGCAGGCGGTCCCGATCCGCTGGCGCGCGCTCGTGAACGGCGAGGAGGTCGCCTCGGGCGTGGAGGGCGCCGCCGCCTGACGCCGGACGGCCTGGCCGAGGCGCCGGGCCTTCGCCCGCGGGTGCCCCGCCCCCCGGCGGGCCGCTCCTCCCGGGCCGTGGAGGCCCTTCCGCCGCTGCCCTGGGCGCCCCCGGCCCCCCCTCGTATTATTGGACCCAGAGCTCGCCTACTCACCCGAGCGGGGGAGGGGCCCCCGGAGGGGCGGGCCGGGAATCGAACCGAGGAGGCTCGGATGACCGGCGAGCCGCCGACCCCGGCATCCCGGCAGACCCGGGACGCCATCCATCGCGAGCACGAGTCGCTCCGGGGACTCCTGGCCCGGATCGAGCGGACCACCCAGCTCGTGGACCTCGTCCCGCTCGTGGACCGCCTCCACGCGGAGCTCGTGGAGCACTTCGAGACCGAGGAGCGGCCGGACGGGCTCCACGCGGCCATCGAGAACCGGGAGCCCCGCTACGAGCGCGCGCTGCACGTGATCCTGGACGAGCACAAGGAGTTCCTGGCGCTCGCGGCGGACGTGCTCTCGCGCGCGAAGATCTGCCTGGCGCAGAAGGAGACGATCCTGCGGGACGTGCTGCGCCTCGCCACCCGGTTGCACGACCACGAGGCGCGCGAGACGGAACTGCTCGCCGACACCTACTACATCGACCTGGGACGGGACGACTGATGGCGGAGCCCATGGACACCCTGGCGAAGGGGGCCGCGGGCGCCGCGGCCGCGAAGCGCGTGGCGCATCACATCGTGGAGATCGTGAGCGACTCCGGCGAGGGCGCGCAGAAGGCGGGCCAGACGTTCGGCGCGGTGAGCGCGAAGATGGGGAACGGCGTCTGGACGGTGGAGATCATCCCCGCCGAGATCAAGCCGCCGGCGCGCTCCCGCGCGGGCGCCAGCGGGATCCGCATCCGGTTGGGCTCGCACGAGGTCACGAACATGGGCGACGAGGCGGACCTCGTCGTGGCGTTCAACGAGCAGGTGCTGTACGGGCGCATCGACCAGCACGCGTACAAGAAGGGCACGGTCGTGCTGCTGGAGAGCGCGTGGGCGGACGACCCGGTCCCGGAGATCCGCCGGCAGTACGCGGAGGCGGTGAAGCACTTCGAGGAGCTGGGCCTCGTGGTCCGTCCCCTGGCGATGGCCGAGGCCTGCAAGAGGATCGTGGAGAACCCGCGCGTCGGGAAGAACATGTTCGTCGTGGGGATGCTGTCCTGGCTGTACCAGCGGGACATGCAGAAGGTGCTGGACGAGGTGGCGGTCATCTTCGCGAAGAAGGGCGAGAAGGTCATCGCCGTGAACCACGCGCTGATCCACGCGGGGTACGAGTTCGCCCGCGAGCAGCTCGGCTTCTGCTTCGAGATCCCGGCGTGGAAATCCGGCGTGCCGATGGTCGTGATGAACGGGAACCAGGCGGTCGGCCTGGGCGTGATGGCCGCGGGCATGGAGCTGGTGGCGATGTACCCGATCACGCCGGCCACGTCCGCGTCGCACTACCTCGCCGGCGTGTTCCAGGACGTGGGCGGCTTCGTGCACCAGGCCGAGGACGAGATCGCGGCCGTCGGCTTCGCCATCGGCGCGTCCTACGCGGGCAAGACCGCGTGCACGATCACCTCGGGCCCCGGCCTCGCGCTCAAGACGGAGTTCGTGGGGCTCGCCGTGATGGCGGAGATCCCGCTGGTGATCGTCGTCGTGCAGCGGGGCGGTCCCAGCACCGGGCTGCCCACGAAGGTGGAGCAGGGCGAGCTGTTGCCTGCCATCTTCGGCGAGCCCGGTGACGCGCCGAAGATCGTGCTGGCCGCCGCCACGATCGAGGAGTGCTTCCACTTCATGATCACCGCGCGCAAGCTGGCGGAGGAGTTCCGCGGCCCGGTCGTGGTGCTCACCGACGCGAACCTCGCCACCGGCGTGGCCCCGTTCCCGCGGCCCGAGCCCATGGCCGACTGGCTCGCGCCCCCGATCGACCAGTCCCCGTGGCAGAAGGGCACGCCCCCGTACGACTGGGATCCGCGCACCGGCCTGTCCACGCGGCCCATCCCCGGGCAGCCGGGTGGCGAGTACGTGCTCACCGGCCTCGCGCACACGAACTGGAGCAAGGTGGCGTACGACCCGGACTCCAACCAGCGCGGCTGCGACATGCGCAGCCGGAAGCTCGCGGCCATGCGCGCCACCCTGAGCCCGCCGGAGGTGCACGGCGACCCCGACGGGGACCTCCTGGTCGTGGGCTGGGGCTCCACGCTCGGAGCCATCACCGAGGCGGTGGACCGCGCGCGGGCGGAGGGGCACCGGGTGTCGTCGCTGCACCTGCGGTTCGTGTCGCCGCTGCCGCCCGGGCTGGAGGAGATCTTCCAGCGGTTCCGGCAGGTGTTCACGGTGGAGATCAACTACGGCGACGCGCCCGACGCGCCGCTGATCAACGAGTCCTCGCGCCGCCGCGCGCAGATGGCGAAGCTGCTGCGCAGCCGGACGCTGGTGGACGTGGACTCCTGGTCCAACGTGCACGGCCAGCCGCTGCGCCCCGGGATGATCCACGAGGAGATCCTACGGCGAGTCGCCGCGATGCACGCGGTGCCCGCGGAGCGAGGTGCGTGATGTTCGGACTGCGCGACGACTGGGACGTGGACCTCCCCCCGCGGTACTTCACGCTGGAGGACTACGAGGGCGGGGTGGCCCGGTGGTGCCCGGGCTGCGGGGACCTCGCCGTGCTGACCGCGGTGCAGAGGATCTGCCGCGACGAGCAGCTGGATCCGTCGAAGGTGGTGTCGGTGTCCGGGATCGGCTGCTCCAGCCGATTCCCGCACTACATGAAGACCTACGGGTTCCACGGCCTGCACGGCCGGGCGCTGCCCGTGGCGTGCGGGATCAAGGCCCGCCGCCCCGACCTCACGATCTGGGTGGCCACCGGCGACGGGGACTGCTGCTCCATCGGCGCCGGCCACTGGGTGCACGCCACGCGGTACAACATGGACATGACCGTGATGCTCTTCGACAACGCGGTCTACGGCCTGACGAAGAACCAGACCTCACCCACGAGCCCCCCGGGCCTGCACACGAACACGCACCCGCGCGGCGCCTTCCTGCCGCCGCTGAACCCGATCAGCGCCACCCTGGGGTTCACGAACGCGTCGTTCGTCGCGCAGACCGTGGACTGGAACCCCCTGCACCTGTACGCCACGCTGCGCGAGGCCTACCGGCACAAGGGGATGAGCTTCGTCCGCATCCTGCAGCGCTGCCCCACGTACACGCACCACCTCTTCGAGGAGATCCAGAACGATCCGTCGAGGATCCTGCTGATGACCCACGAGCGGGGCGTGCCCGCGGACGATGCCGTGAAGCGTCTGTACAAGAACCGCGTGGAGCACGACCCGTCGAACCTGTCCGAGGCCCGCGATCTCGCGGAGCGCACGGACATGGTGCCCATCGGGATCTTCCTGCGGGACGAGACGCGGCCGAGGCTCGAGGAGTTCTCGGTCGCGGGGATGGGCATGCCCGTGGATGCGAAGCTTGCCGCGTTGAACAGGGAGATCGATCGCTTCCTCGTCTGAGCGAGGTACGGAGTCCGACATGCCGAACGCCCCGGAAGCTGGAGAGATGCAGGCGAAGGTCCCCACGGCGGATGCCGGCGCGTCCGCGGCCGCGCTCGATCTGCGCGGCTTCCACCTGCGGGGCGCCGCGGACTCGGGGGATCCGCTGCCGGCGGGCTTCCTGCCGCGGAGCCTGCACCGCCTGCGGGATCCGGACCGCATCCGCACGGACTGGCCGCTCGTGCTGCCGGACGTTCCCGAGGGCGACGTGCGCTTCCTCGGGCTCCCGGACGCGCTGAAGTCGGCCGCGGAGCGGTCGGGCGGCGGGCGCACCCTGCGCGACAACCTCGCGCGCGCGGAGCGGCAGGTCCGCCGGGCGATGAACGGGGCGGGGGACGCGGCGGCCCTCGGCGCCGTGCTGGACGAGGCCGGGCGCGCGGTGCGCGCGGAGCTTGCGCTGGGGCCGGAGAGCGACCGGGAGTTCGAGCGGGAGTGGCGTGCGCTGACGAATGCCATGCCCGCCGGCCGGCTGCTCCCGTTCTCCGTGACGTCGCCGCTCGTGCTGTTCGCGAGGGCGGCGGCGGATCGCGTCCGCCCCGGCCGCGACGCGTTGCGCCGCGAGGCGCAGCACCTGCGCGCGGCCCTCGAGTCCCTGCTCGAGGCGGAGCGCGGGCGGCAGCGGTCCCGGGATCCCCAGGCGCTGCGCGAGGCCGTGGGCACGGTGGGCGGCGGCCTCGTGGATCCCGCGCGGCTGGCGGAACTGCTCGGGCCGCCGCGCGGCGTCGAACGGATGGAGCCGGAGCGCGACCTGCGCATCCGCGAGACGCTCCTGGTGCTGGAGCACGGCGTGGCGGCGCTCGAATCCCCCCTCGTGGTCTTCGTGCACGACGGTTCGCTGGACGGGCTCTCCGCGGCCGGCGACGGCGTGACGCTGCAGGTCAAGGGCGAGCCGTGCGAGGGCGCGCTGGAGCTCGCGCGGGACGAGGCGGAGCGCTGGACGGACCTCTTCCGCGCCGTGCGCGTGGCGCGCCTGGAGGTCGCCGGCCGCTTCGACCCCTTGCGGCACGTGCCGTGGATGGCGGAGTTCTCCCCGGCGACGTTCTCGCGGGAGGAGCGCGCCGCCCTGCCGGTGTTCGCGGCGTTCGACTCCGCGGATCACGTGGCCGGTCGCGGGATGGCCTCGCTGTCCCGGCTGCTCCGGTCCGGGCTCGCGGTGCACGCCCTCGTGCCGGTGCACCCCGGACGCGACCCCGGCGAGCCCGGGCACGCGCCCCTCTCGGGCCATCGCCTGGAGCTCGGCTACTTCGGCATCGGGCATCGGTCGGCGTTCGTGCAGCAGTCCGCCGCGTCGCATCCGGCGCACCTGGTCGAGGGCTTCCGGCGGGCGCTCGCGGCGCCGCGTCCGGGGCTGCACGTCCTGGCCGCCGCCGGCGTGGCGGCCGACGGCATGCCGGACTGGCTGTGGAGCGGGGCCGCGCTGGAAGGCCGCGCGCACCCGTTCTTCCGGTACGACCCGGAGGCAGGCCACACGTGGTCCGGCCGGATGGACTTCTCCGGCAACCCGGAGCCCGGGCAGGACTGGCCGTTCCACGACGCGGACGGGGCGCGCGCCGAGTTCACGTTCGCGGACTTCGCGCTGACGGATCCCGCGCTCGTCACCGAGTTCCGCGCCGTCTCGGACGAGGCGGCGACGCCGGAGCTGCTGGAGGTTCCGCAGTGGCTGGCCCTCCCGGAGGACGAGGCGCTGCGGAAGATCCCGTTCGTGCACGCGCGGGACGCGTCCGGGAAGCCGCGGCGCGTCGTGATCACGCGCCGTCTCGCGGCGGCGTGCGTGGAGCGGCGGGACTTCTGGCGCACGCTGCAGGAGCTGGCCGGCATCCGCAACGAGTACGTGCGCGAGGCGGTCCAGCGCGCGCTCGCGGATGCGGCCGCGCAGCATGCCGAGGAGCTGGCGCTGGCGAAGCGCGACGCCGCGGGGATGGCCATGCAGGCGCTCGCGCGCCGGCTCCTGGAGCTGGACGGGGGCGCCGGGGCGTGGACGGCGCCGTCGGGCGCGCCCGCGGCACCCGAGGTACCCGCGGCGGGAGGCGCAGCGCCGGTCCCAGCGGCAGCCGGCGCGGCCCCCGCCGCGGCGTCCCCCGCGGCCGGCGGCGGCGCCGAGACCCCGTGGGTGGAGTCCGCGCTCTGCACGACATGCAACGAGTGCATCAACATCAACCCGCAGATGTTCAAGTACAACGCGGACAAGCAGGCCACGATCGCGGACCCGTCCAAGGGGACGTTCCAGCAGCTCGTGAGGGCGGCGGAGAAGTGCCCGGCGAAGTGCATCCATCCCGGGGATCCGCTGAACCCGTCGGAGCCGAACCTCGACGCCCTGAAGAAGCGGGCCGCCGTCTTCCGATAGGCGGCGCGCCCCGCGTCACTCGCCCGAGAAGACGCCCGGCCCCCCGGCCGCGCCGTCCAGCGGGATCCCGCGCGCCGCGGCCCACGCCGCGCCGTACGTTCCCTCGTCCAGCGCGCCGGCGAAGAACGCCACGGTGGCATCCTCCGCGCCGGCCCACACGAGGTCGGAGAACTCCAGGAAGGCGTCCACGGTGGCGTCCGCGTCGGTGCCCGTGGCGCGGGCGCGCAGCGCCGGCGCGGTCTGCGCCGCGTCGGCCACGAACGCCTGCACCTGGGTTCCGAGGTACGGCCAGGCCTCCTCGAAGAAGCGCACGATCCGCGGGTTGGCAGTGGCGTCCAGGCGAGCGGGCTCGCCCGCGTCCGCCAGCAGCAGGTTGAAGCCCCACACCGTGAACTCGCACAGCGCGTCCACGTCCGCCTGCGTGACGGCCCCGTCCCCGGCGCCGGGGACCTCGTGCAGCACGGCGGGAGGACCGGCACTCCCCGGCCCGGCCAGGAGCGCGGCCGCGCCGGCGAGGGCGGCGATCGATCGGGCACTTCCCACGGGTCACCTCCGGGATCGCCCGGGAACGTAGCACGGCCGGCGGCGCGGGTGTCCCGGAGCCGCCCCGCGCGGTAGACTCGCCGCGGACCTGCGCCGCCGCCGCTGCGGGGAGCGCCTCCGCGGCGCCGGCGGCGGGGTCATGAAAGGGGTCGGACATGAGCAGGGTGGGAGTGATCCTCTCCGGCTGCGGCGTCCAGGACGGCTCGGAGATCCACGAGGCGGTCCTCACGCTGCTGGCCATCGACCGCGCCGGCGCCGAGGCGATCGTGATGGCGCCCGACATCGCGCAGGCCGACGTCGTGGACCACCGCAGCGGCAAGGCCGCGGGCGAGAAGCGGAACGTGCTCGCGGAGTCCGCCCGCATCGCGCGCGGCGAGATCCGCGACGTGCGGAACGTCCATGCCGCGGACCTCGACGTCGTCGTGCTTCCCGGCGGCTACGGCGCGGCGAAGAACCTCTCCACGTTCGCGAAGGACGGGGCGGACTGCACCGTGGACGAGGGCGTGGCGTCGCTCCTCCGGGAGATGCACGCGGCCGGCAAGCCCATCGGCGCCCTGTGCGTGGCGCCCGCCATCCTGGCCCGCATCTTCGGGAAGCAGCTCGCGCCGGAGCTCACCATCGGCCGCGACGCGGGGACGGCGGCCGCGATCGAGGCGATGGGCGCGCGGCACTTCGAGGCGGGCCGCACGGACGTGGTGATCGACGAGGCCAATCGCATCGTCACCACGCCGTGCTATATGCTGCCCACGCGCATCCGCGACGTGGCGACCGGCGCGGAGAAGGCCGTGCAGGCGCTGCTCGCGCTCGCGGCAGCGCCCGCCGAGCGGTAGGGAGGGAGCGTCACTCCACGCGGACGACCTTCCCGGACCGCTCGAGGCCGCCTGCCGCGAGCCGCGTGAAGTACGTGCCGGGGGCCACCGGCCGGCCCTCGGCGTCGCGGCCGTCCCAGGTCAGCTCGTGCCGGCCCGCGGCCTTCGCGCCGGTGACGAGCCCGCGCACGCGGCGCCCGGCCGCGTCGAAGACGTCCAGCGTGACCGCGGACGCGGCCTCGGGCAGCTCGAACGAGAGCCGGGTGGCCTCGCGGAACGGGTTCGGCCGCGGCGCCATCAGCAACAGGGTCCGCTTCCCCGCCGCCGGGGCCGGCGCATCCACGGACGACGTCTCCACCACGACCAGGTGCTGGTTCACGGCCACCCCGGCCAGTTGCTGCACCGTCCCGGACGGCCAGCGGATCTCCAGGTCCACGGTGGCGGCGTCCGCCAGGCCGAAGTGCTGCTCGAGGTTGTGGCTGCAGTAGCCGTCGCTGCCGGACACGAGGCGCGTCTGGGTCACGGCGTTGCCGCCGATCGACGCCGTCGCGCGGAGCCGCGCCCCGATCCCCGACCGGTTGCTCGTCGTCCCCACGCAGCGCACCGTCAACCACGCGTTCCCGTTGGACTCCGCGTCGTTCCGGTACAGGTAGTTCGCCTGGCTCTCGTCCAGCCAGTTCGCGACGAAGAGGTCCAGGTCCCCGTCGCGGTCGTAGTCGCCGAACGAGGCGCCGAAGGACCAGCCGAGGTCCGCGCCCGGCGGCGTGACGTTGTCGCGGACGAAGGCGCCGCCCACGTTCTCGTACACGAAGTTCCGGCGCGCCTGCCCGGGCGTGTTGCTGAACCCGTTCGTCATGAAGAGGTCCAGGTCGGCGTCGTTGTCGAAGTCCGCCCAGACCGAGGACACGTTCCACCCCGCGGACGTGGCCGTGGGATCGCCGGCGAGCCTCGTGAGGGTGGGGATGCCGGTCTCCACGAGCTGGTTCACGTACACCGCGTCGTTCTGCTGGGAGAAGTTCGCCACCACCAGATCCAGGTCGGTGTCGTTGTCGAAGTCGCCCCAGCTCGCGCTGAAGGACTGCGCCAGATCGGCGGTGGCGTCCCCGGCCGCCACGGACGTGAACGTCGCGATGCCGGTCTCCACCAGCTCGTTGCGGTACAGCTGGTTCGCCTGGTTGCCCTCGTTCGCCACGAACACGTCCAGATCGCCGTCCTCGTCCCAGTCCGCCCACGCGGCGTGCCGCGAGCGGCGCACGTCCGTGACCAGCGCGCCGGTGGTGACCGCGATCAGCCCGCCCGTCCCGTCGTTGCGGTACAGCCGGTTCACCTCGCCCGCGTTCCCGGAGCTGACCACGAAGAGGTCCAGGTGGCCGTCGGCGTCGTAGTCCACCCAGGCGCAGTCCTCCGAGAACGTGCCCACGGTCACGGGATCCCCGGTGAGGATCCGCGTGAAGTTCCCGGCCCCGTCGTTCTCGAACAGGGCGTTCAGCTCGCCGTACCAGCTCACGACGAAGACATCCTCGTCGCCGTCCCCGTCGAAGTCGCCCCAGGACGCGCCGTCCGCGCGGAGACCGTCCTGGCCGATCGCGCTGCCCGGCTCGTGGACGAACGTGCCGCCGTCGTTGCGGTAGTAGTCGTTGTTCTCCCCGACGACCGCGCCGCGCGTGACGTAGATGTCGAGGTCGCCATCCCCGTCCGGGTCGGCCCAGCTCGCGGCGCGGTGCCCGCCCGCGATCGTCACCGGGTGGCCCGTCGTGACGGGGGTGAAGGCGGCCTGGGCCGAGGCCGGGGCGGGAGACGCGGCGAGCCCGGCCAGGGCGAGCGCGAGAACGGGAGCGGCGGCCGGGGAACGGCGGGGGCGGCGACGCGGCATGGGACGGACCTCCGGGATGCAGGGGCGCCGGGGCGGAAGGCCCCGGTCGGCCCCCCACTCTGGGCAGGTCCTTGGCCCACCCGAAAGAGCCAAGATGTGGAAGAATGACAGGACCAAGGGGGGCCCCGCGTGGTTTTACCGATCGATTACGAACGTCCCCTCGCGGAGCAGGTGTACGCCCACTTCGCGAAGGCCATCCGCGCCGGCGAGCTGCGCCCGGGGGATCGCCTGCCGCCGTCCCGCCGTCTCGCCGCGGCCAACCGGCTGTCGCGGAACACCGTGGTGTCGGCGTACACGCAGCTCCTCGTCGAGGGCTACGTGGAGGCCCGCCGGGCCAAGGGAACCGTGGTGGCGCGGGACCTGCCGCGGATCGCGCCGGATCGTGCCGCCGTGCCGGGCGGCGCGGTCGAGGCGGCGCCCCGGCCGGGGCCGATCTCGCGCGAAGGGCGGCGAGTCCTCGCCCACGGCGAGATCTTCGCGCCGCACACGCTCGCGATCCGTCCCCCGGCCGGGATCGACTTCTCGTACAACGTCAGCGTCGCCGACGACGCCTCGCGCCGCGCCTGGTCGCGGGCGGCGCGCCGCGTGGCGCTGCTGCACGAGGCGGATCCGCCCCGCTGGAACCCCGCGCGGATTCCCGGGCCGGTGCACGAGCAGGTGCTGAGGCACGTGCGTCTCGCGCGCGCGGTCCGGGCCGGGGTGGAGCAGGTCTTCCTGCTGCCGTCGCAGCAGACCGCGCTGGCCCTCGCCTCGCGCGTCCTCGTGGAGCGCGGGGACGTCGTGGCCATCGAGGATCCCCACTACCTCGGCGCCCGCAACACGCTGCGCGCGCGGGGCGTGCGGCTCGTGCCGGTGCCGGTCGACGCGAAGGGACTGCGGGCCGACCGGCTGCCGCGCGGGCGCCGCGCGCGGCTGCTGTACACGACGCCGTCGCACCAGTGGCCGACCGGCGTGTCCCAGCCCCTCGGCCGGCGACTCGAGGTGCTGGAATGGGCGCGGGCGGAGCGCGCGTGGATCCTGGAGAACGACCACAACAGCGAGTACCTGTACGAAGGCAGCGTCGTGCAGGCGCTGCAGGGACTCGATCCGGACGATCGCGTGATCCACATGGGCACGTTCTCGCGGCTCATCGACCCGTACCCCGCCATCGCGTACGTGGTCGTGCCGGGATCGCTCATCCGGGCGTTCCGCGCCGCGGCGAACCTGTCCGGCGTGCCCGTATCGACGCTCGAGTCCGCCACGCTGCACGAGTTCATGGCGAGCGGCCAGCTCGAGAAGCTGCTCCGGCGCGCGTCGCGACGCATGCGCCTGCTGCGCCGGACCCTGCTCGATGCGCTGCGCGGGTTGCCCCTTCCGGTCGAGATCCACACCACGACGGGAGGGCTGCACGTCTACGTCCGGCTTCCCGGCTGGACCGTGGCGGGCGTGGACGCGCTGGTGGCGCGGGCCGAGGCGGCGGGCGTCCGGATCTACCCGGGCGCGCCGTTCCACCTCCGGGCTCCCGCGACCCCGGGGTTCCTCCTGGGATTCGCGCAGCTCTCCGCGGAGCACATCGTCGAGGGCGTCCGCCGGCTCGGCACCGCGCTGGCGCACCCAAAGACCTGAGGAGGGACGCGGGTCACCCGTACTGCGGAGGCAGGAGGTACGGGCCCGAGAGCGCGAGGATCCCGGCGGCGGCCGCGACCGCCAGCACGGCGAGGACGCGCCGCCGCGGGGAGGCGGCCGCCCACAGGGACCCTCCGGACACCAGGATCGCGGCGGTTCCCCACGCGAGCAGCGGCAGGATCGGGATGCGGTATCGCGAGCAGGCCAGGGTCACGATGGGCGGCAGCAGGTGGGCGGCGACGAGCGCCAGCGAGATGCCCCCGGATCCGCGCAGCGCCCCGAGCGCGATCCCTCCCGCACCGGCGAGGAGGACGAGCGCGTGGAAGGCCACCGTGACGCTCGCCAGGAGCCGCCCGGCGGCCCGGCGATCGAACGCCTCCGTGGTGAAGTGGAACGCCCATGAGCCCGCCCAGCCGCCGTCTTCCGGGTGCGCGAGCAGCCGGGCGGCCGGGAACGAGTTCAGGCCGAGGGTCTGGCGCAGCCCGCGCACGAGCTTGCGGACCGGCCATGCCGGCAACTCGTCGCGGACCGCGGCCGCACCCTCCCGCCAGGCGGCGGCCTTGCGCGCGGCCTGCGTGTCGCCCAGGTTCCTGTAGGCCTCGCCGAGCGTGCCGATGCGTCGGCCCGGATATTCGCCGGCGCCGGCGGGCATCCTCCCGTTGCCGACGTAGAAGCGCATGGCGTTCAAGTCGGTGACGAGGACCGGATGCCCCGACCGCCGCGTCATCGACAGGGACCACGGCAGGACGACGAGGGCGCACGAGCCGGCCAGAAGCGCCGCGCACGCGACCGGCCGCCAGCGGCCCGGTCGCGCCTCCGCGAGAAGCCACGCCGACAGCAGCGCGGCGAGGATCAGCCCCGTCTCGCGCGTCAGGCCGGCCAGGCCGAGCAGGATCCCGGCGGCCGCGGTCCGCGCGAGACCGCTCCCGCGTCGCGCCCCGCCGAACACGACGAGCGCGGCGAGGAGCAGGACCATGTAGAGCGCTTCGCTCCACAACGTGACCGAGAAGAACACGAGCTCCGGATGGATCGCGAGCAGCAGCGCGGCCAGCCGCGCCGTGCGGTGGTCCGTCCGCCGCGCGGCCCAGGCGAGGAACAGCGGGGCGAGGAGGCTTCCGAGAACGGCGTTCGCGGCCCGGAGGATGGACCGGTCCCGGCCGAACACGGCGGCGACACCGTTGTACATCCAGATGACGCCCGGCGCGCGCTGCTCGTCCGGAGGGACGGGGGCCGCACGGTCGCCCAGGATCGCCCGGTTCGAGAGCACGGAGGACTCGGCCACCGCGGGGGACTCGTGCAGGAGCGCCCAGGCCCCGACACGAAGGACGAGGCCGACGGCGAACAGCAGGAGGAGATCCCGGCGACGCGGCATGCAACGATGTTGCGAAATGCTACCGGGGCTGTCCAGCGGATCCGACGCTGCTACCGCGCCGCCGCCACCGCGCCGGCCTGCAGCCGCTCCGCCCAGTGGGCCACCGCGCCGTCCGCCGGGCTGCGGCCGTTCGCCTCCGCCGCGAGTACGCCGGCCCGCGGCAGGTCCCCCGCGAGCGCGGCGGCGAGCGCCGCGCGCAGGAGCGACATGCCCGCGCCCTCCGGCGTGGCGGCGAGCTCGGCGTCCGGCGACGCGGCGGCCAGGGCCTCGGCGCGCAACAGGAGCTCGAGGATCCCCGCGCCGCCGTCGCGGTACTGGACGCCCGCGCCGCGATACGCCAGGAACTCGAGGAGCGGCCGGTCCCACGTGTTGATCGGTCCCGGCCCGACGGCCTCCAGCAGCGCCGGACCGTCCGCCACCCAGCGCCCGCGCAGGCCGTCCACGCCGGGGATGCCGAGCGCCGCGAGATCGCGAGGGACCCGGGTGCCGGCGAACGAGGCCTCGGTCGCGCGCGGACGCCCGGCGAGCGGCCGGCGCGCGCCCGCGAACACGAGGTTCGCGGGCGGCTCGAAGAACAGCCCGACGTGCGGGAACGCATCCGCCATCGTGCGCGCGATGACGCCCAGCTCCTCCTCCGTGATCGCGAGCGGCATCCACTGCACGAACACGCCGCGGTCCGTCAGGTGCCGCGCGCACAGCGCATAGTACTCGCGCGTCAGCAGCTTCGAGTTCCCGGAGAAGGACTGCGCGAGCTTCCCGTCGGAGACGATCACGTCCCAGCGCCGGTCGGTGCGCTGCAGATGGTGGATGGCGTCCTCCACCACGAGGGTCGCGCGCGGATCGATCAACGCGCGTGACTCCGGGAAGAGCAGGCAGGCTTCCGCCACCGGCGCGTTGATCTCGACGACATCCGCGTGCGCCACCCCGGGATGCGCGAGCAGCGCCGCCAGCGTGGACCCGCAGCCCAGCCCTACGGTCATCACCGAGGCGGCGCGCGGCTCCAGCGCGAAGGGAAGGTGCGCGAGGAACACCTGCTTGCGGTACGGCGAGTCGCCCCACGTGCGCGTGGCCCCGATGATCGTGCCGTCGATCGCCATGCCGAGGCGGTCCGGCCGGGTCCGGTCGCGCCAGACCTGGACGGTGGCGAGGTCGCCCTCCTTCGCGAAGATCAGCTCCGGGCGCAGGATCGTCCGTCCGGCCACCGTGAACTGCAGCCGATCCTGCGTCAGGACGCCGAACGCCAGCGCCGCGACGGCGACGGCGCCGGCGGCCGACACGAAGCGCGTGCGGAGCCGCGCGGCGGCCGCGAGCCCGAGGGCCACGTTGACGGCGGCGATCGCGACCGTTCCCGCGGCCGTGCCGAGCCGCGGCAGGATCAGCAGCGCGGCGATCAGCACGCCGAGGATGCTCCCCGCGTTGGCAAGGGCCGCGGCGCCCCCGAGGCCGCGCCCGAGCCTGCCCGCGCCGCCCGCGCCGCCCGCGGCCGCGAACAGGCTCGCTCCGAGCGGGAACGCCAGCCCCATGAGCAGCGTGGGCGGCAGGAGCGCGACCACCGCGACGCCCGTCGCCACGCCCAGCCGTTGCCACCACGGCAGCCCGTACACGGTGCGATAGAAGATGCTCACGTGCTGTTCGAGGGCGGGGGACTGGAGCACGAGCGCGAGCAGCGTGATCGCGAGGATCGCCGCGACGGCGATGCCGAGCTGGCACGCCGCGAACGCGCGCTCCGTCGCGCCGCGCCGCGCGACCGGCCCGAGCAGCAGCGAGCCCGCGCCGAGCCCCGTGAGGAACACGAACAGCATCACCGCGAACGCGTACGTGCTGTTCCCGAACAGGTAGGTCAGCGCGCGGAACCATACGATCTCGTAGGCGAGCGTGGTGAAGCCCGAGAGCAGGAGGGTGGCCGCGATCAGCCCGCGCGGCAGTCGCGTGCCGGCGATTGCCGGCGCGTCGCGCTCCGCGGGAGCCGGGGCCGCCGGCACGCCGCGCGCCAGCGACAGCGCCGCGCCCGCCACCGACAGGTTGACGGCCGCCGCGGCCAGGGCCGTGCCGCGGGCGCCGAGCAGCTCCACCAGCGCCAGTCCCGCCAGCAGCGCGCCGACCGCGGCGCCGAGCGTGTTCCACCCGTACACCGCGCCCAGCCTTCGCCCGAGCGCGTCGGGCGAGTCGATCACCGCCACCGCGAGCGCGGGGAACGTGGCGCCCATGAGCGCGCAGGGCACGAGCAGCAGCGCGATCGCCGCGGCGAACCGCAGCACGGTCAGCGCGGGGCCGGATTCGAGGTCGCCGGCCAGCGCGGCGAACGCGCCGGGCAGCGCTGGCGCGAGCCACGTCAGCGCGACCGCGGTCACCGCGATCCCGGCCTCGAGCAGCGCGTAGCCCTTCAGCGGATCCGGCACGCGCCCGCGCAGCGCCGGCCAGGCGCGCGCGCCGACCGCCATGCCGCCGAGGAACCCGGCGACGACGGCGCCCGTGGCGAGGCGCGTGGCCCCGAGCGCGAGCGAGAACGACCGCGCCCAGACCACCTCGTAGCAGAGCGCGGCGATCCCCGAGAGGAACGCGCACGCGTACAGAAGGCGCACCCGCCCCGAGGGGGGCGCGGGCGCCCGTTCCGTCCCGCTCCGCATGCCCCGACCTCGTGCTGGGGAAGGAGCGCGCCCGGGGGCGGGCCGCGCCCGTGGACTCGGGTCGGGGTCGACCGAGTCGGTGCGAGGCTACCAATTCCGGCCCCCCGGGGTCGAGCCGTCCCGTCGAGCCGGGAACCGGCGTGACCCGGGGCGGGGGATCGGGGAGAATGGCCCTCCCCGCGGTCGAATCCCCCAGGAGGTGACCCGTGACCCCGTCCGCCCCGTCCGCCGCGCCGCCCGCGGCCCGCCTGTTGCCCGCCGCGGTCGCGGCCGTCCTGGGAATCGGCCCGCTCGCCGGCATCGCGTCCGCCGACACGACGCCCGTGTACCGGGAGCCCTCGCCGGCGCTCACCGCGATCGTGGACGCGCCGCCCACGCCGCTCCCGTCGCTCTCGCCGGACCGCACGCGGCTGCTCCTGCTCGAGCGCCCCAACCTCCCCGGCATCGAGGAGGTCGCGGCGCCCGAGATCGGACTCGGCGGCACGCGCATCCACCCGCGCCTGTACGGACCCAGCCGCACGCGGCCGCTGAACGGACTCACCATCGTGGACATCGCGTCGGGGGAGACGCGCGCGGTGCAGGGACTGCCGCCCTCGCCGCGGCTGAACCACGTGACGTGGTCCCCGGACGGGCGGCACGTCGCGTTCACGCACGAGGCGGCGGACGGGATCGAGCTGTGGGTGGCGGACATCGGCCAGGCCCGGGCGCGCCGGCTCACGCGTCCCGTGCTGAACCTGTGCGCCGAGGCGGATCCCGAGTGGCTCGACGCGGAGACGCTCCTGTGCACGATCCGCCCGGAGGGGCAGGGCGCGCCGCCCGAGGAACCGCGCGTGCCCGAAGGCCCCGTCATCCAGGAGAGCACGGGCGAGAAGGCGGCGGCCGTCACCTACCAGGACCTGCTGGAGGACCCGCACGACGAGGCGCTCTTCGAGCACTACTTCGCCAGCCGCCTCGCCCGCGTGAGCCTGAAGGGGAAGGTGACGCCGATCGGCGAGCCGGGGCTCATCGCGAGCTTCCAGGGATCCCCGGACGGCAAGTGGATCGTCGTGGAGACGATGCACCGCCCGTGGTCCTACCTCGTGCCCATGGAGCGCTACCCGCGGCGCGTGGAGATCCTGGACCGCGATGGCGCCGTGGCCCGTCTCGTGGCGGACCTCCCGCTGCAGGAGACCGTGCCCGTCACCTACGGCAGCGTCCCCACGGGCCCGCGGGAGTTCACGTGGCGGAACGACGCGCCCGCCATGCTGGTGTGGGAGGAGGCGCTGGACGGCGGCGACGCCGGCGTGGAGGCCGCGGAGCGCGACCGGCTGTTCCTGCTGGACGCGCCGTTCCGGGGCGAGGCGACGCCGTGGGTCACGCTGGCCTTCCGCGCCGGCGGCGTCGAGTGGGGGCGCGACGACCTCGCGCTCGTGTGGGAGTGGTGGTGGCAGACCCGCACGATGCGCACGTGGATCGCGAAGCCGGGCACGCCGGACGCGGCGCCGGTGAAGCTCTGGGATCGCTCCTGGCAGGATCGCTACGGCGATCCGGGCCGCCCCGTCGAGCGGCGCGACGAGCGCGGCCGACTCGTGCTCGCCACGACCGGCGACGGCAACACGATCTTCCTGATGGGCGACGGCGCGTCCCCCGAGGGCGACCGTCCGTTCTTCGACACGCTCGACCTCGCCACCGGGGAGTCCACGCGCTGCTTCCGCTCCGAGGGGCCGTACTTCGAGCGCCCCGTCGCCATGCTGGACGAGGCGGGCGACGTGCTGCTCACCTCGCGCGAGTCCGTGGACGAGCCCACGAACTACTTCGTGCGCCGGGCGGGCGACGGCTCGCCGCGCGCGCTCACGACGTTCCCGCACCCCACGCCGGGCCTCAAGGGGCTCTCCAAGGAGCTGATCCGGTACGCGCGCGCGGACGGCGTGCAGCTCAACGGCACCCTGTACCTCCCGCCGGGATACGACGCCTCGCAGGGGCCGCTGCCCACGATCCTCTGGGCGTACCCGGAGGAGTTCAAGAGCGCGGAGTTCGCGGGGCAGGTGAAGGACTCGCCGTACCGCTTCGACCGCGTGAGCGCGTTCTCGCCGCTGCTGTTCCTGCCGCTCGGGTACGCCGTGCTGGACGACCCCACGATCGCGATCGTGGGCGAAGGCGAGACCGAGCCGAACGACACCTTCAAGGAGCAGCTCGTGGGCTGCGCGCAGGCCGCGGTGGACGAGCTGGTCCGCCGGGGCGTGACGGATCCGCGCCGGGTGGCGGTGGGCGGCCACTCGTACGGCGCGTTCATGACCGCGAACCTGCTCGCGCACTCGGATCTCTTCGCCGCCGGCATCGCGCGGAGCGGCGCGTACAACCGCACGCTCACGCCCTTCGGGTTCCAGTCCGAGGAGCGCACGCTGTGGCAGGCGCCCGGGACGTACTTCGCGATGTCGCCGTTCATGCACGCGGACGCGGTGAACGAGCCGATCCTGCTCATCCACGGCGCGTCGGACAACAACCCCGGCACGTATCCGATGCAGAGCGAGCGGTACTACGACGCGTTGCGCGGCCACGGCGCGCGGGCCCGGCTCGTCATGCTCCCGCACGAGAGCCACGGCTACCGCGCGCGCGAGTCCCTGCTGCACATGCTCTGGGAGCAGGAGCAGTGGCTGGACACGTGGGTGAAGCACCGGCCCGAGGAGACGACGGCCTCCGCCGCGGCGCGCTAGCCTAGCGGCGCGTCCGGTGCATCGCTTTCACGCGTGACCAGGACAGGGCGGGGTCCGGCTCCGGCGCGCTGACGCCGGGGTCGGACACCGCCACGACGACGTGGTCGATCGCCCAGGACTCGTCCGCGCCGCCCTGCCACTGCGCCGCCGCGGGGCCGGACACCGCCCCGATCCGCCAGGTGATCGTGACCGAATCCGCCGTGTGCGGGATCCCCGTGAGGGTCGCGTCCACGGAGAGATCGTAGGCGCGATCGTGGTTGTACCACGTCCCGTTCGAGAACCCCAGGTTCGTCCCGGAGCTCAACAGCCCGCCCGGCGGTGCGGTGTAGCTGGACGTGTCGCCGGTGGCGAGCTGGAACCAGTGCGAGAAGACGACGGCGCCGTCCACGAGGATCTCGAGGAGCTCGGTCCCGTCCCAGGAGTCGATCACGGCGAGCAGCATGGAGACGTCGATCGCGTCGTGGGCCGGGAGGCCGGTCAGGGTGAGCTGCGTATCGAGCAGGGGCTGGCTGGTGTAGCGGAGGAAGCTCCCGGCGAACACGTTCCCGCCGCTGCCCAGGCCCGCCCAGCCCTGCACGGGCTCGATCCCGGCGCCCGGGGCGGAGAACTCGGCGGGAAGGCCGCTCTCGAAGTCCGCGGAGAAGACGAGGGTTCCCGCCGGGGCCGGCGCGGGGGTGATGGCGGCCGCGACGGTCGCGGCGGCCGCGACCAGGAAGGGCAGGCTCGAGGGCGATCGCACGGCGGTTCCTCCGGGAGAGGGGTTCGATCCAACCCCCCATGCGCCGGAACGGTCGGCCGCGGGCCATCCGGGTTCGGGGCCCGCGGGTGCGGACGCGGCCCGGCCCGGGGCAGCCCGCTTGACGCCGCCCCCGCGCGCGCCTACCCTCGTTCGCTCCACTCGCCGAGATTCCGACTCCGACGATCGCGTCGAGCCACGCCCCGCCGGCCCCCCCGGGCCGGCCACCGCAGAGGTCCGCCTTGATCGAGTCCATCCGCAACATCGCCATCGTGGCCCACGTGGACCACGGCAAGACCACCCTGGTGGACCGGATGCTGCAGCAGTCCGGGGCCCTGGGGGAACGCGGCCCCGTGGCGGACCGCCTGATGGACTCCAACGACCTGGAGCGGGAGCGCGGCATCACCATCCTGGCGAAGAACACGTCGGTCCACTGGGGGGACCACGTGATCAACATCGTGGACACCCCGGGCCACGCGGACTTCGGCGGCGAGGTGGAGCGCATCCTGTCCATGGTGGACTGCGTGCTGCTGCTCGTGGACGCGGTGGACGGGCCCATGCCGCAGACGCGCTTCGT